>NZ_SPQN01000008.1 GCF_004571065.1 Geodermatophilus sp. DF01-2
CAACCGGGTTTTCTTCACCTGACCGTTGGCCGTGGCCAGGACCAGGTACGGGGCCACCCCGTAGTCCTTGATCTGCATGACCTGGGCGATCTTCTCGTCCGGCTGGAAGGCCAGGATGTTGGCCACGAGCGCCGCCGCGGACGGCCCCACCGCCGCGCCGGCCGCCGGCACGGCTGCCGCCTCCACCGGCGCCCGCCGCAGCCTGGTCGTCGTCAGCGCCTGTCCGACCGGCATCGCGCACACCTACATGGCCGCCGACAAGCTCACCGCCGCCGGGCAAGCGGCGGGCGTCGACGTGCACGTCGAGACCCAGGGCTCCTCCGGCTCGACGCCGCTGGACCCGGCCGTCATCCGCAGCGCGGATGCGGTCATCTTCGCCGTCGACGTCGGCGTCCGGGACCGGGACCGGTTCGCCGGGAAGCCGGTCGTCCAGTCGGGCACCAAGCGGGCGATCAACGAGCCCGACGCCATGGTCCGCGAGGCACTGGCCGCCGCGGAGGACCCGAACGCCCGCCGGGTGTCCGGCGGCGGTGCCACCGAGCCGGCCGCTGCGGCGGGCCGGCCGGGTGCCGGCAGCGAGATCCGCCGCTGGCTGCTCACCGGCGTCAGCTACATGATCCCGTTCGTCGCCGCCGGCGGTCTGCTCATCGCGCTCGGCTTCGCCTTCGCCGGGTACCAGATCGTCAACCCCGACCCGAGCGCCGACGGCCTGAGCTACGCGCAGAACTGGGGCCTGAACAACAGCTTCTTCGACCTGCCCAGCGTCACCGGCGTCGAGGGCCTCAACGACGGCCTGCTCGGCTACCTCGGCGCGCTGTTCACCCTGCTCGGCCAGGCCGCCTTCGGCTTCCTGGTCCCGGCGCTGGCCGGCTACATCGCGTACGCCATCGCCGACCGACCCGGCATCGTGCCCGGCTTCGTCGTGGGCGCCGTCTCGGTGACCATCGGCGCCGGCTTCCTCGGCGGTCTGGTCGGCGGCATCATCGCCGGCTTCGCCGCGCTGTGGATCAGCCGCTGGAAGCTGCCGGCCGGGGTGCGCGGCCTGCAGCCGGTCGTGATCATCCCGCTGCTGGCGACGCTGATCTCCAGCGGTCTCATGGTCCTGGTGCTCGGCCGGCCGCTGGCCGCGGCCCTCACCGGCCTGGGCGACTGGCTGAACAGCCTGACCGGCGCCTCGGCGATCCTGCTCGGGATCATCCTCGGCCTGATGATGTGCTTCGACCTCGGCGGCCCGGTGAACAAGGCGGCCTACGTCTTCGCCACGACCGGCCTCACCGCCAGCCTCGCCGGGGACGGCGGCCAGCAGCAGCTGGTCATCATGGCGACCGTCATGGCCGCCGGAATGGTGCCCCCGCTGGCGATGGCGCTGAGCACGGTGATCCGGCCGAAGCTCTACACCCCGGCCGAACGGGACAACGGCAAGGCCGCCTGGCTGCTGGGCGCCTCCTTCATCTCCGAGGGCGCCATCCCGTTCGCCGCGGTAGACCCGCTGCGGGTGATCCCCTCGATGATGCTGGGCGGCGCGACCACCGGCGCCATCGTCGCCGCCGCGGGCATCGAGCTGCGGGCTCCGCACGGCGGTGTGTTCGTGTTCTTCGCGATCAGCAACTTCCTGCTGTTCCTGCTGGCCATCGTCATCGGCATGGTCGTCGGCGCCCTCGCGGTCACGGTGGCGAAGAACATCGGCCGGCCGAGGACCGAGGCGGTGCCGGAGGACGCCGTCGACATGGCCCACGCACACAACGCCGCCGCCCCGGTCACCCAGCCGGCCCGGGCTTGAGCCGCCAGGCTGTAGACCACCGCCAGATCCCGAAGCGAGGGAGAAACCCATGCCCGCTCAGACCGTCACCGTCGGCTCCCGGGTCGGGCTGCACGCCCGGCCGGCGGCCCTCATCGCCGAGGCCGTCGGCAAGGCCGGCGTACCGGTCACCCTGGCCACGCCGGGGGGCAACCCGGTGGACGCCGGGTCGCCGCTGATGATCATGACGCTCGGCGCGAAGCAGGGGACGGAGATCGTCGTGAGCAGCGACGACCCCGCCGTCCTCGAGCGGATCGCTGGCCTGGTCGCCCAGGATCTCGACGCCGCATGAGCAGGCCCCGCTGCAGGTGAAGGACAGTGGGGTCCTTACCGACGGCGCCCGTCCCCTGCAGAAGGGGGCGGGCGCCGTCCTGACGTACTGGAACGGCGCCCTTGCAGTCGAAGGACCCCGTCCCCCTCACCCCTCACGGGCTCGGGGTGAGGGGGACGGGGCCGGGGGGCGAGGCGTCCTACTGGTCGGGCCGGGAGACGTCGCCGCGCCAGGCGCCGGTCTCGGTGCCGCGGCTCTCGATGAACTCCTTGAATCGCTTGGCGTCGGCCTTGACCTGCCGGTCGTCGAAGCCCAGCGCCGCGCCGGCCTTCTCGGCGAGGCCCTCCGGCTCCCAGTCGATCTGGATCGTCACGCGGGTCTTGTTGTCGTCGAGCCGGTGGAAGGTGACCACCCCGGCGTGCTTGGCCTCGCCGCCGGTGCTGGTCCAGGCCACCCGCTCCTCGGGGTGCTGCTCGGTGATCTCGGCGTCGAACTCGCGCTTCACGCCGTCGATGTTGGTCACCCAGTGGATGTGCGTGTCGTCGAGCTGGGTGATCCGCTCGACCCCACCCATGAACTGCGGGAAGGTCTCGAACTGCGTCCACTGGTCGTAGGCGACCCGGATGGGAACGTCGACGTCGATGGCTTCCTGCACGCTGGCCACGATTGCTCCTCTGCTCGGGTTCGGACGTGGAGTCGCTCTACCCACGCCCTCCGAGGAGGACACCTCCGTTGCCGGGACCTCACCCCAGCGCGGCCGCCACGCTCCCGCGGACCGGGCGGCCCTCGGACAGCAGCAGCATCTGCGCCAGGTGGTAAGCGTCGGGCTGCCCGTCCCACGTCCCCGCCGCGACCGCACCGTCCGGCGTCAGCTCGTGGTGCCAGCTGCCGGTCACCGGGTCGGCGAAGCGGGCCTCCCCGTGCGCGCGCCAGCGGTCGGCCAGGTCGCGGTAGGGCGGCTCGCCGGTGACCGCGGCCAGCGTCTCGGCGGCGGCGACCGCCTCGCACAGCACCCAGTGCATGCGCGCGGCCACCACCGGCCGGTCGTCCCAGTCCAGCGTGTAAGGGAAGCCGTCGCGCCCGTCGGCGGCCCAGCCGCGGGTGGCGGCGGCGTCGAACAGTCCTCGCGCGCCGTCGAGCAGCCAGTCGGAACCGCCTTTCGCGCGCGAAAGGCGGTCCCCGGCGAGGGCGGCGCGCAGGTGCAGGCAGAGGCGGGCCCACTCGAACTGGTGCCCGACGGTGACGCCGTACGGGCGGAACGGGTGGGCCGGCTCGTCGCGGTTGTACTCGGGCAGCGGCTCCCACCGCTCGGTGTAGTGCTCGGGCAGCCGCCAGCCCCGCTCGCGGGCCCAGCCGTGGACGAACCGTCCGGTGGTGCGCAGCGCCCGCGCCCGCAGCCGGGCGGCGCGGGGGTCGCCGTCCCCGAGGGCGTCGGCGGCGGCGAGGGATGCCTCGACGCCGTGCATGTTCGCGTTGGCGCCGCGGTAGTCCGACAGCCGCGTCCAGCCCGCGTCCCACTCTTCGACGGCCAGGCCTGCGGCGTCGTCCCAGAAGCGGGTCTGCCAGACGTCGAGCGCCTCGTCGAGCAGCTCCCGACCGCCGGGCGCGCCGGCGGCCGTGGCCGTGGCCCCGGCCAGGACGACGAAGGCGTGCACGTAGGCCGCCTTCGTGTCGTCCGCGGTCGAGGCGTACCAGCCGCCGTGCTCCGCGTCGTGCAGCGGCCCGCCGGTCAGCGCCTGCACGCCGTGGCGGACCGGTCCGCACCCACCGGTCCGGTCGGTGAGCACCGCCAGCCCGAACACGTGGGTCATGCGGGCGACGATCCAGGTCTCCTGGCCGCGCTCCGGGCGCACCCGGCCGTCGTCGTCCAGGTAGCCGAAGCCGCCCTCGGGGATTCGGGAGCGGGCCGCGAAGTCCAGCAGCCGGTCGAGATCGGTCACGTCACCCCCCTGTGGCGACAGCTCGCCGATCGGGGTCCAGCGTGCGCTTCCCGACTCCGGACGCTACCGGCGTCGGACGTCCTCCGTCGGTCGACGCACGACCAGGGAGAAGCCACCGGACGCGGCAGCGGAGCGATGGCCGGACCCGGGTCATCCCATCTCCTGGTGCGCCTGGCCCGAGGGGTCACCCACCCGCTCCCTCCAGCGAGATCCACCCGTCGCCAGGGAGACGAGGTCCCGACAGTCGATCGTGAGGTGGGTCATCACCGTGCAGGGGCATCCCTGACCGCCCGGTGGAGGCGGTCGGTCCAGGGCGAGCACGGCCAGCAGTGCCGCATCGACGGACCTCATCTCCGAGGCGTTCGGTCGGCCGGCGAACTGCTCACATCCGTGGCTGCAGCCGCCGGCATCGCCGGCGCGGTCACTGTGGCCCGCGACCCCGACTACACCGTCACCGACGCGACCGTCATGACGCAGGTGCTGCTCGTGGCGCTTCCCGTCGTCGCGGCCCTCGGTGTCTCCAGGTGGTGGGCGCTGCGCACAGCGACCGATCAACGACGAGTCGGTCGACACCCGGCACGCCCTGACCTGAACGGGCATGCCGCCCACGATGGGACAGGGCGCCAACACCTCCCTCGAGGACGGCCTCTGCGTGGGCCGGCTCGTCGGGGAGCCGGTCGCCGGAGGCGTCCCGCTGGCCCCCGAGCCGGCCGCCTTCGACCAGGCCCGTCGGCCGCGGTGCCGGCGGATCGCCCGCCGGTCGCTCCTCACCGCCCGTCCCGGCGCCCACGTCGGCGGCGGCCGGCCGCAGACGGTACGCAACGCCGTCCTGCGGCTCGTCCCCCCGGCCCGGCACGGAGGTCCTGCGATGGGTCCCACCGGTACGGCTGCTGACAGGACGCCCCGGCGACCCGGCGCAGGGCGCGCCGCGGCGGGGACGGTCCCGGCGCGGTCCGGCGACAGCGGCTCCGCTCCTCGGCCCGACGGACGTCGGTGAGACGACGGTTCCGTGTCAGCTCGATGACGAAGCCGGTGGCCGTGTCGCGGTGGGCCACCGGCGGGGCAGTCCACACGGATCGAGGGACCCGAGGAGGGGACGACCCATGGGAGGCACCCGAACCCGCCGACCGAGGACGAGGTCCGCCGTCGTGGCGATCGCCGCGACCACGGGACTGCTGCTCACCGGCTGTGGCGAGGAGACGCCGGCAGCGGAGGAGGAGCCGGTCGAGGACGTGCTCGAGGACGTCCGCGAGGACGAGTCCCCCGCGGACGAGCCGGAGATCCCGTTCGAGGAGATCCCCGGCGACGAGCTCGTCGAGCCGGTCTTCGACGGGTTGTACGACGAGGGGTTCCTCGCCGACATCGACGCATACCTGGATCGCGAGGTCGTGCTGTCGGGTGAGGTCGCCGACGTGCTGAGCGAGACGGCCTTCGCGATGACCGCCGCCGGGAACCCGGCCGTCGAGCCGATCGTGGTGGTGACCCCCGACCCCGTCCCCGCGGTCGAGCCCGGGGCTCCCGTCCGGGTCGCCGGCACGCTGGAGGCCGCCTTCCAGATCCTCGCCGTCGAGGAGGAGCAGGGCATCGAGCTCGAGGACCCCCTGTTCGAGGAGTACGCAGGCTCGCCCTTCCTCCTCGCCGACACGGTCGAGGTCACCAGCGGCTAGCAGGGTGGGTCCGCCCGGGCGACCCGCGCGGACCCACCCCGGCTCAGAAGGCCAGCGCCGTTCCGGGGTCGGACAGCAGCGCACCGACGTCGGCGAGGAACCGGCTGCCCAGCTCCCCGTCGATGATCCGGTGGTCGAAGGAGAGCGCCAGCTGGGTCACCTGCCGGGGCTTCACCTTCCCCTTGCGCACCCACGGCATGTCGCGCACGGCGCCGAACGCCAGGATCGCCGATTCGCCGGGGTTGAGGATCGGCGTCCCGGTGTCCACGCCGAAGACCCCGACGTTGGTGATGGTGATCGTGCCGCCGGTCAACCGTTCGGGCGTGGTCCGGCCGGCCCGCGCGGTCTCGGTGAGCTCGGTCAGCGCACCGGCGAGCTCGGCGAGCGAGAGCCGCCCGGCGTCCGGGACGTTCGGGACGACGAGCCCGCGGGGGGTCGCCGCCGCGATGCCGAGGTTGACCTGCCCGTGGACGACGATCTCCTGCGCGGCCTCGTCCCAGGAGCTGTTGACCATCGGATGCCGGCCGACCGCGAGCAGCAGGGCCTTCGCGACGAACAGCAGCGGGCTGACCCTGACCCCGGCGAGCTCCGGCCGGGCGGCCAGCCGGCTGCGCAGCTTCATCATCCGGGTGACGTCGACGGTGAGGAACTCCGTGACGTGCGGCGCGGTGAAGGCACTGGCCACCATGGCCGCGGCGGTGTGCTTGCGCACCCCCTTGACCGGGATCCGCTGCTCCCCGGGCGCGCCGGCCACCGCGGTGAGGGCCGGCCGGGGATCGGGGGTCGAGGCCGTGCCGGCCGCCGCTCCCTGCACGTCGGCACGGGTGATCACCCCGCCGTCCCCGCTGCCGGTGAGCACGGTCAGGTCGACGCCGAGGTCCCGCGCCAGCTTGCGGACCGGCGGCTTGGCCAGCGGGCGCGGACGCCGGCGGCCGGCCTCGGCGGCCCGGGACGACGCCGCGTCCCCCGACACGGCGTGCGCCTCGGCCTGCCGGCCGACCTCCAGGCCACCGTGTCGCACCGGCTTGGCGGTCATGTCCGGCGCGGTGGCCAACAGCGGCGGGCGGTCGGAGCCACCGGAGCCGTAGTCTGCGCCCGCCGAGGGGGCCGGGGCCGTGGGGACGGCGCGGCGCGGGCGGCGGCGGGCCTCGGTGTTCCGCGGGCCGTAGCCGACGAGCACCGCCGTCCGTCCGCCGGGCGCTGCCCCGCCGATCAGCCCGGCCTCGACTTGCTCCGCACCCGCCGCGGCGCCGTCCCCTTCGGGCTCGGGAGCGCCCTGGCCCCCGGTGTCGATGGTGATGATCGGCGTCCCGACGTCGACGGTGTCGCCCGCCTCGTGCAGCAGCGCGGTGACCGTGCCCGCGTACGGCGAGGGCAGCTCGACGGCGGCCTTCGCCGTCTCGACCTCGCAGAGCGGCTGGTTGACCGTGACCGTGTCGCCGACCGCGACCAGCCACTGCAGGATCTCGCCCTCGGTGAGCCCCTCGCCGACGTCGGGGAGCTTGAACTGTCGCAGCATCGCCTCAGAACTCCATCGCGCGGTCGACGGCGTCGAGCACCCGGTCGAGGTCGGGGAGGTACTCCTCCTCGAGCTTCGACGGCGGGTAGGGCGTGTCGTAGCCGCCCACCCGCAGCACCGGGGCCTCGAGCGAGTGGAAGCAGGACTCGGTGACCCGGGCGGCGATCTCCGCGCCGAGCCCGAGGGTCACCGGCGCCTCGTGCACGACGACGCAGCGGCCGGTGCGCCGCACCGACTCCACCACCGGGTCGAGGTCCAGCGGGGAGAGGGTGCGCAGGTCGACCACCTCCACGGAGCGGTCCTCCTCCGCCGCGGCGTCGGCCGCCTGCAGTGCCGTCTTCACCATCGGGCCGTAGGCGAGCACGGTGACGTCGTCCCCACCCCGGATGACGCGCGAGGCCCACAGCGGGTCCGGCGGAGCGTCGAGGTCGACCTCGGCCTTGTCCCAGTACCGCCGCTTGGGCTCGAGGAAGACGATCGGGTCGGGGGAGGCGATCGCCTGCTGGATGCCCCAGTAGGCGTCGACCGGGTTGCTGATCGCGACGACCTTGAGCCCGGGGGTGTGGGCGAAGTAGGCCTCGGGGCTCTCGCTGTGGTGCTCGACCGCGCCGATGCCGCCGCCGAAGGGGATGCGGACGACGATCGGCATCGCCAGCTTGCCGCGGGAGCGGGCGTGGATCTTGGCCACCTGGGTGACGATCTGGTTGTAGGCGGGGAAGACGAACCCGTCGAACTGGATCTCGCAGACCGGCCGGTAGCCGCGCATGGCCAACCCGACGGCGGTGCCGAGGATGCCGGCCTCGGCCAGCGGGGTGTCGACGACGCGGTCCTCGCCGAAGTCCTTCTGCAGGCCGTCGGTGATCCGGAAAACCCCGCCGAGCCGGCCGATGTCCTCCCCCATGAGCACGACCTTGGCGTCGTCCTCCATCGCCTTGCGCAGGCCGAGGTTGAGCGCCTTGCCGATGGTGAGCGTCTGCGCGGTCACTCCGAGCCCCCCTCGAAGCTCGCCTGGTACACCTCGAACTCCGCCTGCTGCGCGGCCAGGTGCGGTGTCTGCTCGGCGTGGACGGCGTCGAACATCGCCGTCCCCGGCGGGTCGGGCATCTCGGTCGTGCCGCTGCGGATCCGCCCCGCCAGCTCGTCGGCCTCGGCCTCGACCGCGGCGAAGAACGCCTGGTCGGCGATGCCGGTGCGCGACAGGTGCGCCTTGAGCCGGGCGATCGGGTCCCGCAGCTTCCACTCCTCCAGCTCGCTGGCCAGCCGGTAGCGGGTGGGGTCGTCGGAGGTGGTGTGCGCGCCCATCCGGTAGGTGAACGCCTCGATGAACGTGGGCCCCTGACCCTCGCGTGCGGCGGCCAGCGCCGCCCTCGTCACGGCGAGGACGGCGAGCACGTCGTTGCCGTCGACGCGGATGCCGGGGAAGCCGAACCCGGCGGCGCGCTGGTAGAGCGGCACCCGGGACTGGCGCTCGAGCGGGACGCTGATCGCGTACTGGTTGTTCTGGCAAAAGAAGACGACCGGCGCGGAGAAGCTGGCCGCCCAGATCAGCGCCTCGTTGACCTCGCCCTGGCTGGTGGCGCCGTCGCCGAGGAAGGCCAGCGCGGCGCTCTCCCCGCCGTCCCGCTGCAGGCCCATGGCGTAGCCGGTGGCGTGCAGGCACTGGGCGCCGATGACGACGGTGTAGAGATTGAACCCGGTCGCGACCGGGTCCCAGCCGCCGTTGTCGACGCCGCGGAAGAGGCTGATGACGTGCAGCGGGTCGACCCCGCGGGTCCAGGCCACGCCGTGCTCCCGGTAGGTGGGGAAGGCCATGTCGCCTGGCTGCAGCGCCCGGCCGGCGCCGACCTGGGCGGCCTCCTGGCCCAGCAGCGAGGCCCAGATGCCGAGCTCGCCCTGGCGCTGCAGTGCGGTGGCCTCGACGTCCCACCGGCGGACCAGCGCCAGGTCGCGGTAGAGGCCGCGCAGTTCCTCGCCGTCGAGGTCGACCGCGTACTCGGGGTGCTCGACCCGCTCCCCCTCGGGGGTCAGCAACTGCACCAGGTCTTGGCGGGGCAGGTGCGGCGCCTCCGCCCCCGGTACCGGGTCGACCACCTCGGTGGTCGCGCTGGACACGGCTGCGCTCACGGGTTCGCTCGCAAGCTCGCGCACTGTGCTCCTCCTCGTCGTCGCACCGCCGCTGCCGGGGTCACCGGCTGGAGCGGGCGGTGTGGACGTCCCGTGGCACCCGGGTGTGGTGCCACTCACACCATCGTGACACGAGCCGGCCGTCCGTGGAACAGGCATCCACTCACCGATCTGCGCAAGATCCGGACGCCGGACTGCGCACGATGACCGCTCCAGGGGGCGGATGCCTGTCAGACTGGGCGGCGTGCCGGTTCTGGACGCCACCGACGCCCGCCTGCTGCAGGCCCTCACCGAGGACCCGCGGGCCACGGTGATGGCGCTGTCGCAGCGGCTCGGGCTCGCCCGCAACACCGTGCAGGCGCGGCTGGCCCGGCTAGAGGGCAGCGGCGCGCTGGCGCCCTTCGACTACCGCGTCCGACCGGAGGCCCTCGGCTACCGGCTCGGCGCGTACGTCACCGTGCAGGTCGTGCAGCGCAGCCTGGCCGACGTCGGCGCGGCGCTCGCGGACATCCCGGAGGTGCTCGAGGTGACCGCGCTCTCCGGCGTCGCCGATCTGCTGGTGCGCGTGGTGGCGGCCGATGCCGACGACCTGTGGCGGATCACCGAACGGGTGCTCGCCATCCCGGGCGTGCAGCGCACCGACACCGCGCTGGCGCTGCGCCGGCTGGTCGACCACCGGATGGGCCCGCTGCTGGAGCGGGCGGCGGGACCGGAGTAGCCGGGCGGGCGGCGGGGCGGGACGCTGTCCTGCGGGCGGCGCGTCGCGACGGGTCTGGTCGCCACCCTGCTGCTCGTGCTGGCGGGGTGGGTACCGGCCCCGGCGGCCTCGGCGTGCAGCTGCGCCGGGGGGACGACGGCGGAGTACGCCACCCGTGCCGACGCTGTCTTCTCCGGCCGGCTGGTCTCCCGGGAGGTGGTCGGCGAGACGGCCCTGCACGTCTTCGTCGTCGAGACGGTCCACGAGGGAGAGGTGGCCGCCCGGCAGGGCGTGGTGCCGGCCGCGTCCGGCGCCACCTGCGGTCTCGAGGTCGCCGGGCAGGGCCCCTTCCTCGTCTTCGCCACGCGCGACGACGACCGGCTGGCGGCCGGCCTGTGCGGCGGGACGGCGACGTGGACCCCCGAGGTCGCGGCGCAGCTGCAGGAGCTGACCGGCGCGACCGCCGCGCCGCGGTCCGGGGCGGCCGGCACCGAGCTCCCCGGCGGACCGTCCGCAGGAGCTCTGGCCGTGGGCGCCGCCGTCCTGCTCGCCGCGGCCGTCGGCGGGGAGCTGCTGCTGCGCCGGCGGCGCCCGCTCCGGTGACCGGCGGATCGCACGGGTACGCCGAGGTCAGGGAGGGGTAGGGGGCGGTTCGCCCGTCCCCACCGCCGAGGAGAACCGTGAGCCCCGCCGACCGAGACCTGCTCGAGGAACTGTTGTCCGCCTACGGCCCGGGAGGCCAGGAGGACGACGTCTGGGAGATCTGCCGGCGGGAGCTGGCCCCGCTCGTGGACGAGCTCTCGGTCGACCCGGCGGGCAACGTCGTCGGCCTGCTGCGCGGCACCGGCGGGGCCGGTGCGCCGGTGGTGCGGATGACGGCGCACATGGACGAGCTGTCGATGATCGTCAAGCGGGTGGAGCCCGACGGCACCCTGCGGCTGTCCCAGCTGGGCACGATGTACCCGGGCAACTTCGGCCTCGGGCCGCTCTGTGTCCTCGGGGACGCCGAGCAGCTCACCGCTGTCCTGCTGCTCGGCTCGGAGCACACCACCCCGGAGACGACACAGGTCTGGCAGACCAAGCCAGGTGCCGGCGACCGGGCCATGTCGTGGCAGGACGTGTACGCCTTCACCGGCCGGACCGCGGAGCAGCTGGATGCGGCCGGCGTGCACCCCGGCACGCGGGTCTGCGTCCACCGCAGCCGCCGCAGCCTGGTGGAGTTCGGCGACTTCGTCGCTGCTACTTCCTCGACGACCGCGCCGCACTCACCGCGCCGCACTCACCGCGCTGGTCTCCGCCGCGCGCCGGCTGCACGAGGAGGGCCGCCGTCCCCCGGCCGACACCTACCTGGTCTGCACGGCCGGCGAGGAGATGGGCGGCATCGGCGCCACGTACGCCAGCCGGACCCTGCCCGGCGAGATCACCCTCGCCCTCGACGTCGGGCCGGTCGAGGCCGAGTACCAGGTGCCGGCCGGCTCCGGACCCGTCGTGGCCTACGCCGACGACGCGGTCGTCTACGGCAAGCCGGTCGCCGACCGCCTCATGGCGCTCGGCCGCGAGCTGGGGCTGGATCCGCGGGCCGCCGTCTGGGAGTCCTACCACTCCGACGCCAGCCGGTCCAAGAGCAGCGGCCAGACGGCGCGGGCCGCGCTGCTGTCGCTGCCCACCCTCTCCACCCACGGCTACGAGGTGCAGCACCGGGAGACCGTGGAGCGCTGCGCCCGGCTGGTCGCCGAGTTCCTGTGCCGGCCGGCGCCGCGCTGAACAGGGTGTACGTGCTCCCTGCTCCGGGGTAGTCCTGCACGATGGCGAAGCGCACCCCGCTGGGGACGATCGGCAAGGGACGACGGGGCATCAGCGTGCTCGGCTGGGCGCTGCGCGGAGCGGCGGCCGGTGCGGCGGGTAGCACCGCGCTCAACGCCGTCACCTACCTCGACATGGCCGTCCGGGGCCGCGGGAGCAGCTCCACCCCGGAGCAGACGGTGGAGAAGCTGGCGGAGAAGGCGCACGTCCCGATCCCGGGGGACGACGAGACCCGGCAGAACCGCGTGCAGGGCCTGGGCCCGATGACCGGGCTGGCGGCCGGCGTGGGCGTCGGCGTCGTCGTCGGGCTGGTGCGCGCGGCCGGCTACCGGTCCCAGCCGCTGGTCGGCACGCTGCTGACCACCCTCGGCGTCATGGTCGCCGCCAACGGCCCGATGACCGTCCTCGGCATCACCGACCCGCGCAGCTGGTCGGCCACCGCCTGGGCCAGCGACGTCGTGCCACACCTGGCCTACGGCGCGGTGGTCAAGACGACGATGGACGCCTTCGACCGGCTGTAATGGAAATCGGCGATTCCCATCGTTCGAGGCGGCCCGCAGGGGCCATGGATTCTGTGAGGGTTGTCGAGTGCTGCGATCTCGTGGCCATCGGCGACCGATCACCCCGAGTTCGCAGCACTCGGCGCGCCGGCTACGGCAGACTGCGCGGGTGCACGAGATCACCACGGAGGCCGAGCTGCGCGAGCTGCTCGGGGAGCCCACCCCGCCCGCGCTCGCCAAGGAGCGGGATCGGCTGCACGAGCTCGACCGTGCGTGGCTGGCGGCGTCCCCCTTCTGCCTGGTGGCCACCAGCGGCACCGACGGCAGCTGCGACGTCTCCCCGAAGGGCGACCCGCCCGGGTTCACACTCGTCCTCGACGACCGGACCATCGCGCTGCCCGAGCGGGCCGGCAACCGGCGGGCGGACGGCTACCGCAACGTGCTGGCCAACCCGCACGTCGGCCTGGTCTACGTCCTGCCGGGCCGCGGCGACACACTCCGGATCAACGGCCGGGCGCAGCTGACCCGGGACCCCGACCTGCTCGACCGGATGGTGGTCCGGGGGCACCGGCCGCTGCTGGCGCTGGTCGTCGAGGTCGAGCAGGTGTTCTCCCACTGCGCCAAGGCGTTCCTGCGCTCGGAACTGTGGGACCCCGCGACATGGAACCCCGACGCCGTCCCCTCCCGTGCCCGGATCGCCCATCGGCTGGAGCGGCGCGGGGAACGGCTCGAGGACGTCGAGCGCTACTACGGCGAGCAGTACGCCGCGGGCCTGTACCCCGCGAGCTGACCCAGCTCAGGCCCGCCAGCCGCCCTCGTCCACCCCGCCGGGCACCGGGGCCGCGGGGTCGTACGGCATGCGGGTGAAGACGAAGGTGCCCAGGTCCAGGTGGTCGTCGGCGATGCGCAGCGGCTCGCCGGCGGAGTAGCCGTCCAGCCCGACCCACGTGCCGTCGTCCCGGCGCGTGAAGCGGCTGGCCCGCCCGGGCCGCCCCGGCAGCGGTCCCAGGTGCAGCAGGCCGCCGGGCAGCGCGCGCAGCACGTGCGGCGCCGGGCCCCAGAACCAGACCCCGAGGACCTCCAGCGGCACCGGCGGCGGCGACGGCGTCCAGGGCTCGACGACCCGCGGCTCGGCGGCGCGCAGGTCGGCGAGCAGGCCGGGCAGCAGCGGGTCCAGGCCACTGGTGGTGTTGGCCAGCGAGACCGCCCCCGTGCGCTCGTCGCGGTCGACGAAGACGCCGGCCAGGAAGCCGGGCATCGAGCCGCCGTGGCCGACCAGCGTGCGCCCGTCGACCCGCAGCACCTGCAGGCCCAGCCCGTAGGCCGACCACCCGGGCGCCGAGGAGTCCACGCCGGCGGGCACGGTCATCTCCTCGAGCGTCGCGGGGTCGAGCACGTCACCGGTGTCACCGAGCAGGAAGGCGGCGAAGCGGGCGAGGTCGGCCAGCGTCGCCCACAGCTGCCCCGCGGCGGCCATCACGCCGGCGTCGTGCTCCGGCTCGGGCAGGACGACGTCGGCCCACGGGTGCACCGCGCGCCCCTCGGTGGCAGGGGCCACCGGCCGCGGCGTCGTCCGCGTCATGCCGAGTGGCGCGAGCACCTCGCTGCGGACGACGTCCTCCCATGCCTCCCCGCGCAGCCGGGCCACCAGCTCACCGAGCAGGCCGAAGCCGAGGTTCGAGTAGTGGAACCGGCGCGCCGCGCCGAGGACGACGTGCTCCTCGCCCAGCCCGAGCTCGTCGAGCGTGCCGCCGGGGGTGCGCTCCCACCAGCCACCCGGGCTCTCCGCCGCCGCGCCGGCGACGTGGGCGAGCAGCTGGCCGACGGTGCGGTCCCCGAGCGGGGTGCCGGACACGTGCCGGTCGAGCGGGTCGTCGAGGTGCAGCCGTCCCTCGTCGCGCAGTCGGAGGACGGCGACCGCGGTGACCGTCTTGCTGATCGACCCGAGCCGGTACTGGACGTCGGTGTGCGGCTCCGGGACGTCGCCGCGGCCGGCGGACCAGGCCAGGCCGCCGTCCCGGACGACGCCGGCGACGAGGCTGGGCGCCCGGCCGTCGCGCTGGACCCGGGCGGTGCGGGCGAGCAACAGGCGGGCGGTGGACGGCAGCACAGGCTCGGGCACGACCGGGACCGTAGCGAGCCCGCGGGTCAGGACGTCGGCGCGGGCGCGGGCAGCGGCAGCCGGCCGGTGCGGGTGGCCCAGCGGTCGAACCAGAGGGTGACCAACGGCGGCACCGACGCGGCGAGGGCCAGCAGCGTGGTCGTCGCGTTCCAGCGCAGCACCCGGGCGGCCACGACGGCGACCAGCACGTAGGCGATGAAGATCCCGCCGTGGATCGGGCCGAAGATCTGCACGCCGCGCTCGGAGGTCTCCAGCACGTACTTCACGAACATCCCGGCCAGCAGCCCCACCCAGGAGCACGCCTCGGCGAGGGCGACGGCACGGAAGGCGAGGGCGACGGCGTGCGGGTTCACGGCCTCATGGTCCCTGACGCCGGACCGCACCGGCCCGGCCCACCATCGTGACCCCCACCACCTGGCAGGGTCGGGGCCCGTACGAGGTCTGGCGCGGCGCGAGTTATGCCTGGCGCTGCTGCGCCGGATGGCCGACCTGCGGCCCGACCTGGTCGCCGGGCTCGCCGGTGCTGCGGGCGACACGGGGTCGGCTGCGGGTCTGGGAGCACGTGCTCGACGACGTGGTCGGCCTGCCCGGCGCGGAGAGCGTCGACCCCGGCGCCACCCGCTGGGAGGTGGCCCTGCCCGGCGGCGCCCGCGCCCGCTTCGTCCGGGGCCTGCTCCAGCAGGTCCACGGGCCGGGCACCGACCTGCTGTCGGTTTCCGCGGAAACCGACAGCAGGGGGCTCACACGGCGATGCGGTTGAACTTCGGCGTCGCGCCCATGTTGTCCACGCTGGCGACCTTCACGACGTCGCCGGAGGTCGGGGCGTGGACCATCTGGCCGTCGCCCAGGTAGATGCCGATGTGACTCACCGGGCTGTAGAAGGCGACCAGGTCGCCGGGGCGGGCCTCGGACCGGGAGACCGGCGTCCCCATGGACGACTGCATGCGGCTGGAGTGCGGCAGGCTGATGCCGGCCGCTCCGAACGCGTACTGGACCAGGCCCGAGCAGTCGAACGAGTTCGGGCCACCCGCCGCCCAGACGTAGGGCTTGCCGCGCTGGGCCAGCGCCGTGTCGATCGCCTTCTGGACCGCCCCGCCGGCGGCCACCACCGGAGCGGAGGCAGGGGCCGCCGGCGCCTCGCGCTCGGTGCGGCTGGCCCGCCCGCCGTCGGCCGTCCCGTCCGCCCGCCCGCCGTCGGCCGTCTCGTCCGCCCGACCGCCCTCGCCGGCGCCGTGCGCGACCGCCGCGGCATCGAGCGCGGCCCGCCGCTCGTCGGCGGACAGCCGGGCGAAGTCGGCCTGGTACGCGGCGATCTGCGCCTGCAGGTCGGCCTGCTGGCGGGCCACCGTGTCGTACTGCTGCTGCGCCTCGCCGGCGGCCCGGTCGGCCACGACCTGCGCCTTCGCGGCGACCTCGCCGGCGGCGACGGCCTGGTCGAGCAGTCCGTTCTGGTGCCCGGCCACCGCCTGCAGCAGGGTGACCCGGTTGACGAACTCGTCGGCGGAGGTACTGGTCATGAGCGCCTGGAGCGACCCCATGCTCTCGCTGGTGAAGGCGGTGCGGGCGATGCCGCGGATGTGCTCCTGGGCGGCGGTGACGGCCGTCTGCGCCTCGGTCACCGCCGCGGCGGCGGCCTCGGCGGCCGCCTGCTGGGCCTTCAGCGCCTCACGCGCCTCGAGGAAGTCCTCGGTGAGGACCTCGAGGTCGTGCCCGCGGGCGGCGACCAGAGCGGCGGCCTCTGCAGCGGTGGTCGGCTCCTCGGCGCCGGCGGGAGCGGGGGCGAACGCGAGTCCGAGGGCCGCAGCGAGGACGAGGGCAGCCCGGCGGGCGGTGCGAGGGGTCGCCATGGTGCGGCGGCACTCCGTTCTGCTGCGAGCCGCCTACCGGGTCAGCTGACGGGTTCGGGCATGGCGTCGCCCGGCGCGTCCGGCACGTGCGGCCGGGTGCGCTTCACCCCAGTGGTGCGGTGGGTCCCCGGCCCCGCGCTCCCGGGGAGGAGAGCGCCGGCTCGGCGGCGACCGCGGGGTGTCACCCAGGCTGGTGACGGAGCGCCCCGTCGGACACACAGACGGTAAGGGGCGTGACCCGGCCGTGACAATTACCCGAATGTGATTTCGTGGGACTTCGACTCAACTCCGCTGGCCGCGGGCAACAGGCGGGGCGGATGTGACGGACGAGGTGCGCCGGACGCAGGACGACGCGAGGACGACCGCGAGAACCGAGCCCCCGCGTACCGGCTACGGTCCGCCGGTGAGCGCGCGTCGATTCGACACCGTCGTCGTGGGGGCCGGGCACAACGGGTTGGTGGCCGCGGCCTACCTGGCCCGCGCCGGCTGGTCGGTGCTGGTCCTCGAGCGGCTGCCGGAGGTCGGCGGCGCCGCGGTCAGCCGGCAGGTGTTCCCCGGGGTCGACGTCCGGCTCTCGGCCTACGCCTACCTGGTGAGCCTGCTGCCCGACCGCATCGTCGCCGACCTCGACCTGCAGGTGACTCTTGCCGACCGCGCGGTCGCCTCGTACACCGCCGTCCCCGGTGGTCCCGGCCTGCTCGTCGAGCGGGACGAGGGCGCGCCCACCGCCGGGTCCTTCCGGGCCCTCACCGGCTCGGACGCGGAGTTCGCCGCGTGGCAGCGGTTTCACGGGCGGGTGGCGACGCTGGCCGAGGACCTCGCCCCCACCCTCACCGAGCCGCTGCTCTCGCCCGCCGAGCTCGCCGGGCGGCTGCGCGACCCCGGGCTGTGGCACGACCTGCGGGAGCGGCCGCTGGCCGACGTCGTCGCCGACGAGCTGTCGCACGACGTCGTCCGCGGGGTGGCGCTCTCCGACGGGCTGATCGGCACGTTCGCCGACGTGCACGCCGCTGACGGCCCGGCCGGGCGCTGCTTCCTGTACCACGTCGTCGGCAACGGCACCGGGCGCTGGCGGGTGCCGGTCGGGGGGATGGGTGTGCTCTCCGGCGCGATGGCCGCCGCGGCGCGGAGCGCCGGCGCCGAGCTGGTCACCCGGGCCGAGGTGACGGCGCTGGAGCCGCGGGCGGACGGCGTCACCGTGCACTGGACCGACGACGACGGCGCCGAGCGGGCGGTGGACGCCGGCTGGGTCGTCGGCGGCGCCGCCCCGGACGTGCTCGACCGGCTCACCGGGGCCGCGCCCCGCCCCTCCGTCGACGGCGCCCAGCTCAAGGTGAACATGGTGCTCGCCCGGCTTCCTCGGCTGCGCTCCGGCGTCGACCCGGCGGTCGCGTTCGCCGGGACGTTCCACGTCGACGAGGCCGCCTCCCAGCTCGACGCCGCGCACGCGCAGGCCGCTGCCGGTCGGCTGCCCGACGTCGTCCCGTTCGAGGTGTACTGCCACTCGCTGTCCGACCCCTCGGTGCTCGGGCCGGCCGAGCGGGCCGCGGGCTGCCACACGCTCACCCTCTTCGGCCTGCACACCCCGGCCGCGCTGTTCCGCCGGGACCCGGTGGGCACCCGGGACGAGGCGGTGCGCCGGGTGGTCGCCCAGCTCGACGCGCACCTGGCCGAGCCGCTTCTGGACTGCCTGGCCCGCGACGCGGACGGGCGGCCGTGCCTGCAGGCGGCCTCGCCGCTGGACGTCGAGGACTCGCTGGCGATGCCGGGCGGCCACATCTTCCACGGGGACCTGTCCTGGCCGGTCGCCGCGGCGCCGGACGAGGTGGGTGCCTGGGGCGTGGCAACGCCGTACCCACGGGTGGTCGCCGCCTCCTCGGGCGGCACGGTGCGCGGCGGGGCGGTCAGCGGCCTGGGCGGGTACGCGGCTGCCCGTCACCTGCTGGACCGGTGCTGAGGTCGTCCCGGACGGCGCGCCGGCTGCGCGCCGAGACGGCGTCCCTCCTGCACGGCGCCGCCGAGCTGGCCCGCGGCCGGGATGTCGCGCTGATCGCCGCCGGGCTGACCTTCTACGCCGGCATCGCCGTGGTCCCGCTGCTGGTCGTCGCCTTCTCGCTGACCGCGCTGCTCACCTCCCCCGACCGGGTGCGTGGGCTCGGCGACCGGCTGGCCCAGCTGCTCCCCTCGGAGCTCGGCGCCCCCGAGGCCCTGCGGACACTCGCCGCCGCGGGGACCGGCCTGGACCCGCTCGGCTTCGTGCTGGCGCTCGTCCCGCTGTCGTTCTACGGCGAGGGGCTGCGCCGGGCGCTGCTGCGGTTCACCCCGCGGCGGGACACGCTGACCGGCTGGCGCGGCCGCCTGCTGGCGCTGCCGCTGGTGCTGGTCACGCCGCTGCTCATGTACCCGCTGCTCCTGGCGGCCTCGGCGATGGTGGAGCTCACCGAGCGGGGCAGCGCGCTGGGCAGCCTCGCCGTCGGCTACTACTCGGTGCTGTTCACGCTCACCGCTCCGCTGCTGTGGGGCTTCGGCGTTGTCGCCGCCGGCCGGCTGCGCTGGCCGGCCCTGGTCTCCGGCGTGCTGTTCACCGCCGCCTGCCTGTCGGGCTTCCTGCAGGGCTTCGTGCTGTTCCTGGCCCTGCCCCTGGCGCTGGGGGCACCGTTCGGCGGCCTGACGGCCGTGGGCGCGGTCGTGGCGATCAGCCTGTGGCTGTTCCTGCTCCACCTGGTGGTGATCGGCGGGTGGCTGCTGACCCAGTCGCTCGACGACCGGCTCCGCTCGGGTGGTCAGTCCTCGACCGGCTCCTCCGGCTCCTGAGCGGGCATCGACGCATCCGGCTGCGGCCCCGGCGGAGGTGCCGGTGTCGGCGGTGGGACCGGTGTCGGCGGCGCAGGCGGCGCCGGGGACTCCGGCCGTGGCGCCGGCTCGGGCGCCGGCTGTGGCGCCGGCTGTGGCGCCGGCGGGGGCGCGGGCCGAGGCGCCGGCCGGGGCGGAACGTAGTCCTCGCCGTTGCTGACCAGGATGGTGACGACCTGGTCCTGCACCGCCCGGCCGCCGCGCGGGGGGCTGGTGCCCAGCAGGGTTCCCGAGCGCCGCGCGCTGTCCACCCGCACCGTCCGGTGCTCGAAGCCGGCGTCGGACAGCTCCGCCTGGCAGGCCCGCACCGACGAGCAGCCCGGCACGGGGCGGGTGTTGCCGTTCTCCACCACCTCGTCGGCCGGCGGGAACTCCCCGCTGCCCCGGGCCTCCAGGATCGGTGCCATCGCGTCGTGCCAGACGGTGGCCGCCTTGCCGCCGCCGAACCCGCCGACGTTCTCCTTCTCCTTCGGGTTGAGCACCATCACGCTGGCGGCGATCTCCGGGGTGTACCCGACGAAGGCGATGGAGTCGTTGTCCTGGGCCGTGCCGGTCTTGCCGGCGATCTGGTGGCCGGGGACGTGGGCGCGGGTGCCGGTCGCACCCGAATGCCCCGGCTCCACGTCCTTGCGCAGCATCTGGTTGAGGGTGTTCGCCACGCCCGGCGGGATCGCCTCGGGGGTGCAGCGGTCGCCGAGCGGGAGCGGCTCGCCGTCCCGGCCGACCGCCGGCTCGCCGTGCCGGTCGAGGACGGCGGTCACCGGAACGACGTCGCACCGGGTGCCGCTGGCCGCCAGGGTCGAGTAGGCGCTGGCCAGGGCGAGCGGGCTGGTGGCCTCCGCGCCGAAGGTGAACGACCCGCGGTTCTCGTCGATGATCTGCTGCGGCAGCTCCGGGTCGCTGAACTGGAACAGCCCCATCCGCTCGGCCATCCGCACCGGCTCCTCGACGCTGCCGAGGGCGTCCTCGAGAGCCAGGAAGTAGGTGTTCGACGACTGGTACAGCGCGGTGGTCAGGTCCAGCGTGGACCGGAACCGGCCGACGTTCCGCACGTCGTAGCGCCCGTCCTCGTCCTCGTAGACCCGCGAGTAGTAGCGATCGGACGTGGTCAGGGTGTAGTAGCTGGAGTAGCCGCGGGCCAGTGCGGCGGCGGCGGTGAACACCTTGTAGGTCGACCCTGAGCCCTTGCTCGGCCAGACGTGGAGGTTGAACGACTCCTGCGCCGGGTCGTCCGCGTCGTACCCGAAGACCCGGTTGACGCTCATCGCCAGGAGGTGGCCGGTGCCCGGCTCGACGGCGGTGAACATGCCGGCCAGGGAGTCGCCCATCTCGAGCGTCCCGAGGACGGCGGCATCCCCGGCCCGCTGGAGGTCGGCGTCGAGCGTGGTCCGGACGACGTAGCCGCCGTTGTCCAGCTGCTCCTGGGTCAGCCCCAGTTCCTGGACGAGGTAGCGCTGCACGAAGTCGCAGACGAAGGGGCCGACGCTGGCCTCGACGCAGCCGCGGCGGGGGGACGGGGCCGGCGCGAGACCCAGCGGGGCGGCCTGCGCGGCGGCGGCCTGGGCCTGGTCGATGTAGCCCTGCTCGGCCATCCGGGAGATGACCTCGTTGCGCCGCGCGGTCGCCGCCTCGGGGTCGGTGAACGGGTCGTCGGCGGTCGGGCTCTGCGCCAGGCCGGCCAGCAGGGCCGCCTGCGGCAGGTCGAGGTCGATGGCGTCGACGCCGAAGAAGGCGCGCGCGGCCGGTTGCACGCCGTAGGCGTTCTGCCCGAAGTAGACGACGTTGAGGTAGCGGGTGAGCAGCTCGTCCTTGGAGTAGGTGTCCTCCAGAGCCAGCGCCAGCCGGGCCTCTCGGAGCTTGCGGCCCAGGGTCTGCTCGGTGGCCGCGCGGCGCTCTTCGGGGGTGTCCGCGGTCTGCAGCAGGGTCTGCTTGACCAGCTGCTGGGTGAGGGTCGACCCGCCCTCCTGCACGCCGCCGGCGGCGATGTTGGTGACCAGCGCGCGCATCGTGCCCTGGACGTCGAGGCCGTGGTGCTCGTAGAACCGGGCGTCCTCGATGGCGATCGTCGCCTGCTTCATCACCTCGGCGATGCGGTCGCCGGTCACGGGCGCGCGGTTCTCGTCGTAGAAGTGGGTGATCGGCTCACCGTTGGCCGCCAGCAGCACCGTGTTGGCCGGTGGGGTGTCGACGGTGAGCTCGGTGGGGAGGTCCCCGAGCAGGCTGGTCGACTGCTGTGCGGCCACGGCGGGCCCGCCGACCCAGGGGAGGAGGAGTCCCGCGACGAGCGCTCCGGCCACCACGACCGTGGCGGCGAGCGTGAGCAGCGTCCTGACCCGTGCGTCCGTGCGCAGGTCCATGGGCCCCCTTCCGTGGAGGTCCCACTGGAACAGAGAACCGCGGTGCCCACAACCATCCGCGCCGCACACTCCGGCAACCGGCACCGGAGCCCGCATCACCGGTCACGTGTGGAACGGCGATGCCCCTGATCGGCTCGCCGTCGTACGCCGGATGTGGTCCGATTCGCACAGGGCGGGGCCGAGCGCATTGGGGGCGCCGTGAGCGAGGGCCAGCGCAGCGTCGCGGTCGTCGGAGCGGGCACGATCGGGTTGTCGTGGGCGACGCTGTTCGCCGCGTCCGGGATGGCGGTGCGGGTGCAGGACCCGCGGTCCGACGTCGGCCCGCAGGTGGCGGAGGCGGTCCACCACTACGCCCGCACCCAACCGGACCAAGCGCTCGACCCGGAACAGCTGCTCAGCCGCATCGAGGTGGTCGACGACGTCGAGGCCGCGGTCACCGGGGCCGACGTCGTCCAGGAGAACGCGCCCGAGCGGCTGCCGCTCAAACGGGAGCTGTTCGCCCGGATCGAGGCCGCCGCCCCCGAGCGGGCGCTGATCGCCTCGTCGACGTCGGCACTGATGCCCAGCGACCTGGCGCGGGAGATGCGCACCCCGGAACGGCTGGTGGTCGGGCACCCGTTCAACCCGCCGGAGGTGCTGCCGCTGGTCGAGGTCGTCCCCGGCGAGCGGACCGCGCCGTGGGCGGTCGAGGCGGCGGTGGCCTTCTACCGCGAGGTGGGCAAGAAGCCGGTGGTGCTGCACAGGGAGGTCAACGGCTTCGTGGCCAACCGGCTGCAGTCGACCCTGTTCCGGGAGTGCGTGTGGCTGGTCTCCCAGGGGGTGGTGAGCGCGGCCGAGCTGGACGAGATCGTCACCGAGTCGATCGGCATCCGCTGGGCGACGGCGGGGCCGTTCGAGAGCTTCCACCTCGGCGGCGGGCCGGGCGGCATGCGGCACTTCCTGGAGCACCTGGGCCCGGGGATGGCCCGCGGGTGGAAGGTGGTCGAGCAGCCCGAGCTGGACGAGGCCACGGTGGAGCTGATCAGCGGCCAGGTCGAGAGCCGGTTCGGCGGCCGCAGCTACCAGCAGCTGACCGAGGCCCGCGACCGGGCACAGCTGGCCGTGATCGACGCCCGCGACGCCGCCCGGGCGGCTCCCGACCGGGAGGAGTGAACAGTGGACATCGACGAGGTGCGCCGGCTGCCGACGACACCGATCGGCGCGCCGGCCTACCCGGCGGGGCGCTACCGGTTCACCGACCGCGAGTACCTCAACATCCTCTACCGCACCGACGCCGAGGCGATGCGGCGGCTGGTGCCGGAGCCACTGACCGTGGGGGATCCACTGGTCCGCTTCGAGGTCATGCGGATGCCCGACGTCACCGGGCTGGGCTCGTTCACCGAGTCGGGGCAGGTGCTGCAGGTCGAGCACGAGGGGCAGAGCGCGGACTACCTGCAGTGGATGTACGTCGACAGCCTGGCCTCGATCGCCAGCGGCCGGGAGATCAGCGCCTATCCGAAGAAGCTCGGGGCGCCGCGGCTGTACGTCGACTCCGACACCCTGGTCGGCACGCTCGACTACGGCAGCCTGCGGGTGGCCACCGCGACGATGGGCTACAAGCACCGGCCGATGAGCGACGAGGACGCCCGCGCGGAGATCGGCCGCCCGACGTACGCGCTGAAGATGCTGCCCGGGTACGACCGGCGGCCGCGGATCCTCGAGCTGGTCCGCAGCCAGATCACCGACATGACCGTCAAGGGCGCCTGGACCGGCCCGGCCCGGCTGCAGCTCTTCGAGCACGCCCTGGCCCCGCTGGCCGACCTCCCCCTCCGCGAGGTCGTCTCGGCCAGCCACATCCTGGTCGACCTCACCCTGGGCCGGGCCGACTGCGTCTTCGACTACTTGCAGAGCTGAGCGGGCGCCGGGGCACCGGAGCGGGCGGAGGGAGAACCGGCGATGGCCGCACCGCTGGAGGGCATCCGCGTCCTGGAGGTGGCCAACTGGATGGCCGCCCCCGGCGCCGCGGCGCTGATGGCCGACATGGGAGCCGACGTCGTCAAGGTCGAGCCGCTGCGCGGGGACGCCATGCGCCGCGCCACCCGGCAGCCGCAGGTCCCCGAGGACGAGACGCCGATCGACGCGGCGTTCCAGATGGACAACCGCGGCAAGCGCAGCGTCGCCGTCGCTCTCAACGAACCGCGGGGCGCGGACCTGGTGCGCCGGCTGGCCGTGCGCGGCGACGTCTTCCTCTGCAACCTGCTGCCCTCGCGGCAGGCGAGGTACGGCCTGGACGCCGCCACGCTGCTCGGGCTCAACCGGCGCCTGGTGCACGCCACGCTCACCGGCTACGGCCCCGCCGGACCCGACGCGGCCCGCCCCGGCTACGACCTGACCGCCTTCTTCGGCCGCGGGGCGGTTCTCGACGGGGGTCTACTCGCAACCAGGCGGCGGGGTTGCAATCGCGCTCGGACCCGCGGAAGACGGACTCCGGATCACCGCATCAGGCACACCGGTCAGCGTATGCGCACGCCCCTCGCTGGGCGGCGCGGTGGCAGAGTGTCGGCGTGGTCGTCGAGGAGCGCCGGATCGTCGCGGGGCTGCGTGCCTCCGGGGCCGTCTTCGGCTACCTCCACGGCAGTCGCGCGGCGGGCACCGCCCGGCCGGACAGCGACACCGACGTGGCGGCCCACTTCGGCGGCCGAGCCCCCGCAGCCTGGAGCGTCGACCTCCCCGACGGTACCGACCTGGTCGTGCTCGAGACCGCCCCCCTCTACCTCTCGGGGCGGATCGCGTGTCAGGGCCGGTTGCTCTTCGACGACGCCCCCCCGACGCGCGTCCACTGGGAGGCCGACGTCCGCACCCGGTACCTGGACGAACTGCCCTACATCGAGCAGATGGCGCAGGAGTACCTCCAGGCGGTGGCCGCACGTGGTCGACGCTGAGCGGCTCGGCCGGCTCCTCGCGCGGGTCCGCAAGGACGTCGAGCGCATCCGGAGGACCTCCGCAACTCATGACCTGGTCCACGACCCGATCGCCCTGGACGCGGTCAAGTACGGATTCGTGACGGCGATCGAGGGCTGCGTGCGGGCAGCGCAGCACCTCGTCGCCTCCGAGGGCCTCGGTATGCCGGAGAGCAACGCCGCGGCGGTACGCCTCCTCGGCCGGCACGGCGTCGTACCGGCCGATGTCGCCGAGCAGGTGGCCCGGGCCGTGGGCTTCCGCAACGTCCTCGTCCACGAGTACGCCGAGGTCGACGACGACGTGGTCCGTGCCAACGTGGCCCTGCTCGACGACCTCGACGAGTTCACCTCCACGGTCGCGGCCTGGGCGGCGCGGAACGGTTGACCGCGGGGGTCAGCCCGACAGGAGCTCCGGGAGGTCGCCGGAGTGCAGCACCACCAGCGTGCTCACCGCCCGGGTGAGGACGACGTAGAGCCGGTGCAGCCCGCGCGGCTCGGCGGCGACGATCGCGGCCGGGTCCACGACGACGACCGCGTCGAACTCCAGCCCCTTGACCAGCGACGCCGGGACGACGGCCAGCTGCCCCGGATCGTCGTCCTCCCCGAGCACCGCCGCGGGCAGCCCGGCCGCGACCAGCGCCGCGGCCACCTCGGGCACGCCGTCGTCGGCGCAGACGACGCCGATCGACCCGGGGACGGCGGCCAGCTCGCCGACCACGTCGGTGAGCGGCCCGTCGGGCCGGATGCGCAGCGACCCGGCTCCGCGGCGCACCGCGGTGGCGGCCGGCAGGCCGGGGGCGATCGCCGGCAACAGCCGGTTGGCGTACTCCAGGACCTCGCCGGGCACCCGGTAGCCGCGGGTGAGCGGGCGGACGGCGGTGTCCGGTCGGCCCAGGCCGGCGAGGGTGCGGCTCCAGTCGGCCGCCGACCACGGGCTGGTGGCCTGGGCCAGATCGCCGAGCACGGTGAGCGATCCGGCGGCCAGCCGGCGGGCCACGGCGCGGCACTGCATCGGGGAGAGGTCCTGGGCCTCGTCGACGACCACGTGCCCGTAGCCGGTGGTGCGCTCGAGCAGCCCGGCGACCTCGTCGACCAGCACGGCGTCGGCCTCGGTCCAGGGAACGTGACGGAGCGGTCCGTCCGGCCTGCGCAGCAGCGCCTGCTCGACGTCGTCCAGCACGCCGCGCGCCGCCCGCGCCAGAACGGCGGGGTCGGTGAGGAGGCCGTGCACGAGCGCCGCCGCGTCCCGGGCGGGCCAGACCGCGTCGCAGAACGCGCGCACCTCCGGGCTGCGGGCGGCGCGGCGAGTCTCGGCGTCGGTGGGGCTGCCGCCGGCGGCCTCGGCCTGCCGGCGGGCGTCCTCGGCCAGGAGCATCGCGAGCCGCTCGCGGCCGGCGGCGTGGTGCAGCACCTGCTGGTCCTCGCCGGCCCGGCCGCGGCGGCGCAGGTCGTCGACGTAGCGCTTCAGCCGCTCGACCGGCACGCGGCGCCGGCGGCCGGCCAGCGGCACCTGGACGTCGTCCGCCGGCTTGGCGATCGAGCCCCACAGGGCGCGGTGCAGCACCTCGGCCATGCGGGCGTCACCCTTGAGGACGGCGACCTCCGGGGTGTCGGTGCCGCGCACCGGCACCCGGGCGGTCAGCTCGGCCACGGTGGTCTGCTCGACGTCGACCTCGCCGAGGGTGGGCAGCACCTGCTCGATGTAGCGCAGGAACGCCCGGTTCGGCCCGACGACGAGGACGCCGGTGCGGGCCAGCTGCCCCCCGTGCGTGTAGAGCAGGTAGGCCGCCCGGTGCAGGCCGACGGCGGTCTTGCCGGTGCCCGGAGCGCCCTGCACGCAGATCGACTCGGCCAGCGGCGCCCGCACGATCGCATCCTGCTCGGGCTGGATGGTGGCGACGATGTCGCGCATCGGACCGCCGCGGGGACGCTCGATCTCCTCCCGCAGCAGCCGGCCGTCGCCCTGCTCCCCGGCCCCGAGCAGCTCGTCCTCGTAGCTGGTGAGCTCGCCGCCGGCGAAGCCGAACCGGCGGCGGCGCACCAGGCCCTGCGGATCGGCGGCGCTGGCCCGGTAGAACGGCCGGCTCATCGGCGCCCGCCAGTCGATGACGACCGGCGTGCCGTCGGCGTCACGCACGTGCCGGCGGCCGATGTGGAAGGTCTCGGTGCCGGTGTCGGTGCGCCCGAAGAAGGGCGGGACGCCGGGGTCTGCGGCCAGGGCCCGCAGCCGCTCGGCGCGGGCCGCGCCCAGCCGTTCGGAGGCCCAGGCGTCGACACCGGCGTCGACGACCGCGGAGGCGGCCGCGCGCATGGCGGTCAGGCAGTCGGCCGCGCGCGCCAGGTGAGCGCGCTCGGCGGTGAGAACGGGATCGGGGGCGGTGGTCGTCGCGCTCGGTGCGGAGGACACGGTCGGAGGACGTTACGCCACAACACGGTCGTCCTACCGGACGACGACCGCGGCCGGTCGCCGTCCCCCCACGCTGCTGAGCCCCACCCGGCCCTCCTCGGGAAGCCCTCCGGGCCCCCACTCGCCGAACCGACGACCGCGGCCGGTCGCCGTCCCCCCACGCTGCTGAGCCCCACCCGGCCCTCCTCGGGAAGCCCTCCGGGCCCCCACTCGCCGAACCGACGACCGCGGCCTTGGATGGGTCCATGCCCGAGACGATGCTCGCCGGACGGTTGGACGTGCGTACCCGCGACTTCGCGGTCAAGGAGGTGCCCAAGCCGACGCCAGGTCCGGGCGAGGTGCTGATCAAGGTGGCGGCGGCGGGCATCTGCCTGTCCGACGTGCACCTCATCGAGGGCCAGCTCTCGCCGCTGTTCCTCGCCGGTGCCGAGGTCACCCTCGGCCACGAGGTGGCCGGGACGGTCGCCGAACTGGGGGACGGCGTCACCGCGTGGACCGAGGGGCAGCGGGTGCTGCTGCAGGCCGGCGAGGAGAAGGACGGCTGGGTGCACACCCGCGGCGTCGACTACGACGGCGGCTGGGCGGAGTACGCGCTGGCCACGGCGGACACGCTGGTCGCCGTCCCCGACGGGATGCCGTTCGAGCAGGCCTGCATCGTGCCGGACGCGGTATCGACGCCGTGGGCGTCGATCGTGCGCACCGCCGGCGTGCGGGCCGGGCAGCCGGTCGGTGTGTGGGGCATCGGCGGCCTGGGCGCGCACGCGGTGCAGCTGCTGCGGTTGGCCGGTGCGGCGCCGATCGTCGCCGTCGACCCGGTCGAGACGGCCCGGGACCGGGCGCTGGCCTTCGGTGCCGACCTGGCCCTCGACCCGGCCGACGACGTCGCCGCGCGGGTGCGCGAGCTGACCGGCGGCGCCGGCCTCGCCTACGCGTTCGACTTCGCCGGGGTCGCGCCGGTGCGCGAGCAGGCGGTGCGGACCCTGGAGCGCGACGGCGCGCTGGTCCTGGTCGGGCTGACCGACCAGCCACTGACGATCCGCAACGGCACCCAGTTCAGCTACTTCGGGCAGCGCATCCTCGGCCACTACGGCTCCGACCCCGAGCACGTGGGGGAGCTGGTGTCGCTGGTCCGGCACGGCCGGCTGGACCTGTCCCGCTCGGTCTCGGGCACCCTCCCGCTCAGCGAGGCCGCGCGCGGGGTGGAGATGCTCGCCCACAAGGAGGGGAATCCCATCCGGCTGGTGCTGACGCCATGACACCGTCCTTCTCCGGACGACGGCCGCGGCCACGCGCCGTCCCCGACCGGAGCTGAGTCCCCCGGCCCTCCTCGGCGAACCCAGCCGGGTCCCCGCTCGTCAGACCGACCGCTCACCGGGCTCCACGATGTGCACGTCGACCGCGCGGAACTGCTCCGGGGTGGCGAGCAGCACCGCCTTCGTCGGCTCCCCGACCTCGAGGGCCGACCCGCGGCGCAGCGCGGCGAGCGCGCGCAACCGCGGGTCGGCCAGGACGTCGTCCACCAGGCTGCGGTCTCCACCGGTGAACAGGGCCTCCACCTCCCCTGCGTGCGGCAGCAGCACCCGGGCGGCGGTCTCGACGGCGGCGCCCACCACCGCGTCGGTCTGGTGGGCCCGCCGCCGGGCGAAGCGTTGCTGCGACCAGCCGCCGGCCGCCGTCCGCCCCTGGACCTGGCGCGCGTCGACCTTGGAGACCACCAGGTCGGCGCCGTCGAACACCCCGACCGCCCACCGACCGCGGCGGACCAGCAGGACGGCGGCGCGGTGCGGGATGCGGACCGCGGCGGTCAGCGAGGACAGCAGCGCCGGTCCCGGCCGCCAGTCGAACGGCGTCCGCAGGGTGACCTCGGTGGTGTCCGCACAGGTGACCCGCACGGCCCCGTCGAAGAGCTCGACGCGGTCGAAGGTGCCGTGCCGGGCGGCGACGCCGTCCAGCCAGCGGCCCAGCCGCTCGGGTGACACCCGGAGGCGTCGGCCACCCCCGGCGGCGGGACGGGGCCGGGTCAGGCCTGGCCGTCCCGGGTGGTGGGCAGCCCGGCCGCGGCCCAGGCCTGGTAGCCGCCGACGACGTCGGAGGCGCGGTGCAGACCCAGCGCCCGCAGCGAGTCGGCGGCGAGGCTGGAGGCGTAGCCCTCGTTGCAGAGAACGATCACCTCGACGTCGTGGCCGGTGGCCGCGGGTAGCCGAGCATCGCTGGCCGGGTCCAGGCGCCACTCCAGCACGTTGCGCTCGACGACCAGCGCGCCGGGCACCTCGCCGTCCGCCTCCCGCTGGGCGACCGGGCGGGTGTCGACGAGGAGCGCGCCGGCCGCCATCCGCGCCGCGGCCTCCGCCGGCTCCAGCCGGTCGATACGGCCCCGCGTCTCCTCGAGCACCTCGTCGATCGAGCGGGTGGCGGGCGACGTTCCCACGGGCTCCGCCCTGTCGGTCATCGAGCCATCGCCGGCTCGGCGGCGTGCTCGGCGGGCACGTGCAGCAGCCGCTGGCCCGCGGCGACGACCACCGTCGCGACCGCGGCGGCGAGGGTGGCCACGAGGAAGGCGGTGTTGGCCCCGCTCGTGTCGACCAGCTTCCCGGCCGCCGAGGAACCCACGGCCACCCCGAGGGCCAGGGCGGTGCCGATCCAGGTGAACGCCTCCGTGGTCGCCGACCGGGGGACGAGGACCTCGGCCAGCGTGAAGGAGCTGATCAGGGACGGCGAAACGGCGAGCCCGGCGATCACCACGAAGGGGATCATCAGCCAGACGTCCCGGACGAGGAAGAGCGGCAGGCTCAGCACGGTCAGCAACGCGAGGGCGACGACCAACCGGTGGCGCAGCGGGTGCCGCCAGTGCACGCTCCCCCAGCCGATCCCGCTGGCCATGGACCCGAGGGCCAGCGCGGCGATGAGGACGCCGGACAGCGGCATCGCGTCCGCCTCGTCGGCGAAGGCCACCAGGGCAATTTCCAGGGTGCCGAGGACGGCACCCACGGCGGCGCCGACGACGAACAGCACCCGCAGGCCGGGGTTGCGGATCGCCGACGGCCCGCTGCGGGAGGCGTGCCCGTGCGGCGGCGGCTCGGTGCGGCCCTGGGCGGCGAACAGCAGGCTGCCGACCGCGGCCAGGACGAAGGCGGTGACCACGCCGGAGGTGGCATGCCCGGTCGTGGAGAGGATGGTGACCAGCACCGGGCCGACGATGAAGACGAACTCGTCGACCACCGACTCCATCGCCAGCGCGGCCGGGAGCCGGTGGGTCCCGCGCAGCAGGTGGGTCCAGCGCACCCGGATCATCGAGGCGACCGGCGGGATGCACGCCCCGGCCAGCCCGGCCGAGACGAACAGGATCCAGCGCGGCCAGTCCTCCTTGACCGCGGGCAGGAAGACGCAGCCGGCAGCGATGAAGACCGCGAGCACCGGCAGCAGCGTGCGGCGCTGGCCGTGGGTGTCGGCCCAGCGGCCGATCAGCGGGCCCGAGACGGCGGTGGTCAGCGCGCCGGTCGCCGCAACCGCCCCACCCAGGCCGTAGGAGCCGGTCTCCGAGGCGATCAACAGCACCGAGCCGAGCCCGACCATCGACAGCGGCAGCCGCCCGACGAACGCGGCCAGGACCATCGGCAGTGCGTGCGGCGTGCGGAGCACATGCAGGTATGGGTTGGGCACGTGGGGAGGACCTGTCGTCTCAGGTGAGGGGGAGCTCCGGTACGACAAGCCACGCTAACCGACGTCCGGAGCCGGGGCCCGGTGGCGTACGAGCCGCCGCACGGGCCCGGGGCACCGCCCCGAGTGTGCGAGGGGGGCCCGATGACCCCGTCCAGGGCCCCGCCCTGAGTTGCCGAAGGGCGGGGAGGACGGGGTCCTGCAGGGCGGCCTCCCTGCTCCCCGCCGCGAGCCTGCGAGTGTCGGGGAGCAGGGGAGCGGCCCCGTCCCGGGTCCCGCCCCGAGCCTGCGAGGCGCGGGGAGGACGGGGTCCTCTCTCAGGCGAGCCGGTGCTCCAGGATGGCCAGCTCGTCCCACATGGTGCTGGGAAGCTTGTCGCCGAACTTCTGGAACCACTCGGTGATCTGCGGGACCTCGGCGCGCCACTCGTCCTTGTCGACGGCGAGGGCCTTCTCCACCTGCTCGCGGGTCATGTCCAGGCCGGAGACGTCCAGCGAGTCCGGCGTCGGGACGTGGCCGACCGCGGTCTCCTCGGCGGCCGCGGTGCCCTCGAGCCGCTCGACGACCCACTTGAGGACCCGGCTGTTCTCCCCGAAGCCCGGCCACAGGAAGCCGCCGTCCTCGTCGCGGCGGAACCAGTTCACGTAGAAGATCCGCGGCAGCTTGGTGGCGTCGTGCATCTTGCCGGTCTCGACCCAGTGGCCGAAGTAGTCGCCGGCGTTGTAGCCGATGAACGGCAGCATCGCGAAGGGGTCGCGGCGGACGACGCCGACCGCGCCGGTGGCCGCGGCCGTCGTCTCCGAAGAGAGCGTGGCCCCCATGAAGACGCCGTGGTTCCAGTCCCGCGCTTCGGTGACCAGCGGGATCGTGGTCTTGCGGCGCCCGCCGAAGAGGATCGCCGAGATCGGCACGCCCTTCGGGTCCTCGTACTCCGGCGCCAGGATCGGGCACTGGGTGATCGGCGTGCAGAACCGGCTGTTCGGGTGACTGGAGGGCTCGTCGCTCTCCGGCGTCCAGTCCTGCTTCTTCCAGCTGGTGAGATGCGCTGGCGGCTCCTCGGTCATGCCCTCCCACCAGACGTCGCCGTCGTCGGTGAGCGCGACGTTGGTGAACACCGAGTTGCCCTTGTCGATGGTGCGCATCGCGTTGGGGTTGGTGTCCCAGCCGGTGCCCGGGGCGACGCCGAAGAGTCCGTACTCGGGGTTGAGCGCGTAGAGCCGACCGTCCTCGCCGAACCGCATCCAGGCGATGTCGTCACCGAGGGTCTCGACCTTCCAGCCCGGGATGGTCGGCTCGAGCATCGCCAGGTTGGTCTTGCCGCAGGCCGACGGGAAGGCCGCGGCGACGTAGTAGGTCTTCTGCTGCGGGCTGGTCAGCTTGAGGATCAGCATGTGCTCGGCCAGCCAGCCCTCGTCGCGCGCCATGACCGAGGCGATGCGCAGCGAGTAGCACTTCTTGCCGAGCAGCGCGTTGCCGCCGTAACCCGAGCCGTAGGACCAGATCATGCGCTCCTCGGGGAAGTGCACGATGTACTTGGTGTCGCTGCAGGGCCAGGGCACGTCCTGCTGACCCGACTCCAGCGGGGCACCGAGGGAGTGCATGGCGGGGACGAAGGGCCGGTCCTCCCCCATGGCCTCGAGGATGTGACCGCCGATGCGGGCCATGACCCGCATCGAGACGACGACGTACTCGGAGTCGGTGAGCTCGACGCCGAACATCGGGTTCTCGGCGTCGACCGGGCCCATGCAGAACGGGATGACGTACATCGTCCGGCCGCGCATGCACCCGCGGTACAGCTCGGTCATGACCGACTTCATCTCGGCCGGGTCCATCCAGTTGTTGGTGGGCCCGGCGTCGGCCTCGTCCTTCGAGCAGATGAAGGTGCGGTCCTCGACGCGCGCGACGTCGCTCGGGTCGGAGGCGCACCAGAAGGAGTTGGGCTTCTTGTCCAGGCGGGTGAAGGTGCCCGCGTCGACCAGCTGCTGGGTGAGGCGCTCCCACTCCTCGTCGCTCCCGTCCACCCACACGACCCGGTCCGGGGTGGTCAGCTCGGCCATCTCCTGCACCCAGGCCAGCAGCCGGGCGTGGGTGGTCGGGGCGTTCTCGAGACCGGGGGTGGCCACGGAAGTCACGGCGTCTCCATCCTCTGGGTACACCGGGCGGGGAGCCGCCGGCGCTGGTGCTCGTCCTGCTCAGCTGTGATCCGGACCGCCTGGCGCTCCGGGCGCCGGCGACGGGCCGGGGTTCCGGAGAGCCTACAAGCGCGGACGTCCACTGTAACCGTGAGAGACGTTACGTATAAGACGTCTACCCGAGGTGCCGGAGGATGCCGCCGCGGTTCCGGGGTTCACGGGCGGTCCCCGCGGGAAGGGGGCACGGATGACCGTCACCGACCCCGACGTCCCGGACCCGCTGAACGACCCCCGCACGCTGCAGGCCGACCCCGGGGCCTACGGGCAGGGCGGAGACCTCGCCTCCACCGAGGACGACGCCATGGCCACCGGCGAGGAGGAGCTGGCCACCGGCGAGGAGGAGCTGGCCACCGGCGGGGACGAGCTGACCGCCGGCCGGGACGCGGCCGACGACGCCGGTGACGGGGACGTGACCGGCGGCGCGTGGTCCGAGGCCCCGCGCAGCTGAGGCGGATCGGGCCGTTTCGGCTGCGGCCGGCCGGGAACCCCTCGGGACCCGACAGTCGACGCGAGGAGGACCGCTATGGCCACCGGTGAGACCGGTTTCGAGGACGTCACCTACGACCTCATCTCGGTGCAGTACCACTCGCTCAAGGCCGGGCACGACTACGGCCAATACGTCCGCGACGCGGAGAACGCCGGGCTGCAGGACGTCGCGGCCTTCTTCCGCGAGGTCATGGAGCAGGACTCCGCGCGGGCGCGGCGCTGCCACGAGTTCCTCCGGCAGCTGTCCGGGACCGAGCAGGGCGGCCCCGCGACGCAGTAGCAGAAGGACCCCCTGCCCCCCGCCACTTGCAAGCTCGCGGCGGGACCCTGCAGGGGGCCCACTCAGGGCCGTCACCGGGCACGATGACGCCGTGATCCGCACGTCGCTGACCCGTCTGTTCGGCCTGACCGCACCGGTCGTGGGAGCTCCGATGGCCGGGGTGGCCGGTGGAGCGCTGGCCCGGGCGGTCTCCCTCGGCGGGGGCCTGGGCACGATCGGCGTGGGCAACGCCGCCACGCCGGAGTTCGTCGCCGAGCAGGCCGCCGTCCCGGCCGCCGACGGCCTGCCGTTCGGCATCGGGCCTCATGGCCTGGGCGCTGGCCGAGCGCCCCGAGCTGCTCGACGCCGCGGTCGCCGCGCGCCCGGCGCTGGTGTCGGTGTCCTTCGGAGATCCGGCGCCCGCGGTGGGGCCGCTGCACGAGGCCGGCATTGCCGTCGCGGCGCAGGTGAACACGGCCGACGACGTCCGCCGTGCACAGGAGGCCGGCGTCGACCTGCTCGTCGCCCAGGGCACCGAGGCCGGCGGGCACACCGGGCACCGGGCCACCCTGCCGCTGCTGCAGGAGGTGCTGGCCCTGGCCGACCGACCGGTGCTCGCCGCCGGGGGCATCGCGACCGGCGCGGGGATCGCCGCGGCGCTGGTCGCCGGCGCCGCCGGGGTCTGGATCGGCACGCCCCTGCTGGCCTGCCCCGAGGCGCTCAACTCCCCCGCCGCGCGCGCCCGGGTGTGCGCGGCCCGGGGCGAGGACACCGTGCTCACCCGCGCCTTCGACGTGGCGCAGGGGCTGGCCTGGCCCGAGCGGTGGCCGGGGCGGGCGCTGGTCAACGACTTCAGCCGCGAGTGGCACGGGCGGGAGGAGGAGCTGGCCGCGGACGCCGAAGCGACCCGCCGGGTGGTCGAGGCACGGCGGACCGGCGACCTGGCCGCCGCTCCGCTCTACGCCGGGGAGTCGGTCGGCCTGGTCACCGCAGAGCGACCGGCGGCCGACGTCGTCCGGGACCTGGCCGTCGGGGCCGAGCGCGCGCTGCGGGCGGCGGCGGACCTGCTGACCGGACCGTGACGGCCCCCTCCAGTGCGTTCCCGAGCGAACGAGGGGCGCCCTGGAGGGGCCTTCCTCAGCGGACGCCGACGAGGTCGACGACGAAGACCAGCGTCGCGCCGGGCTTGATGACGCCGCCGGCGCCGCGGTCGCCGTAGGCCTTGTGCGGCGGGATGGTCAACCGGCGCCGCCCGCCGACCCGCATCCCGGCGATGCCCTCGTCCCAGCCCTGGATGACCTCGCCCCCGCCCAGCCGGATCTCCAGGGGGTCGCCGCGGTCCCAGGAGGCGTCGAACTGCTCGCCGCCCTCGTGGGTGACGCCGACGTAGTGGGCGCTCACCAGGTCACCGGCCTTGGCCTCGGGGCCGTCGCCGACGACGAGGTCCTCGATCACCAGGTCGTCGGGCGCCGGGCCGGTCGGCGGCTCGACGTCGGGGCGGGTGGGTTCGGCCATCGGTTCTCCTCGGGGTCGGTGCCGGGTGGGTCCCGACGGGCTCCCCCATCCAAACAGCGGTTCGGCGGGGTCGCCGGGCGGGCTGCGGTCCGGCGGCGGTACCGACCAACCTCGGGTGCCGGTCGAGGCGGTGGCCCGGACCCGCCCGACCGGGTGCGGGGCGCACCGCGCCGTGCTGGGCTGGGGCGGTGCCCGACAAGCCGATACCCGCCGAGCCCCCGTGGTGGACCCGCGCCGTCGTCTACCAGGTCTACCCGCGGTCCTTCCAGGACTCCGACGGCGACGGGGTCGGCGACCTCGGCGGCGTCCTCCAGCGGCTGGACCACCTGGCCGACCTGGGCGTCGACGTCCTGTGGCTCTCCCCGGTCTACCCCTCGCCGCAGGCCGACAACGGCTACGACATCAGCGACTACACCGACGTCGACCCGCTGTTCGGCTCGCTCGAGCAGCTCGACGAGCTGGTCGCCGCCCTGCACGACCGGGGGATGAAGCTGGTCATGGACCTGGTGGTCAACCACACCAGCGACCGGCACCCGTGGTTCCTGGAGTCCCGCTCGTCGACGGACTCCCCGAAGCGGGACTGGTACTGGTGGCGGCCGCCACGGGTCGGGATGGCGCCCGGTGAACCCGGCGCCGAGCCGACCAACTGGCACTCCTTCTTCTCCGGCTCCACGTGGGAGCTCGACGAGGCCAGCGGCGAGTACTTCCTGCACCTGTTCGACCGCCGGCAGCCGGACCTGAACTGGGAGAACCCCGAGGTCCGCCAGGCCGTGTACGCGATGATGCGGTGGTGGCTCGACCGCGGGGTCGACGGCTTCCGGATGGACGTCATCAATCTGATCAGCAAGGACGTCGGCCCGGACGGCGAGCTGCACGACGGGCCGCCGCTGCCCGGCCTGCCCTACGGCGACGCCTCGGCGTCCGTGGTCTGTGGGCCGCGGGTCCACGAGTTCCTGCAGGAGATGCACCGCGAGGTGGTGGCCGGCCACGAGGCGACGCTGCTGCTGGTCGGTGAGATGCCCGGGGTGACCGTGGAGCAGGCGCGGCTGTTCACCGACCCGGCCCGGCGCGAGGTCGACATGGTGTTCCAGTTCGAGCACGTCCAGCTGGACCACTCCGGGTCGAAGTTCGACCCGCACCCCCTGCGGATGCGCGACCTCAAGGCCTCGTTCGGCCGGTGGCAGACGGGGCTGGCCGACGTCGGCTGGAACTCCCTGTACTGGGACAACCACGACCAGCCGCGGGCGGTCTCCCGCTTCGGCGACGACTCGCCGCGGTACCGCCGGGACTCGGCCACCTGCCTGGCCACGCTGCTGCACCTGCACCGCGGGACGCCCTACGTCTACCAGGGCGAGGAGCTGGGGATGGCCAACGCCCCGTTCGGGAGCATCGACGGCTTCCGGGACGTCGAGTCGCTGAACCACTACGCGCAGGCCGTGGCGCACGGCGCGGACCCCGAGGAGGTGCTGGCCGCGCTGCGGCGGATGAGCCGGGACAACGCGCGGACGCCGGTGCAGTGGAACGACTCGCCGCATGCCGGGTTCACCACCGGGACGCCGTGGATTCCGGTCAACCCCGACCACGGGGAGTGGAACGCCGCGGCGCAGCGGAACGACCCGTCGTCGGTGTTCGCCCACCACAGGCGGCTGATCGGGCTGCGGCACGAGCAGCCGGTCGTCGCGCTCGGCGACTTCACCATGCTGCTGCCCGACCACGAGGAGGTGTACGCCTTCACCCGTCGACTGGACGGCGAGACGCTGCTCGTCGTCTGCAACCTCGGCGGCTCGATCCACCCGCTGGGCGAGCTGCTGCCGGAGGCGGTCGGCGCCGAGCTGGTGCTGGGCAACCTCGGCGAGGAGGACCCCGCCGTCCTGCGGCCGTGGGAGGCCCGGGTCCTGCGGGTCTGACCCGCTCGCTCAGCGGGCGGTCCGGTCCAGGATCAGCGAGACCGTGGCGGCCGGTTCGTCCCACTGCGGGAAGTGCCCGGAGCGGTCGAACCAGTGCAGGTCGGCGTCGGGGAAGGCTCGGACGGCGCGCTCGGCCTGCCGGGCGAGGGTGACCCGGTCCCGCCGCCCCCAGCCGATGGTGACCGGTCCGGACAGGGTGCCGGCCGGCGCAGCCTGCTGACGTGGACCCAGGGCCAGGTCGTCGAGCACCTCGTCGAAGGAGGGCGAGGCGACGTATCCCTCCAGCTCTCGCCGCACGAGCTCGCCGTCGAGCGCCCAGGGCCGGGCGGAGAACTGGAGCAGGAGCGCCGTCCGCCCGGCCGGGTTGGCCAGCAGCGCCGGCAGCGCCGGGCGGATCCGCCGGACCAGCACCATGGACGCCGCGATGCTGGCCCGGAAGACGCGGGCCTCCCGGTCGGTCCAGAAGCCGCCCGGATCCAGGGCGACGCCGCCGCGCCCCAGGCCGCGCCGGGCCAGTTCCAGCACCATCCGTGCCCCCAGCGAGCTGCCGACGAGCGGCGCCTGCGCCAGGTCCTGGTCGACCAGCCACTTTCCCACGGCCTCGGTGAGCGCGGCGAACGTCGGCCGCGGCAGGGGCGGGCTGTCCCCGGCGAAGCCGGGCAGGTCCACGGCGACGACGCTGCGCTCGGCGGCCAGGGCCGGCAGCACCGGTTGCCAGGACCGCCAGGAACCGCCGAGGCCGTGCACCAGGACGAGCGGGGGACCGGCGCCGAGCCGGGTGGCCGAGATCTCCATGCCCGGTCCCTACCCCGCGGACCGCGGGCTCAGCGGAGTAGCTGGAGGCTCCCCCGCCTCCTCCCCCCGCGCTCGGCTCAGGCCGGCGCGCCGACCTGCTCCGCGGCGGGACGACGGTCGAGCGGGTGGGCCAGCTCGTCGGCGGGCAACCGGGCGACGAGGACGGCGACGACCGCGAGCACCGGGGGCACCAGACCGGCGACGAGGAAGGTCGCGGTGAGCCCGGCGGCCTCGCTGACCGGGCCGGCCAGCGCCATCGACAGCGGCATGAACGCGCCGGAGAGCAGGAAGTCCAGGCTGGAGACCCGCCCGAGCAGGGCCGGTGGGACCCGCCGTTGCAGCAGCGTGCCCCAGATGACCATGCCGCCCTGGAAGGCCGCCCCCATGACCAGGCCGGCGAGGATCATCGGCGCCACGTGCCTGGCGAGGCCGAAGACGGCCAGCGGCAGGCAGCCCAGGCCCCACAGCAGGTTCATCACCGTCAGGTAGCGCCGCGGCAGCCGGCGGGAGGCGACGACGAGCGAGCCCACCGCCCCGCCGACCCCGAAGGCGGCGAGCACCAGGGCGTGCTGGAAGGGGCCGCCGTCGGCGCGGTCGCGGATGGCGAAGGGGGCCAGGACCTCCAGGGGGCCCATCATCACCAGCAGCATCAGCGAGGCGAACAGCAGCGTCGCCAGGAGCCACGGCGTCCGGACCAGGTAGCCGAAGCCCTCCCGCAGGTCGCTGATCACCGCGCGGACCGGGTGCACCGGGACGGCGGCCGGCTCGCGACGGACCGGGGTCGCGGGCAGCCCGGCCACGCACACCGCCGCGCCGGCCGCCGCGGCGGCCGTGACCAGCAGCGCGGCGCCGGGCGAGACGCTGGCCACCAGCAGGCCGGCGGCGGCCGGTCCGGCGACCTGGTGCAGCACCGGCCGCATCATCCCCTCGAGCCCGTTGGCCGCGAGCAGGTCCTCCTCCGGGAGCAGGGTCGGCACCAGCGCCGAATAGGCCGGGTAGTACAGGCCCATCCCCACGCCGCCCAGCAGGCCGACGGCGGCGAGCAGCTCCAACGGCAGGGCGTCGGCCAGCGAGAGCACGGCCACCCCCGCGACGGGGACGGCCTGCAGCAGCGCCACGGCCAGCAGGATGTGCCGCTGCGGCACCCGGTCGGCGAGCACCCCGCCGAGCAGGGCGACGGCCAGCGTTCCGCCGGCGGTCAGCCCGCTGACCAGCGAGACCTCGGCCGGTCCGCCGCCGAGCGCGACGACCTGCCAGACCAGGGCGATCGCCCAGGAGCCGTTGGCCACCAGGGACAGGCCGAGGGAGAGCGCGAGCCGGCGGTACTGCGGGGTGCGCAGCGGGGTCAGCGCCCGCGCCAGGCCGGCCATCGTGCCCCCCTCCCCGGTCGTCCGTGCCGCCCCCTGTGGCCGGCGCGGACCATGGTGCCTGGCGCCCTCCCGGCGCCGCGCGGGGTTTCCCTGGCCTCGTCCCGGGGCGGCCCCGTCCAGAGGCTCGCCGCGAGCCTGCGAGCGGTGAGGAGGACGGGGTCCTTCTACTGCGAGTGGCGGGGGCAGGGGGTCCTTTCTCAGGCGAGCGGGGAGCGCGGGAGGAGGCGGTCGCTGACGATGCGCTTCTGGATCTCGCTGGTGCCCTCGAAGATCGTCGTCAACCGGGCGTCGCGCCAGTGCCGCTCGACCTGGCGCTCGGTGGTGTAGCCGTTGCCGCCGTGCAGCTGCATGGCCTGGTTGGTCACCCGTACCGACATCTCGGTGGCCTCGAGCTTGACCATCGCCGCCTCCTTCTCGCAGGGGACGCCGAGGTCGAGCAGGTGGGCGACCTGCCGGTAGAACGCGCGGGACTGCTCGACCTGGGCGGCCATCTCGGCGACGGCGAACCGCAGCGCCTGGAAGTCGCCGATCGGATGGCCGAACTGCTCGCGTTCCTGCAGGTAGCGGATCGAGTCCTCCAAGGCGGCGCGGGCCAGCCCGACGGCCCGGGCGGCGGTGTGCACCCGGGCGGTGTTGAGGAACAGCTGCGCCTGCGCGAACCCGGCCCGCCTCGCCTCGGCGCCCTCCTCGTCGCTGGCGGCGGCCTCGTCGATGACGTTCCCCCGCGGGATGCGGACGCCGTCGAAGGCGAGGTCCCAGGTCAGGAAGCCGTGGTAGCCGATCTTGTCGATCGGGGAGCCGGTCAGGCCCTCGGGGAACTCCCCGCGCGGCTTCTCCAGCAGCAGGTTGAGCAGGCCCGTCGACCGGGACTCCCCCGGCTCGGGGTCGCGCTCGCGCACGAGCACCTGGATGAAGTCGGCGGCCTTCGCGTTGCCGCACCAGCGCTTGCGGCCGGACACCACCCACTCGTCGCCGTCCAGGACCGCACGGGTGGAGACGCCGGCGAGGTCGGAGCCGGCGTCGGGCTCGGACAGCGCGATGGCGCCGATCCACTCGCCGCGGGCGCTGCGGCGCAGCAGGTCACGACGGCGGTCGGCGTCGGCGAGCGCGGTCCCGAGGCCCTGGGAGCGGGCGAGGATGCTGGCGGTGCTCATCCAGGCGCGGGCCAGCTCCTCGGAAACCATGCAGTACTCGAAGACGCCGAGGCCCAGCCCGCCGTCCTCGGCCGGGACGGTGATGCCGAAGTACCCGAGCTCGGCCAGCCGTTCGAGGATCCGCTGCGGGATCTCGCCCTTCTGCGGGTCGAGCTCGTTGGCGACCGGCAGCACCTCGTCCATGGCGAAGCGGCGGGCCTGCAGCTGCAGCGCCTCCCGCTCCGGCGTGTGCCAGGGAGGCAGCAGGGCGGGCGGCTGCGGCGGCAGGGTCTCGGTCGGGGTCTCGGCTGTCGACGTCATCGTCGGCGGTCTCTCCTCGTCCTGGGCGGGCGCTGGCGTCCACCTTGGCGGTCGGGAGTGCCCTGCGCAGCCCGCCGTCACCCACCGGGACCAGCGTCACCGGCCGGGTGCGGGCCCGCTCAGCCGACGCGGGCGGGCCGGTACGGCGCCCGATCGGGGCGGTCGAGGCCCCAGCTCACGCCGTCGTACCAGCTGGAACAGAGGGTGTCGGCGAAGTACTGGGCCGGCTGCCCGCACTGGCGCGGGCCGGTGCCGGGGTCGTTCGGCGCGGCGTGGCCCATGCCCTCCACGGTGTACGTCGTGACGCGGACCCGACCCTGACGGTCGGCGTACTGCTCGCGGGTGGTGTCGGCCGGCAGCGCGGTGGTCGTCCGGGGCGTCTGGGTCAGCCCGTGCACCGCCGTCCACTGGTCGCGGGACTCCACCGCGTTGGCCGGGCTGACCGTGCGGTCGTCCGTGCCGTGCCAGACCGAGACCTCCGGCCAGTCCGTGGTGCCGGCGGGGGCGGCGCGCCGGACGGCGGCCGCCCACTCCTCCGGGCTGCGCGGCGCGCCGGTCTGCATGCACACCAGCGCGGGAAGCAGGCTGTCGGCGCAGCCGACCGGGACGCCGGCGATGACCGAGCCGGCGGCGAAGACGTCGGGGTAGGCGGCCAGCAGCGCGGCGCTCATGGCCCCGCCGGCCGACAGCCCGGTGACGAAGACCCGCCGCGGGTCGGCACCGTAGGCGCTGACCGCATGGGCGACCATGCTGCGGATCGAGGCTGCCTCGCCCTGACCGCGGGTGACGTCGGCGGGCTCGAACCAGTTGAAGCACGCGTTAGCGTTGTTGAGGCGGGTCTGCTGCGGCAGGACGACGGTGAGGCCCCAGCGGTCGGCCAGTTCCGGCCAGCCCGAACCGGCCGCGTAGCCGACGGCGTCCTGGGTGCAGCCGTGCAGCGCGACGACGACCGGAGCGCCCTTCCCCAGCCCGGCCGGGCGGTGCACGTACATCTCCAGCGAGCCGGGGTTCGGTCCGAAGTCGGTCACCTGCACCGGGGCGGCCGCCGCGGCGGCCGGGCCCGCTCCGCCGGTGAGCAGGCCGGCGGCCACCAGGGCCGGCACGAGGACGAGTCGCAGCAGGGCACGGCGGCGCACGAGGCCTCCTCCGGGAGCGGATCGGATGCTTCCGACGGTATGGCGCCGGTCACGGTCCGGCGATGGGGTGGCCCCACACGTCGCCGTCCGGAGCGGTGGCCGCCGGCCACATCAGCGGGCACCGCGCTCCTGCGCCAGCCGTACGTAGTGGTCGACGGCGGCGGGGTCGTCGACCGCGCCGACGTTGAGGGCGCGGGCCGCGTCGACACCCTGGAACAAGCGCTTGAGCGGGACCTCCAGCCGCTTGCCCGTCCGGGTGTGCGGCACGCCGGGCACGGCGAGGACCTCGTCGGGGACGTGCCGGGGACTGGCCTGCCGGCGGATGGCGTCCCGGATGCGGGCGGTGAGCTCGTCGGTCAGCTCCTCGCCCGGCGGGAGCTGGACGAACAGCGGCATCCAGTAGCCGCCGTCGGGCTGTTCGACGCCGAGGACGACGCAGTCGACGACCTCCGGGATCGACTCGACGGCGGCGTAGATGTCCGCCGTCCCCATGCGGACGCCACCGCGGTTGAGCGTGGAGTCCGAGCGCCCGGTGATGACGCAGGTTCCGCGCTCGGTGACCTCCATCCAGTCGCCGTGCCGCCAGATCCCGGGCCACGGCTCGAAGTACGCCTCACGGTAGCGGTGCCCGTCGGGGTCGCTCCAGAAGCGGAGCGGCATGGTGGGCATGGGCTCGGTGATGACGAGCTCGCCCAGCTCGCCGACGACGGGCCTTCCCTGCTCGTCCCAGGCGGCCGCGGCGACGGCGAGCATCGGGCGCTGCAGCTCGCCGGCGGTCACCGGCAACAGGAGCGAGCTGCCGACGAAGCCGGTGGCGACGTCGGTGCCGCCGGAGATCGAACCGAGGAAGACGTCGCTCTTCACCGCGTCGTAGACCCAGGAGAAGGCCGAGGCCGGCAGCGGCGAGCCGGTGGAGCCGATGGTGCACAGCGCCGAGAGGTCGTGGGTGTCCCCCGGCCGGATGCCGGCCTTCTCGCAGGCGGTGAGGTAGCCGGCGCTGGTGCCCAGGTAGGTGAGTCGCGTGCGCGCGGCGAGGGCGAACTGGGCGTCGACGGACGGGTAGGCGGGCGCGCCGTCGTGGACGACGACCGTGGCGCCGACGAGCAGCGCCGAGGTGGCGATGTTCCACATGATCCAGGCGGTGGAGGCGTACCAGTAGAAGCGGTCGCCGGGGCCGACGTCGCCGTGCAGGCCCAGCTGCTTGTGCTGCTCGAGGACGACGCCGCCGTGGCCGTGGACGATGCCCTTGGGCAGGCCGGTCGTGCCCGACGAGTAGACGATCCACAGCGGGTGGTCGAAGGGCAGCTGCTCGAAGACCGGCTCCTGGCCGTCCGCGACCGCCTCGGCCCAGGGGAGGGTGCCGTCGGGGACCTCGTCCGGGAAGAGCCGGGGGACGGCGATCGTCGTCCGGACGCTGGGCAGGGCGTCGCGCAGCTCGGCGACGACGTCGCGGCGGTCGTGGGGCTTGCCGTTGAAGCGGTAGCCGTCGACGGCGACGAGGACGGTGGGCTCGATCTGGGCGAAGCGGTCGAGGACGCTGCGGGTGCCGAAGTCGGGCGCGCAGGAGGACCAGACCGCTCCGACCGCCGCGGCGCCGAGGAAGGCGACGACCGCTTCGGGCACGTTCGGCAGGTAGCCGGCCACCCGGTCGCCGCGCTGCACGCCGAGCCGGCGGAGCGTGGCGGCGAAGGCCCCGACCTGGGCGCGCAGCGTCGCCCAGCTGGTCTCGACCGGCTCGGCGTCCTCGGCGACGGCGATCAGCGCCGGGCTCGTCCCGTCGACCGCGCCGTCGGCGGCGTGCCGCAGGGCCTGCTCGGCGTAGTTGAGCGTGGTGCCGGGGAACCACTCGGCGCCGGGCATCTCGCGCCGGGTGAGGACCCGGTCGTCCGCGACGCCGGGCAGCACGCCGGACCACTCGGCGACGTCGGCCCAGAACTGGTCGAGGTGCTCGACCGACCACCGCCAGATCGCGTCGTAGTCCGGCGGGTCGCCGAGGTCGAGCCCGCGCCGCCGAGCCACCCGGTCGGCGAACCGCGCGAGGCGGGTGGCCCGGATCGACTCGGGCGTGGGCCGCCAGAGGACCGCGGGTTCGGCGGACGTGTCAGCGCTCACAGCTAGGAGCCTGCCACCTCCGGCCGCGGCGGGGTCCCGCTGGTGTGCACTGGCTGTGGCCTCCGTGCGGGCCGAGACCACGCTGGGCGCACACCGGCGTCCGGCAGCAAGATGGAGTCCCATGAGCGAGCCCGAGGCCGAGGTCGAGCGGAACGTGCTCGGTGGGCCGCTGCAGCCGTGTGGCACGGAGCCGCTCACCGGCTTCTACCGCACCGGCTCCTGCAGCAGCGGGCCCGACGACCTGGGCAGCCACACCGTGTGTGCCGTCGTCTCGGCGGAGTTCCTGACCCTGCAGCGGGACCTCGGCAACGACCTCACCACCCCGCGGCCCGAGTACGGCTTCCCCGGCCTGCGCCCCGGGGACCGCTGGTGCGTGGTGGCCGCGCGGTGGCTGCAGGCCTACCAGGCCGGAGCCGCCGCGGGCGTCGTCCTGGCGGCCACCAACGTCCGCGCGTTGGAGGTGGTCCCGATCGAGGCCCTCCGCCAGCATGCGGTCGACGTCCCCGACGACCTGAGCAGCCTCGACTGAAAGAGGACCCCCTTGCCCCCCACCATGGAAGGACCCCGTCCTCCCCACCCTTCGCAGGCTCAGGGTGGGACCCGGGACGGGGCCACGGCGGGACCCTGCACGGAGGCCGCCGACCTGCACTTCTGGTTCGACCCGGTCTGCCCGTTCGCCTGGATGACCAGCACGTGGGTGCGGACGGTCGCCGCACAACGGGAGTACCGCGTCGAGTGGCGGCTCATCTCGCTGCGGCTGCTCAACCGGCACGTCGACTACGACGCCCAGTTCCCACCCGGGTACGAGGCCGGCCACACCGCCGGGCTGCAGCTGCTGCGGGTCGCCGCCCGTGCCCGCGCGGAACACGGTCCGGCGGCGCTCGACCCGCTCTACGCCACGCTGGGCCGGCACGTGTTCGAGGACCCGGCCGGGCAGCCGCCGCCGGAACGGGCCACCAGCCGGGCCTTCGTCGAGCAGGTCCTCACCGAGGCCGGGCTGCCGACCGGGCTGGCCGGCGCGGTCGACGAGGAGTCCTGGGACGCCGAGATCCAGGAGGAGACCGACGCCGCCCTCCGGCTCACCGGCAAGGACGTCGGGACCCCGATCCTGCACTTCCGCCCGCCGGACGGCACCGCCTTCTTCGGCCCGGTGATCAGCCGGGCGCCCAGCCCGGAGGACGCCGTCGCGCTGTGGGACCACGTCGTCGCGCTCGCCGACTTCGCCGGTTTCGCCGAGCTGAAGCGCAGCCTGCGCGAGCGGCCGCAGCTGCCCGCCTTCGGCGTCTCCCCGGGCGAGGTCGGCCGGCAGGAGGACTGGCACGGGGGAAGCCGCCGCCAGCACCGCTGACCAGCGCTCTGGAGCGCACGGCTGACCGGCGCGAGGTTCCGGACTAAGGTGAGCCTGGCCTACCTCGCCGTCTGCCCCAGGAGTCGCTCGTGTCCTCGACGACCGAAGCCGTCCTGCGGCGACAGGATCCCGGTGGGGACCGCAGCGACCCGGGGCCGGATCATCACCCGGTCGCCGGGAGCAGGATGACGCCGGGCCGGGGCGGCCTGCTCCGCCGGCGCCGGACCCGCCTGCTGGGGCTGCTCCTCCTGGTCGGCCTCGTGGTGGTCGCCGCGACGCTCAGCATCGCGATCGGCTCCCGCAGCATCGGCCTGGGCACCGTCTGGGAGGCCCTGACCGACCCGGGCGTCCCGACCGAGGAGTCGGTGATCGTCCGGGAGCTGAGGGTCCCGCGCACCGTGCTCGGCATCATGGTCGGCCTGGCGCTGGGCATCGCCGGCGCGCTGGCCCAGGGCCACACCCGCAACCCGCTCGGCGACCCGGGCCTGCTCGGCGTCACCGCTGGGGCCTCGCTCGGCGTCGTCCTCGCCATCTACCTGCTCGGCGTCGGCACCCCGGCCGGGTACGTGTGGTTCGCCTTCGCCGGCGCGCTGCTGGGCACCGTGCTCGTCTTCACCCTCGGCTCAGCGGGGCGCGGCGGGGCCACACCGGTCACCCTGGCCCTCGCCGGCGCGGCGCTCTCGGCGCTGTTCTACGCGCTGGTCCGGGCGATCCTGGTCAGCGACACCGACAGCCTGGACGCCTTCCGCTTCTGGGTCGTCGGCGCGCTGTCCGGCCGCGGTGCCGACGTCGCCTGGCAGGTGGCCCCCTTCATCGTCGTCGGCCTCCTGCTGGCCCTCGTCAACGCTCCCGCTCTCGACCTGCTCGGCCTCGGCGAGGACGTCGCCCGTGGGCTGGGCCAGCGGGTGTGGCTGGCCCGGCTGGTCGGCCTGGCCTCGGTCACCCTGCTCTGCGGCGCGGCGACCGCGGCCTGCGGGCCCATCGCCTTCGTCGGCCTGGTCGTGCCGCACGTCGTCCGCGCGTTCACCGGCCCGGCGCACCGCTGGCTGATCCCCTGCTCCGGCCTGCTCGGCGCCGCGCTGCTGCTCGTCGCCGACGTGATCGGGCGGGTCGTCGTCCGCCCCGGCGAGCTGCAGGTCGGCATCGTGCTCGCACTGATCGGGGCACCGTTCTTCATCGCGCTCATCCGCCGGCGCCGGCTGGCCGGCCCGTGACCGAGCTCGCGAGGTCACGCACGGGCGGAGCACCTCGGGGCACGAGCGGGGAGAGCTCGTGACCCAGCTCGCGAGACCGGCCACGAGATCCGGGACGGCGACCGCCGAGCGGGTCCGCCAGCCCGGGGAGACCGTCGTCCGCATCGGCCCCGCCTCCGGGCGGGTCCGGTGGCGCCACGTGGCCGTCACGGTCGGCGCCGCGGTCGTCGTCGTCCTCCTCGGGGCGGTCAGCCTCGGCCGCGGCGACTTCCCCATCGGCCTTCCCGACGTCCTGCGCACCCTGGTCGGGCTCGGCGAGGACACCCAGCAGTTCATCGTCCTGGAGCTGCGTGCTCCCCGGATCGTCGTCGGCGCCCTCGTCGGCCTGGCCCTCGGAGTGGCCGGCGCGCTGTTCCAGACCTTCGCCCGCAACCCGCTGGCCTCCCCCGACGTGCTCGGCATCACCCAGGGCGCCTCGGTCGGCGCGGTGGCGGCGATCGTCCTCAGCGGGGCGACGGGCGGCTCGGGGGTGCTCGACGGCGTCGGCGTCCCGCTGGCCGCGCTGCTCGGCGCGCTGGTCACCGGCCTGCTGCTGCTGGTCCTCACCTGGCGCCGCGGCATCGACGGCTACCGGCTGGTGCTGGTCGGCATCGCGCTGTGGGCGATGGCCGCGGCGCTCACCGACTGGCTGCTCACCCGCGCCGAGATCTACCAGGCCGCCAGCGCCTACGTGTGGATCACCGGCTCGCTCAACGCCCGCTCGTGGGACGAGGCCGTGCCGCTGCTGGTCTTCCTGGCCGTGCTGCTTCCTGCCGCGCTCGCCACCAGCCGGGCACTGGGCGTCATCCAATTCGGCGACGACACCGCCCGCGGGCTCGGCGTGCGCCTGATCCCCACCCAGGCCGCGGTCGTCCTCGTCGCCGTCGGGCTCACCGCTGCCGCCGTGGCTGCGGCCGGCCCGATCGCCTACGTCGCCCTGGTCGTCCCCCAGGTCGCCGTCCGGCTCACCGGGGGCCCACGGCCGCCGCTGCTCGCCTCCGGCCTGCTCGGCGCCGCCCTGGTCGTCGGCGCGGATCTGCTCACCCGCACCGTGCTCCCCCAGGCCCTCCCTGTCGGCGTCCTCACGGCGGCCGTCGGCGCGCCGTACCTGCTCTGGCTCCTGGTCCGCGGAAGGCGGCGATCCACGCTATGACCCTGGACGCGGCGACCACCACCCTGCCGGCGAGCGGAACGGTCCGTCTCGCCGCCGAGTCGGTCAGCCTCGCCTACGACGACCGGGTCGTGGTCCGCGACCTGGACCTGCAGCTCACCGACGGTTCCTTCACCGCGATCGTCGGCCCCAACGGCTGCGGCAAGTCCACGCTGCTGCGGGCGCTGGGCCGGCTGCTGCGGCCGACCGAGGGCCGGGTGCTGCTCGACGGCCGGGCGATCGCGCGGACGCCGACCCGCGAGGTGGCCCGGGTGCTCGGCCTGCTGCCACAGGCCCCGGTCGCGCCCGAGGGCCTCACCGTCGGCGACCTCGTGGCGCGCGGCCGGCACCCCCACCAGTCGTGGCTGCGGCAGTGGTCGCGGGACGACGAGGCGGCGGTCGCCGAGGCGCTGCGCTGGACCGACATGGCCGACCTGGCCGAGCGGCCGGTCGACGAGCTCTCCGGCGGGCAGCGGCAGCGCGCCTGGATCTCCATGGCGCTGGCCCAGGGCACCGACCTGCTGCTGCTCGACGAGCCCACGACCTACCTGGACCTGTCCCACCAGATCGACGTCCTCGAGCTGGTGGCGCGCCTGCACGCCGAGCGCGGCCGCACCGTCGTCGTCGTGCTGCACGACCTCAACCTGGCCGCGCGCTACGCGCAGCGGCTGGTGGCGATGGACGACGGCGCGCTGGTCGCCTCCGGCACACCGGAGGAGGTGCTCACCGAGCAGCTGCTCGCCGACGTCTTCGACCTCGAGGCGCGGATCGTCCCCGACCCGGTGGCCGGGACGCCGATGGTGGTGCCGGTCCGCCGGCTCCGCTGAGCCTGCCCGCCGTGTCGGGCCGCAGCTGGCCTTCGCGCGCCGTGCACCGCGACGGCCTCGCCCCCTCCCGAGACGCGAGGACGTCCACCGCACGTCCTCGTCGACGGCGTCCCGGAGCACGACCGTGGTCGCCTGCTGTCGGCGGGCGGCCAGGCGAACCGAACAGCCACTGCTCTCAGTCGCGACAGGGGCGTACGAGCAGACGGGAGCGGACCAGAAGGCCCGCACCCGGACCTCGATCCGCAGAGACCGCGAGCAGGTCGCCAACCTGGTCGGCAAGAAGCCGCCTCGGCATCGAAGGTCCGTCCTCCGGCGCTACGACGCGACGCCGTCCTTCCAGTACCCCATGAACGCCACCGACCCGCGCGGAACGCCGAGGTCACCGACCAGCCGGCGACGCAACGTCCTGACCACCCCGGCCTCGCCGGCCAGCCAGGCGTAGCAGGCCGAGGCCGCCCCGCCGTCCGCGCACCCGCCCTCCGGGACCTCCCACAGCAGGTCCTCGCCGACGTCCTCCGGAGGTGCGGCCGGCGACGAGGCCACCCCCAGCTCGCACAGCGCGGCGTGCACGGCCGGCACGAGCCGGGACCCGCGCGCCGCGCCGTCCCGCGGCAGCCAGCGAAGCGTGACCCCGGGCGGGAGGGCGACGTTCATCGCGTCGTCCGCGGTCGGCACCTCCAGCAACGCGGTCACCGACCGTGAACCTCCGCCATGGGTCCGACACCGCGCCTCGGTCCCCTCCTCGCTCACTGGCGCTCGCCGCGATGCTCCCTCGGCTGTCGTCAGGCGGCCGCCGAGGGACTCGAGGATCGCGCACACCGCCGGGACGGCGGTCTCGTCCCCGGCCAGCAGCAGCGTGCGCGCGGCCGGCGGCGGTGCCCACTCCACGCCCCACGGCCGGCCGGATCCGGGGCGGTCGGGGCCGAGCAGCACGATCCGGTCGCCGGGGACGGCGGCGGCCGCCCAGCGCGCGGCCGGGCCGGCGTGCCCGTCCTCGACCCCGTGCAGGACGACGTCGACGTCCAGCTCGGCGCGCTCGGGCCGAGCCGCTCGGACCGTGTACGTGCGGATGAACGGGCGCTGCTCCTCGGGCATCGCGCAGTACTCGGGGTACCAGTCGCCGCCGCGGTCGCGCAGCCGGTCCAGCCCGGCGTCGTCGCGGGACAGCACCAGCTTGAACCGCTGGTCGCAGCCGGCGGCGCCGAACCCGGCCAGGCCCGGCCCGGCGAGCGTGAGCCGCACGAAGCTCGGACCCAGCCGGCGGACGGCGGCCACGGAGGCGTCGAAGAACTGCCAGGCGGGTGCGGCCACGGCATCCGGCTGCGCGGTGAGCGTCATGCGTCCTCCCCCGACCCGGCCACCCCTTGCGGTAGCCCACTTAGGCGAGGCTAACCTGAGCTGCCCGTCGGGGAAACCCCTGGAGCCAACTGCGAGGAGTTCCGTTGCACCGCATGCCGCGCCGCCTGGTCGGCGCCTCCCTCACCCTGGCCGCCGTGCTCGCGGCCGCCGGCTGTTCCGGCGGCACTGCCGAGCCGGCCGACGGCGCAGCAGCCGCCGAGGGCGGGTGGGAGTTCACCGACGACCTCGGCAACACCGTCGAGCTCGACGCGCCGCCGGAGCGCGTCGCCGGGCTCAACGACCTGGTGGCCTCGCTGTGGAACTACGGGGTCGAGCCGGTCGCCAGCTTCGGCCAGACCTCGGCGGCCGACGACGTCGCGTTCGAGGGCAGGGACCTCGGCGACCTGGAGATCGTCGGCGAGAGCTACGGGCAGATCGACCTCGAGCGGCTGGCCGCGGCCGACCCCGACGTCATCGTCACCTCGGTCTACCCGACCGACTCCTCCGGGACGCTGGACGCCAGCCAGCCGCTCTACGGCTTCGAGAGCCTCCAGCAGCAGGAGCAGGTCGCGCAGATCGCGCCGATCGTCGCGATCGCCTACCGCGGCTCGGCCGCCGACGTCATCGAGCGGACCGTCGGGCTCGCCGAGTCCCTCGGCGCCGACAGCGAGCTGATCGCCTCGGCCCGGGAAGACTACGAGGCCGCCGCGGCCGAGCTCTCCGCGGCCGGCGAGCGCGGGATCACCGTGCTGCCGGTGTACGCCACCGCCTCCGACGGCTGGTGGATGGGCAAGGCCGCCGACGACCCGTCGCTGCGCCTCTACTCCGACCTGGGCGTGGACTTCGTCGACCCGGGCGGCGACGGCTACTTCTGGGAGACCGTCAGCTGGGAGCAGGTTCCCCAGTACCCGAGCGACGTCATCCTCTACTCGCTGCGCGGCGGGGAGACGCCCGAGCAGATGCGCGCCCAGCCGACGTACACGCTGCTGCCGGCGGTGCAGGCCGGCCAGGAGTATCCGTGGAAGTACATCGGCATGGACCACGTCGCCCAGGCCGCCTACATGTCGGAGCTGGCCGGCTGGCTCGAGGAGGCCCAGAAGGTCACCTGAGGCGTGAGCGGAGTCGCTCGGTGACGGAAACCGTCACCGAGCGACTCCGCTCAGGCGGGGGCGACCGTCTCGGGGACCGGGGCCGGCCGGATCGCCGCCCGGCGCGCGGTCTGCGCCAGGCCGATCCCCACGAGGACGACGACGCCGCCGAGCACCTGCCAGCCGGAGAGCACCTGCTCCACCCAGAGCCAGGCGACGACCGAGGCGAGCACCGGCTCGACCGTGGCCACCAGCCCGGCCGTCGTCGGCGGCAGGTGGCGCAGGGCCGCGATGGAGAGCCAGAACGGCACCACCGCCCCGAGGACGACGATCCAGCAGACCAGCGCCCACAGCGGCAGCTGCAGCGAACCCAGGGACACCGGCACGGAGGCGCCGAGCAGCGCCGGGTCGAACGGCCACCAGGGCGCGGCGACGGCCCAGAACAGCGCGGCCGCGACGAAGCTCCAGCAGGTCAGCGCCACCGGGTCGCGGGTGGTCGCACCCCGCTCCCCCAGCAGGTAGTAGGTCGCCAGGCACAGTGCCGCGCCGAAGGCCGCGACCACGCCCACGGCGTCGAGCCCACCGCCGCCGGTCCACACCTCGGCCACGAACGTCAGCCCCGACAACGAGAGCAGCAGCGCCGCCCACAGCCGCCTGCGCACCCGCTCGCCGCGCACCAGCCACACCCAGAGCGCGATGAACACCGGCGCGGTCATCTCGAAGACCAGCGCGATGCCGACCGGCAGCCGACCGATCGCGACGTAGTACAGGCACTGGGTGAGCGCGACACCGACCACGCCGAACGCGGCGAGGAACGGCACCTCCCGCCAGGACAGCCGCAACCGCTCCGGGGCGACGACGGCCAGGGCGGCGAGCAGCGCGACGGCCGCCCCGCCGCAGCGCAGCGCGGTCAGCCAGGGGGCCGGGATGCCGGCCTGCAGGGCCAGCGTGGAGACCGTGCCGTTGACCGCGAAGAACCCCGCAGCGGCGACGGTGAGGGCATAGCCGAGCGGGGGCCGGGACACGCGGCCGAATGTAGCGACCGTGATGCCCCGAGCCCCCTACCGGGGGGTCACTGCACGGCGGTGGGGTCCATCCACACGGCCTCCCAGACGTTGCCGTCCGGGTCGGTGAAGCTGACGCCGTACATGAACCCGTGGTCCTGCGCCGGCATCCACGGCTTGCCGCCGGAGGTCAGCGCCCGCTCGAGCAGGTCGTCGACCTCCTGCCGGCTGCCGGCCGACAGCGCGTTGAGGACCGTGGTCGACTGCGCCGGGTCCCCCATCCGGCCCGCGTCCGGGACGAAGTCGGCGAACCGGTCCCGGGTCTGCAGCAGTACCACGATGTTCTCCTCGACGACGAACGAGGCGGTCCGCTCGTCGGAGAACTGCTCGTTCTGGACGAACCCCAGCCCGCGGTAGAAGGCCTCGGCCGCGGCCAGGTCGGTCACCGGCAGGTTCACGGAGATCATGCGCACGGGAACTCCCGTCGTCGGGAGGGCCCGGTCGGCCTCGTCGCAGGGAGGACGGGACCGACCGGCCGAACTCATCGCCCGCCGCGCTCCGGGACCGGCGAGCCGACGTCGCGCACCGTCCGGTCGCCGGAGGACGCGCGGCGCTCCGCGGCCGGCAGCGGGGTGGTGCCGGTGGCCGTGTCGGGCACGCCGTCGCCGTCGGCGTCCGGCGCCGGCTCCACCACCAGCACGAAGTCCTCGCCGTGCCGGGTGATCCCCTCGACGACGGCCTGCTCCATCGCCTCGGCGGCGACCGTGCGGCGCAGCACCAGCGGGTCGGAGCGCACGTCCTTGGCCAGGGACACCGCCAGGCCGACCATCACTACGGCGAACGGCAGCGCGGCGATGATCGTGAGGTTCTGCAGACCGGTCAGCGCCGCGTCGCCGCCGACCAGCAGCATGATCGCGGCCACCGCGCCCATGACCACGCCCCAGAACACCACCGTCGCCCGGCTCGGCTCGATCGTGCCGCGTTCGGACAGCGAGCCCATGACGATCGAGGCGGCGTCGGCGCCGGACACGAAGAAGATGGCCACGAGGGTCATCACCAGCACGGTCATGACCGTGGCCAGCGGGTACTGCGCGAGGACGGCGAACAGCTGCCCCTCGGTGGTCGCCTCCCCGGCGATGTCGGCCCCGGCGCGCTGGGCGGCGATCCCCGCCCCGCCGAAGACGGCGAACCAGACGAGGCTGACCACGCTGGGCACCAGCAGCACGCCGGTGACGAACTGCCGGATGGTGCGCCCGCGGCTGATCCGGGCGATGAACAGGCCCACGAACGGGGTCCAGGAGATCCACCAGGCCCAGTAGAAGACCGTCCAGCCGCGCAGCCACTCGGCGATGGGGTCGCCGCCGCTGGCCTCGGTGCGAGCGGCCATCTCGCCCAGGTCGGCGAAGTAGGTGCCGACCGCGGTCGGCACCAGGTTGAGGATGAACACCGTCGGGCCGACGACGAACACGAACACCGCCAGGACGACGGCGAGCACCATGTTGATGTTGGCCAGCCACTGGATGCCCCGGGCGATGCCGGAGACGGCGGAGGCGACGAACGCCACGGTGAGGACGGCGATGATCAGCACCACCAGACCGTTGCCGAGGTCCCCCGCCCAGCCGAGGATCTCCAGACCGCTGCCGATCTGCAGGGCCCCCAGGCCCAGCGAGGCCGCCGAGCCGAACAGGGTCGCGAAGATCGCCAGGACGTCGATGACCTTCCCCGCCGGCCCCTCGGTGCGGCGCCTGCCGAACAGCGGCGCGAAGGCCGAGCTGATCAGCTGCCGCCGGCCGCGGCGGAAGGTGCCGTAGGCCAGCGCCAGGCCCACCACCGCGTAGATCGCCCAGGGGTGCAGGGTCCAGTGGAACAGCGTCGTCGCCATGGCGGTCTCGACGGCGTCGAAGCTCTCGGGCTCGGCCGTGCGCGGCGGCGGCGAGACGTAGTGGGACAGCGGCTCCGCGACGCCGAAGAACATCAGCCCGATGCCCATGCCGGCGCTGAACATCATCGCCACCCAGGACACGGTCCGGAACTCCGGCGCCTCGTCGTCCCGGCCCAGCGGGATCCGGCCGTACTTCCCGGCCGCCAACCAGATGACGTAGACGACGAAGGCCGAGGCCAGCACGACGAACAGCCAGCCGAGGTTGGTCTCGACCCACTCCAGCGCGGTACCGCTGGTCGCTCCGAGGTTCTGCGGCAAGAGGAAGCCCCAGGCGACGAAGGCCAGGGCGACGACGGCGGCGACGCCGAAGACGACGCGGTCGAGTGATCCTCCCCGGTCGGCCGGGAGGGGCGGTGGCGGCGCGACGGCCGGGTGGGCCCCGCTGTCGGTGGGCGTGGGTCGTGCAGGGGTTCTCGTCACGGTTGTGTGCGGCGCCGGTGCCGGCGCTCCTCCCTCTCGATCGACGACGGACGCCGCCGGCGCACCGGGCCCCGACGGCAACCCCTCCACCGTCCGGAGATCGGCACGCGGATGCAAACCGCCGTGACCTGGGCGAGACCGCCCCGGCGGGGCGGCGCGGGCGGTGTGCCCGCCCCGCGACCCGGGCACACAGCGGAGGCGAGGTGTGCGCCCCGACCGGGACCGGCGGCGCCGCGACATGGGGGAGGACGAGACCGTGACCGAGCCGCGTCCGCCCTGGTCAGCGCGCCGCCGCAAGCTCCTGCTGTGGCTGGCCGTGGGGATCGTCCTCGGCGGGCTCGGCGCCGTCGGCCTGCCCGCCGAATGGGGGGTGACGGCGGCCTTCCTCGCCGCCCTCTTCGGCTTCCTCCTGGTGGTTGCCCTGGTGGTGTTCATCACCGTCCCGGGGCCGGACACCCTGGGCACGCTGCTGCGCACCTCGCCCCTCGCGGGCGCGGTGCTCGTCGTCGCCGTGCTCCTCGTGATGGCGAACCCGGCCGGGTCGCTGCGCTGGCTGTGGGTGATGGCCGCGGTCGCCGCCGCGGGGTGGACGGCGTTCGCCGTGTGGGAGGCCCGCCGCTCCGGCGGCTGACCGCGGCGGCAGACTGCGCCCCATGACCGCAGCTCGCCCCGTCGGCCTGCCCACGGCCCTCTACCTGCCGGACGGCGACGGGTTCGTCGCCACCGACCTGACCATCGGGCCGTGGGATCCGGGGCTGCAGCACGCCGGGCCGGTCGCGGCGCTGCTCGCCCGGGGGGCCGAGCGGGTGACGGCGATCCCGGACGGGCAGACGGTGCGGCTGGCCTACGACATCCTCGGGCCGGTGCCGGTCGGTCCGGTGCGGGTCGACGCCCGGCTGCTGCGGCCCGGACGGCGGATCGAACTGGTGGAGGCGGTGCTCACCGCGGGCGGCTCCCCCGTCGACCGCGAGCGGCCGCTGATGCGGCTCACCGCCTGGCGGATGCGCACCTCCGCGGTCGAGGGGACGGCGGACGCGGGGGTGCCGCTGCCCGGCCCGGAAGAGAGTTGCCCGGAGACGGCGGCCTTCTTCACCACCGACGTGGCCTACCACCGGGCGCTGGAGTGGCGGTTCGCGCACGGCTCGTTCAACGCGCCGGGGCCGGCCGCCGCCTGGACCCGGCCGCTCTGCGCCCTGGTGGACGGCGAGCCGATGAGCCCCCTGCAGCACCTGCTGGTGATGACCGACGCGGCCAGCGGCATCTCCGCCGTCCTGGACTGGCACCGGGCGACCTTCGCCAACGTCGACCTCACCGTCGCGCTGGTGCGCCCTCCGGCCGGCGAGTGGCTCGGCCTGGACGCCGCCACCACGGTGGGGCCGGCCGGGGCCGGGCAGTGCTTCGCCGACCTGTACGACGCCACCGGCCGGATCGGCCGCTCCGCGCAGGCGCTGTTCGTCGAGGCGCGCTGACGACGTCGGCACGGGTCGGCGCCGCCGTCGTCCGCCGAGGAGTCTGGGAGGCTGGCACCCGATGGAACCACTGGACACACTGCTGACCTGGCTCGCCGGGCGCGGGCTGGAGATCGTCCTCACCATCCTGGGGTCGGTCCTGCTGGCCCGGTTCGTCGCCTGGGTCGGCGAGAAGATCACCGACAGCATCGACGCGCGCGCGACCGGCGGCGACGCCCTGGTCCGCTCCGAGGCCGCCAAGCACCGGCACTCGCTGACCCAGGTGATCACCTGGACGCTGATCGTGCTGATCTACGCGGTCGCGGTCTTCGCCGTCCTCGACCGGGCCGGCATCCCGATCAGCGGGCTCGTGGCGCCGGCGACCGTCCTCGGCGTCGGCCTCGGCTTCGGCGCCCAGCGGATCGTCGGGGACGTGCTGGCCGGCTTCTTCATCATCACCGAGCGGCAGTACGGCTTCGGTGACGTCGTGGCCATCCAGGTGGTCGGCGGCGGCGACGAGGCCACCGGGACCATCGAGGACGTCACGCTGCGGGTCACCCGGCTGCGCTCGCCCGACGGCGAGGTGGTCACGCTGCCGAACGGGCAGATCGTGAAGGTCACCAACCTCTCCCGCGACTGGGCGCGCGCCGTCGTCGACGTCCCGGTCCCGACGGCGATGGACGTCAGCCGGGTCAACGACATCCTCCGCGAGGTCGGCGCCGAGGCCTTCCGCGATCCGCGGCTGCACCCGCTGCTGCTCGACCCGCCGAGCGTCATGGGGGTGGAGACGATCGACCTCGAGCAGGTCAACGTCCGGATGGTGGCGCGCACGCTGCCCGGCAAGCAGTTCGAGGTGGGCCGCGACCTGCGCGCCCGCGTCGTCCTGGCGTTCCGCCGCGAGGGCCTCAGCATGCCCGCGCCGCCGGCGCCCGCGCCCGGCGACCTGTCCCCGGCCTCCGCGGACGGTGCCCGGTGACCGTCCCCGAGACGAACGGCCCCGGTCAGCCGACCCGCCGGCTGCCCGGCCAACCCTCCGTCAGCACCGCCCCGCCGCCGTCCGGGCCACGGCGCTGGTGGTCGACGGTGCCGCACCACCTCGGCCGCGCCCGCACCTCGACCGTCGTCCTCGTGCTGCTGTTCGTCGGGCTCTTCACGCTGTACCTCTACGTCCGCCCGCCGTCGGAGGGCGCCGCCGGGGGGCTACCGGATCCCGCCACCAGCGTGACGACGCCGGTGACCACGCCCTCCGCGGAGCCGACGGACACCACCGAGCCCACCCCGGCCGACCCGACGACGACGTCCCCGGAACGCACGCCCACGCCGAACGCGACGACGGTGCCCCCGCCACAGGAGGGCCCGACCGGGGAGGAGACGCCGGCGGAGTCGGCCGAGCCGACCCCGACCACCGCCGGGGAGGAGCCGACGACACAGGCGCCGCAGACCGCCGCGCCGACGACGACCGGCTCGCCGGGCACCTGACGCCGCTGCCCTCCCTCCCTACGCTGCGCCGGTGCCCTTCCTCACCGTTCCCACCCGGTTCTGCGGCCCGCCGGGCGCGGCCAACGGCGGCTACCTCGCCGGGACGCTGGCCGCGCTCGTCGACGCCCCGGGGGTGAGCGTCCGGCTGCGCCGGCCGGTGCCGTTGGACCGCCCGCTCGAGCTGCGGAGCGACGGGGTGGTCGAGCTGTACGCCGGTGACGAGCTGCTGGCCCGGGCGGAGCCGGCCGAGCTCGACCTGGCGGTGCCGGAGCCCCCGTCGCCGGAGCAGGCGGCGGCCGCTGTCGCCGCGCTGCCGCCCTGGGACGACCACCCCTATCCGCGCTGCTGGGGCTGCGGTACGGAGCGGTCGGCGGACGACGGCCTGCGCACCCGGGTCGGCCCGCTCCCCGGCCGGCCGGAGGTGTGGGCCGGGGTGTGGCGGCCGGCCGCCGGGCTCCCGTCGTCCGACGGCGCCGCCGCACCCGGAACGGTGTGGGCGGCGCTGGACTGCCCGTCCTACATGCCGCTGCTGGGCCGGACCTGCGGCCGGAACGTGCTCGGCACGATCACCGCGCGCCAGGACCATCCCGTGCGCCTCGGTGCCGACCACGTGCTGCTGGCCTGGGTGCTGGAGCGGGACGGCCGGCGGTCGACGACGGCGTCCGCGCTGGTGGGGCCGGACGGGAAGGTGGCCGCGCGGGCGCGGACGATCTGGTTCGCACTGCCGCCGTCGGGCGGATGAGGGCGCCACGGCCCCGTCCCGAGGCTCACCCCGAGCCTGCGAGGGGTGCGGAGGACGGGGTTCTTCCACGGTGAGGAGGACGCCGGTCCTTCTCAGTCCATCGCGTCGCCGGGGGTCTGCCCTGCCGGCGGCAGCGGGCGGCGGACGACCGGGCGCACCTTGCGGGCACTGGCCAGCCGCTCGGTGTAGCTGGCCGCGTTGCCGCGGATGTGCAGCAGGTCGTCGTCGGTCGCCTGGCGGATCACCTTGGCCGGGACGCCGGCGACCAGGGAACCCGGTGGCACCTGCGTGCCCTGGGTGACCACCGCACCGGCGGCGACGATCGACCCGGAGCCGATGTGCGCGCCGTTCATGACCACGCTGCCCATGCCGACCAGGACGTCGTCGTCGATGCGGGCGCCGTGCAGGACCACCCGGTGCCCGACGGTGACACCGCGGCCGACGACGAGCGGGAAACCGGGGTCGGAGTGCAGGGTGGAGCCGTCCTGGACGTTCGAGTCCTCGCCGATCTCGATGACCTCGGAGTCGGCCCGCGCGACGGCGCCGTACCAGATGCTGGATCGCGCGGCCATCGTCACGGCCCCGACCACGACCGCCGTCGGGGCGACGAACGCTTCGCCGTCGATCTGCGGGGACCCGAACGGCAACTCGGCGATGTAGTTCTCGGCCACGGACGTCAGCACAGCACAGCGCCGCCGCGGGCGCAGCGGTCCCCGGCGCGGCAGTCGGTCGGCCGGGTGCCGCCACGCGCGCAGGAACTCCTGGGTACCGAGCGCGTCGAGCATGTCCCGGACGTGCTGGAGCTGGTCGCCGGGCACGAGCGGGTCCCCGGCCGGGAGGCGGAGCACCTCCGTGCCGTCGCGCCGCCGGCGGACCACCACGTCGCTCATCGAGGGGCCCGGGAAGAGCCTCCAGCTCAGCTCGGCGACGAAGGCGGCCAGCAACCGGGCGCTGCGCACCGGCCGGCCACCGGGGCGTGGCTCGAGGTCGGCGACGAAGACCGCTGCCCCGGACGTCGTCCTGCTGCCGCTCCACGGGCCCAGCCTGGCGCACCGACGCCGGTCAGTTCCCGTCCGGGGAGAAGTCGTCCTCGATCCGGCAGCCGAACAGCGCGGCGATGCGGAAGGCGCGCGGGAGGCTGGGGTCGAACCGACCCTTCTCCAGGGAGATGACCGTCTGCCGGAAGACCCCCAGCTCGTCGGGGAGCCGGCCCTGCGACCAGCCGCGGGCCTGCCGCCGCTCGGCCAGGTCGTTGCGCACCGGCGCGACCGCGGCGGGCGCAGGCTGCTCAGAGGAGGCGGCGGGCCCCGGCGTACTCGTCCATGTCCACGCTGGTCACCGCGACCGGCTGGCTGAACGTCCGGGCGTGCACCATCTTCCCGTTCCCGACGTAGATGCCGACGTGGTACACGGGCGAGCCGAAGAACACGAGGTCACCGGGCTGCAGCTCGCTGCGGGACACGGCCACGCCCATCCGCGACTGGGCGCGGCTGGAGTGCGGCAGGGATACGCCGGCGGCCCGGTACGCGAAGCTGGTCAGCCCGGAGCAGTCGAAGCCGCCCGGCTCGGAGCCACCCCACACGTACGCCGTGCCGATCTGCGCGAGCGCGGCCTCGAGGACCGCCCCGACGTCCCCGCTGGGCGCGGCGGCCACGACCGCCGCCGTATCCGGCGCGGCCAGCGACGGCCCGGCGACAGCGGTGGTGACGGCGGCCTGCGCGGCCGCCGTGAGGTCGGCGAAGTCGGCCTCGTACTGCTGCTGACGGACCTGCACCTCGGCCCGCTGGCGTTCGAGCTCGGCGAGCGACGCGGTGGCCTGCGCGGTGGCGGCGTCGGCGTCGGCACGGGCCTGGTCGGCCGCGCGCTGAGCGACCGAGACCTCGGCCAGCAGCCCCTCGGTGTGGGCGGCGATGAGGTCGAGCGTGGTCATCTGCTGGACGACGTCGGCCGCCGAGTCGGAGGTGAGGAAGGCGGCCATCCGGGACTGCGACGTAGCCGCGCTCTGGGCGATGGCACGCAGCTGTGGCGCGTAGCCGGCGAGGACGGCCTCGGCCTGGGCGGCGGCCGCCGCGGCGGCGGCCGCGGCCTCCTGGTGCGCGGCGACGGTCAGCTGGGCCTCGTGGACCTGCTCGTCGAGGGCGGCCACCTGCCGGGCGGCCTCGGCGACCAGCCGCGCGGCGTCGTCCGCGGTCGCCGGGGTGGCGGCCGCCTGGGCCGGTGCCAGCAGTACGGCGGCGGCCACTGCGACGGAGAGGGAGGCCCCGGTGAACGTGGTGCCGGACCAGCCTCGGCCCGTCGTCCGGTTGCGCCGCATGCCGGCCCCCTCTCGCCGCGCCCCACCCCGAGAAGTGGGCGGTGTTCCGAGCGCGTGCACGCACGGTAAGGACGCCGTGTCACGGTGTAGGGAGCGGCGCGCGGGGTCCGGGCCGCCGGGAGCAGCTCACTGGTCACACGCGCCCCAGCGACCTCGTGGGTAGCGGAGAGGGGCCGGCCGGCGTCGGGGGCCTCGGCCACCGGCGGCGAGGGAGGGCAGAGGCCGACCGTGCGCGGTCGGGTGCGAGGGGAACCGGCCGGTCGGTTCCGGCGCCGGTCACGAAGGAGTGGACGGCCCTGCCAGCGGGGTCGACGACGTGGTCGCGGCGCGGCCGGGTCCACGGCAGGCGCGCCGACGCCGGTGGCGGTCTCCAGGGCCTGGTCGGTGGCCGGCCGCACCGAGGGGTACCGGGCCGACGCGCGTCAGCCGGGCAGCCCGCTGGCCGACCACATGTCGCGCTGGGCGCCGACGAGCGCACCGGTACCCCACGGGTGCTTGCGCACGAGCGGGCGTGCGGACCACGACAGGCGGCGGGCGGCCCCGTCCAGAGGCTCGCCGCGAGCCTGCGAGCGGCGAGGAGGACGGGGTCCTTATCCGAGCGGTGGGCAGGACGGAGTCCTCCCACTCCTCGCCGAGCGCCACGGCCGCGGTGCCGGTCAGACCGACCGAACCGACCGGGGCGCCCGGCGGCGGGTGGAGGTCGGCCGGCTCAGCCGGCCAGGGGCTCCGGGGCGTCGAGACCGGCGACCAGCTGCAGGTCGCGGAGGACGGCGCTGAGCTCGTCCGCCGTCCACGGCTCGCAGCAGTCGCAACCGCCGTCGCGGTAGCTCACCAGGCCGAGCCGGCCCTCGGCCTGGTCCTCGGCGATGGCCAGGCTCCCGGCCGCGGGGTGGCGATGGCAGGCGCAGGCGGAGACGCACAACCCCAGGCCCCACCCGGACACGACCATCGTGTGCCCGTCGTCCCAGACGTTGCCGACCTGGAACACCGACGGCTTCTGACTCCTGGTCACGGGAGCCCTCCCCTCACCGGCCCCGGTGGCGCGCCGGAGCCCGTCTGCGGTCGGATGGAGGAGACTCCACCCGATTCACGTTTCGGCAGGTGTGCGAGGTGGTAAAGCCAAAAGTTCCCGGCCGACCACCTGCAACACCCACCGTAGGGGTGTGTGCGCGCAACGTCACGGTCACCATGCGCCAAGGGTGTGACGGACCGGTTGTCACACCCTGGCCGTCTCGGCGCCTGTCGTCGGCGTGGCGGAGGGCACGTCCCGGCCGTGGAGCGGCGGAGCCGTGGTCATCCCCGGACGACGGAGAGAGCCTGGCTCCCCACGTGAGCGCGCGGGGACGTCAGCTGGCGGGGCTGAGCGAGCTCATGTTGAAGTCCGGCACCCGCAGGGCCGGCATGGCGGCCCGGGTGAACCAGTCGCTCCACTCGCGCGGCAGCGTGCGCTCGGCGCGACCGGCCTGGGTGACCCGGCCGAGCAGGTCGATCGGCGACTCGTTGAACCGGAAGTTGTTCACCGCGCCGGTGACCTCCCCGCCCTCGACGAGGAAGACGCCGTCCCGGGTCAGCCCCGTGAGCAGCAGCGTCTGCGGGTCGACCTCACGGATGTACCAGAGCGTGGTGAGCAGCAGCCCGCGCTCGGTCGCCCCGACCATCTCGTCCAGGTCCGCGGTCGCCCCGGGCTGCTCGAGGACAAGATTGTCGACGGCGGCGGTGGCCGGGGCCGTGGTCTTCAGCGCCCAGGCGCGCGGCCGGATCAGGTTGGTGAGCACGCCCCCCGAGATCCAGTCGACCGCCGGAGTCGCCATCCCGTTGTCGAACACCGAGGCCGACCCCGACGAGCCGCTCACCACCTGGAACGGACAGGCCTCCAGGCCGGGCTCGAACGGATCGCTGCGCAGGGTCAGCGGGAGCGCGGCCAGCCGCTCGCCGATCCGGTTGCCGCCTCCGGGCCTGGCGTAGACGTTGCGGCCCTCGTCGGCGTCCCGGGCCTCCATCGTCCAGTGGGCGTAGATCATCAGGTCGCTGACCGCCGACGGTGGCAGCAGCGTCTCGTAGCGCCCCGCGGGCAGCTCGACCTGGCGCTGCGACCAGGCGAGCTTGCGCTGGACGTCGACGACCAGGTCGGCCACCGAGACGTCGGCGAAGTCCCGCGTGCCGACGCCGGCCCACACCGAGCGGCTCATGTCGCCGCTCTTGCCGTTGAGCTCGACCCGGCCGGTGGGCTGGTCGTGCCGCAGCCGCAGCCCGGTCGACGTTCCCAGGTAGGTGGTGGCCATGCCGTGCTCGGCGAAGCCGAAGAGCAGCTCGTCGCGGTCGCGGGCACCACCGAATGCCTCCCCGAGCGCCGGCGCGAAGTCGCGGAACACGCCGATCGAGGTCTCCGCGGGGTCGGCGTCCCAGTCGCCGGCGCCCGGCGGCGCCTCGCTGACCAGGGGCACCGCGTCCTCGGCGGGGCCGGCGTCCCGGGCGGCCTGCTCGCTGGCGGCCACCAGCTCCTCGACGTCCGGGTTGCCGGTACGGGCGACCGTGCCGGTCGCCATCCCGGCGCCGCCGTCGACGAAGGAGACGACGACGACCTGCCGGGAGCGCATGGAGCCGTTGGTGGTCAGGCTGTTCCTCGCCCAGCGGAGGTTGGCCGCCGAGCTCTCCACGACGAAGGCGACCTGTCCGTCGGCGGTGGAGGCGGCCAGCGCCTTCTCGACGACGTCCTGCGGGCGTGACCAGCTGCTCATCGCCCGGCCTCCTGCACGGTGTTGAGGACGTTCACGTTTTCGAACAGGGCCACCGGGCAGCCGTGGCTGACCGGGGCGACCTGCCCGGGCTGGGCCTTGCCGCAGTTGAATGCGCCGCCGAGCACGTAGGTCTGCGGGCCGCCGACCGCGGCCATCGAGCCCCAGAAGTCCGTCGTCGTCGCCTGGTAGGCCACGTCGCGCAGCTGCCCGGCGAGCTTCCCGCCCTCGATCCGGTAGAAGCGCTGGCCGGTGAACTGGAAGTTGTAGCGCTGCATGTCGATCGACCAGCTCTTGTCGCCGACGACGTAGATGCCGCGCTCCACGCCGGCGATGACCTCCGCGGTCGAGGGGCCGTCCGGCGCGGGCTGCAGCGAGACGTTCGCCATGCGCTGCACCGGCACGTGCTGCGGGGAGTCGGCGAAGGCGCATCCGTTCGACCGGGGCAGGCCCCGGAGCCGGGCCATGTTGCGGTCGACCTGGTAGCCGACCAGCACACCGTCCTTGACGATGTCCCAGCGCTGCCCGGCGACGCCCTCGTCGTCCCACCCGATCGTGGACAGCCCGTGCGGCGCGGTGCGGTCGCCGGTGACGTTCATCAGCGGCGAGCCGTACTGCAGCGTGCCGAGCTTGTCGACGGTGGCGAACGAGGTGCCGGCGTAGGCGGCCTCGTAGCCCAGCGCCCGGTCCAGCTCGGTGGCGTGGCCGACCGACTCGTGGATGGTCAGCCAGAGGTTCGACGGGTCGACGACGAGGTCGTAGCGGCCGGCCTCGACCGACGGCGCCTTGGTCTTCTCCATGAGCAGCGAGGGAATCTCGGCGATCTCGGCGCGCCAGTCCCAGCCGGTGCCGGTGAGGTACTCCCAGCCGCGGCCGGCCGGCGGAGCGAGGGTGCGCATGCTCTCGAACGCGCCGGTGGTGCGGTCGACGGTGAGCGCGGTGAGGTCGGGGTGGATGCGCACCCGCTGCTGGCGGGTGCGGGTGCCGGCGGTGTCGGCGTAGTACTTCTGCTCCTTGACCGCCTGGCAGCCGGTCTGCACGTGCTCCACGCCGTCGGCGGCCAGCAGCTGCTCGGACAGCTCGGTGAGCAGCGCGGTCTTCTCGGCGTCCGGCACCTCGAACGGGTCGACGTCGTAGTCGGACACCCAGACCGCGTCCGGGTAGACCGGCTCGGGCGCGAGCTCGACGCGGTCGCTGTTGACCGCCGCCGACACCTGAGCCACGGTGACCGCCTCCTCGGCCAGCCGGACGGCCTCCGCCGCGGTGAGGACGACGCCAGCAGCGAACCCCCAGGTGCCCTCGTACACGACACGCACGGCCAGGCCGAGGTCCTCGCCGTCGGCCAAGGACTCCAGCCGGGCGTCGCGCAGGCTGATCGACTGGGTGCGGATCCGCTCCACCCGGATGTCGGCGTGCTCGCAGCCGAGGTCGAGGGCCCGGGTGAGCGCGGCGTCGGTCAGCGCGGAGAGCGGGAGAGCGAGGAAGGACGCGTCCACGTCGCGGGAGGCAGCCACCGCCCCTGTCTACCAGCCGGGGACGACGGCTCCGCGGACAGCGCGGAGGCGATGCGGTGGGCGGTCCGGCGGGCGTCGCGGTCCACCCCGTCGACCAGCCCGGAGTTTACCCGCGTCTGCCACGGCAGCCCCATCCAGTGCAGCCCGGGCACGGGGGAGGCGCCGCGGTCGTGCCGGGGCGTGCCGTCGCCGTCCAGGGCGCCAGGGACGTCGACCCAGCCGGTGTCGGGCGCGAAGCCGGTGCACCACAGCACGCTCGCCACCTCCTCGGCGGACCCGTTCGACAGCTCCACCCGGGTGCCGGACGCCGCGACGACCCGGTGCGGCAGCACCCGGATGACCCCGCGACGGCGCAGCCGCTGGAGCTCCCGGCCGACGATCGCGTCGCCGCGGGCCCGGATGCGCCGGGACGCCCACGCGTCCCGGTCGGCGTTGAGCAGGCCGCTGACCAGCAGCCAGTCGTAGAGGCTCACCCCGAGGGTCCGTTCGGGCAGGTAGTGCGGCTCGCGGCCGGCGGCGACGGTGACGTCGTGGGTCGCGGACAGCTCGACGGCGAGCTGGGCCGCGGAGTTGCCGCCGCCGACGACGAGCACCGGCCCGGGCAGGACGTCGTCCGCCGTCCGGTAGTCGGCCGAGTGCAGCTGCGGGACGGCGAGGTCGCCCGCGGCGGCGGGCACGTGCGGACGGCGGAAGGCCCCGGAAGCGACGACCACGTGCCGGGCGCGGACCGGGCCGGCGGGCGTCTCGGCGCAGAAGGCCCGGCCGTCCCGCGTGAGACGGCGCACCGGGGTCCCCGTGCGGACCGGCAGGCCCCAGCGGCGGGCGTAGTCGCGCAGGTAGCCGGCCATCTCCTCGCGGGACGGCGTGGGCGCCGGCCCGGGCGGAAAACGCAGGCCGGGCAGCTGGGAGAACCGGCGCGGGGTGAACAGCTGCAGGGAGTCCCAGCGGTCCAGCCAGCTCTGGCCGACCTCGCCGGCCTCCAGGACGAGCACGTCGCGGACGCCGGCCCGCTGCAGGTGGTACGCCGTCCCCAGACCGGCCTGCCCGGCGCCGATCACGAGCACGTCGAGCGGTTCCGGCACCCGGCGATCCTCACCCGCCGCGTCGACTGCTGCGAACTCGTGGTGATCAGCGCGGAACGGCCACGAGTTCGCAGCACTCGGTGGGCAGGGCGCGGGCGGGACTCCTACCGTCGTCTCCCATGCGCAGCCGGGGCGACGACGTGGTGGACCTGCTGGTCATCGGGGGCGGGACGGCCGGGATGGTTGGCGCGAGGACCGCCGCGGGCCTCGGCGCCCGCGTGCTGCTGGTCGAGCGGGACCGCACCGGCGGCGACTGCCTGTGGACCGGCTGCGTTCCCTCCAAGGCGCTGCTCGCCGCCGCCGACGCCGCCGCGAGCGCCCGCGCGGCCGGCCGGTTCGGGGTCGACGTCGGCGGGATCACTATCGACTTCGGCCGGGTGCGCAAGCACCTCCAGGCCGCGATCGAGACCATCCGGCCGGTCGACTCGGTCGAGGCGCTCCAGGCCGCCGGCGTCGCCGTCGAGGTCGCCGACGCCGTGCTCACCGGGTCGGACTCCGCCACGGTCGGCGGCCGGACCGTCCGTTTCCGGCATGCCCTGCTGGCCACCGGCGCCGCTCCGGTGCTCCCGCCGATCGACGGCCTGGCCGACGCCGATCCGCTGACCAGCGAGACCGTCTGGGACGACCTCACCGAGCTCCCTGCGCGGCTCGCCGTCCTCGGCGGCGGCCCGATCGGCTGCGAGCTGGGCCAGGCGTTCGCGCGGTTGGGCTCGGCGGTCACCGTGGTCGACGCCGCCGACCGGCTGCTCCCGGGCGAGACCGAGGAGGCATCCGGGCTGGTCACCGCGGCGCTGCGGCGCGACGGCGTCACCGTGCGGACCGGCGCCGGCGTGACCGCGGTCCGCGATGGGGCGCTGCAGTTGGCCGACGGGGCCGCCGTCCCCTTCGACCGGCTGCTGGTCGCCGTCGGCCGGCGGGCCCGCACCGAGAGGCTCGGCTGCGCGGCGGCCGGCGTCGAGGTCGCCGACGACGGCACGGTGGTGGTGGACGGCGGCCTGCGGACGACGAACCCGCGCATCTGGGCCGCCGGCGACCTCACCGGCCACCCACAATTCACCCACACCGCCGGCGTGCACGGCAGCCTCGCCGCGGGCAACGCGCTGCTCGGCCTGCGCCGCACCGTCGACCCCGTCGTCCCGCGGGTTACCTACACCTCCCCGGAGGTGGCCTCGGTCGGCGTCCCGCCCGGCCAGGGGCACAGCGTTCGGCGGGTCGGCCACGGGCACGTCGACCGAGCGGTCGCCGAGGGTGTGACGGAGGGGTCCACCACGCTGGTCCTGGACCGGCGCCGCCGTATCGTCGGGGCCGCCGTGGTCGGCCCGCGCGCCGGAGAGGTGCTCGGCGAGCTCACCCTCGCCGTCCGGAAGCGGATGACCACCACCGACGTGGCCGGCACCACGCACGCCTATCCGACCTACAGCAGCGCCGCATGGGACGCCGCGGTGGACGACGTCCGCTCGCGGCTCGCCGGACCGGTGGTGCGTCGGGTGCTGCGGGCCGTCGTCCGGCTCCGCGCTCAGCGCAGCGCGCGGTAGCCCGCCCACATCCGGTGGGCGGCGCCGACCCCGACCAGCGCGGCCCAGACCCAGGCCACCTGCTCGGCGTAGACCGGGAGCAGCAGCCACAGTCCGTGCGCGACGACGGTCTCGGTGCCCTCGGCCAGCCCGCCGAGGAAGGACAGCGAGCGGCCGTCGTCGAGCTGCCGGCCGGCCTTCTCCGCGATCGAGGAGAACGCGAGGAACGCCGCGCCGTTGACGTAGTAGGCCAGCAGGACGACGAGGAACGGCAGCCACGAGGCACCGAACCCGGCCGTGGCCCCGATGGCGACGCCGACGACGCCGGCGCCGTAGACGACGAAGTCGGCGGTGATGTCGAAGAACCCGCCGGCGCCCGCGTCGCCGGGGCGGCCGGCCGCTCGCCGGCGGCGGGCGAGCGGGCCGTCCAGGCCGTCGGCCAGCCGGCAGGCCAGCCAGAGCACCAGCGCGGGCAGCCACAGCTGGGCCGTGGCCGCCGCGGCGCTGGCCAGGCCGAGCACCAGGTTGGCCGCGGTGAGCCGGTCGGGAGTGATCCCCGGGCGGTCGAGCAGCGCCGCCGCGCGGGCCAGCGGCGCGTCGAGCACGGCCCGGGCGGTCGAGTCGAGCACGGCACCTCCTCGCGGGTGGCGGGCGGCCGGCTCGGATGGCGGGACACGACCCGGTCGGCCACGATCCTGACCCAGGACCGCTCCTCTCGACCACATCCAGGCGGGGCGCTCGGCACGAAGACCATCCGGACTCCGCCAGCGGCGTCCGCCCCCGACGTGTGCACCACCGCAGGAGGAACGCAAACCATGTCGGCACCCAGGCCCGCGCGCCGCCGTACGAGCAGGGGCGGCCGCCGGGCCGCGGTGGCGACCGGCGCGCTGGCCCTCGTCCTGACCGCCTGCGCCGCTCCCGGCAGCGAGCCGACGGCCGCGCCCGAGCGCGACTGGGACGACGTGCTGGCCGAGGCCGACGGGCAGACCGTGCGCTTCTGGATGTACGGCGGCGACGACCAGGGCAACGCCTACGTCGATGACGTCCTCGCCCCAGCCGCCGCGGAGCTCGGCGTCACCCTCGAGCGGGTGCCGATCGCCGACACCGCCGACGCGCTCAACCGGGTGCTGTCCGAGCGGCAGGCCGACGTCGAGGACGGCGAGGTGGACCTCATCTGGCTCAACGGCGAGAACTTCGCCACCGGGCAGCAGGCCGGCGCGTGGCTGTGTGACTGGACGGCGATGCTGCCGAACATGGAGTACGTCGACCCCGACGACCCGCTGGTCACCACCGACTTCGGGCTACCGGTCGACGGCTGCGAGGCGCCGTGGCACAAGGCCCAGTTCGCGCTCGTGTACGACGCCGCCCGCGTCCAGGACCCGCCGGACTCCATCGCGGGGCTGCTCGAGTGGATCGAGCAGCACCCGGGCCGCTTCACCTATCCCGCTCCCCCGGACTTCACCGGGTCGGTGTTCATCCGCCAGGTGCTCTACGAGGTGGCCGGCGGCGTCGACAACGTGCCGTTGGAGTTCTCGCAGGAGGCCTACGCGGAGCTCGCGCCGCAGCTGTTCGAGACGCTGGAGGAGATGGAGCCGTCGCTGTGGCGGAACGGGCAGACCTATCCGCAGGAGCTCGGGGAGCTCGACCAGCTCTACGCCGACGGCCAGGTCGACTGGACCATGACCTACGGTCCGGCCACGCTCCCCGACCTCGTCGCCGACGGCACCTTCCCCGAGACCACCCGCGTGCTGCTGACCGAGGAGGGCACCATCGGCAACGCCAGCTTCCTGGCCATCCCGTCGACCTCGGGCAGCCGGGCCGGCGCCATGGTGGTGGCGAACCTGGCGCTCTCGCCGGAGCAGCAGTTCGCCAAGGCCCGGCCCGAGGTCTGGGGCCAGTACACGGTGCTGGAGCAGGACCTGCTGCCGCCCGAGTGGCAGGCGCGCTTCGAGGAGCTGCCGCAGTCGGAGATCCTGCCGCCCTACGAGGAGCTCAGCGCCGACGCCGACCCGGAGGTCGAGGCCGAGTGGGTCACCGCGCTCGACGAGGGTTGGCGCCGGCAGGTCGCCGCCGGGTGACCGGCCACCGCTCCGCGTGACCACGACGGATGCGCCCCCCGCCGGGCCGGCCGGGCGGTCCACCGGCCGGCGGTCCCGGCGGCTGGGGGCCCGCGGCCGGGCGGTGCTGCTCGTGCTGCCCGCGCTGGTACTGGTGGTCACCGTGGTCGGGGCGGCGCTGGGGTCGGCGCTGCTCCTGGCCCTCGGCCTCGCGCCACTGGTCGGCGAGCCGGCGCTGTCGCTGGACGGCTGGCGGGAGGTCGCCCCGGACCTGGGCACGTCGATCCGCATCTCGCTCGGCATCGCGGCAGCGTCGACGGCCATCGCCGCGTTCGTGGGACTCTGCATCGCGCTGGCCGCGACCGCCGCCGTCCGCCGCAGCCGGCTGCTGGGCACGCTGGCGTCGCTCACCATCCCGATCCCGCACCTGGTGGGCGCGGCCGCGATCGGCCTGCTGCTGGCCGACGCCGGGTTCCTGTCCCGGCTGCTCGGCGTCGACCCCCCCTCCTGGCCGCCACTGGTGGGCGGGCGGCTGTGGGTCGCCGTGGTCGCCGAGTACGCCTGGAAGGAATCGGCGTTCGTCGCGCTCGTCGTCATCGGCGTGCTGTCGTCGCGGGCCGCCTCCTACGGCGAGACCGCGGCGCTGCTGGGGGCCGGCCGGTGGGCGCGGCTGCGGTACGTGACCCTGCCGCTGGCCGCCCCGGCGCTCGGTGCCAGCGCCGCGGTCAGCTTCGTCTACACCCTCGGCTCCTACGAGGTGGCCGCGCTGCTCGGCCGGCCGTTCCCCGAGCCGCTGCCGGTGCTGGCCTTCCGCCTGTTCACCTCGATCGACCTGACCGCACGCTCCCAGGCGGCCGCGGTGGCGGTCACGACCGCGCTCCTCGGGCTGGTCGTGGTCCTGCTGTCGCTGCGGGCGCTGCGACGGCTGGCGGCCGAGCAGTGACCGCGGTGGAGGAGGTGCGTGCCCGACCCGGTTCCGACCGCACCGTCCGCGTCGCCTCGCGCACCGGCCGCACGCTGCTCGCCGTCTGGCTGGTGCTGCCCGTCGTCCCGCTGCTGTTGTGGGCGTTCGCCGACCGCTGGACCTTCCCCGCGCTGCTGCCGCAGGAGTGGGGCACGCGGGGCCTGGACGAGGCGCTGGCCGCCGGCGCGGGCGGTGCGTTCGCCCACTCCACGGTGCTCGGCGCGGCCGTGGCGCTGCTGGCCACCCCGCTCGGCGCGATGGCCGGGCGGGCGCTGACCTCGTGGCAGCTGCCCGGGTCGACCGCGGTGCTGGCCGTGCTCATGTCGCCGCTGGTGCTGCCGCCGTTCGCGGTGGCGCTCGGCCTCGACGTGCTGCTGCTGCGGCTGCGGGTGCCCGCGGCCGCCGGGGTCGTCATGCTGCTGGTGGTCGCAGCGCTGCCGTACACGACCGTGGTGATGCGGGCGGCCTACGCCGCGCACGACCGCGGCTTCGAGGACGAGGCGCGCACCCTCGGCGCCTCGGCCTGGCAGACGGTGTTCCACGTGCAACTGCCGCTGCTGGCGCCGGCGCTGGCCGGGGCGGCGTTCCTCGCCTTCCTGGTGGGATGGAGCGACTACATCGTCACCGTGCTGGTCGGCGGCGGGCAGCTGACCACGCTGCCCGTCCTGGTCGCCGCGGCGGCCTCGGCGACCGGCAGCGACGCGCAGGTGGCGGTGTTGTCGCTCGCCGCGATCCTGCCGCCGGTGGTTCTGCTGATCGTGGTCGGCACGCTCGGCCGGAAGGGGCGGCGGTGAGCGGCGGCGCCCTGCGGCTGGCCCGGCTGACGCGGGTGCACGCCGCCGGGCAGCCGCCGGCGCTCGACGACTTCACCCTCGACGTGCCGTCCGGCTCGTGCGTCGCCGTCCTCGGCCCCTCGGGCTCGGGGAAGAGCACGGTCCTGCGGCTGACCGCGGGCCTCGACGAGCCGGACGGCGGCAACGTGCATCTCGACGGCCGCGACCTGGCCGGCGTCCCGCCCGAGCGGCGCGGCATGGCCATGGTCTTCCAGCGGCCGCTGCTGTTCCCGCACCTGTCGGTCCGCGACAACGTCGCCTTCGCCGACCGGGTGCGCGGCGTGCCGCGGCGGCGGGCCCGGGAGCGGGCCGAGCACTACCTGGGGCTGGTCGCCCTCGGCGGGTTCGGCGACCGGCCGGCGCGGGCGCTGTCCGGCGGGCAGGAGCAGCGGGTCGCGCTGGCCCGGGCGCTGGCCGCCGAGCCGCAGGTCCTGCTGCTCGACGAGCCGTTCAGCGCGCTGGACAGCGCACTGCGCGAGGAGATGCACGACCTGCTGCTCGACCTGCGGGTGCGGCTGGATCCGACGGTCCTGCTGGTCACCCATGACGCCGGCGAGGCCGATGCGCTGGCCGACACCGTCGCGGTGCTGGACGGCGGCCGGCTGCAGCAGGCCGGGCCGATGCGCGAGCTCTACACCGCCCCGGCGTCCCTGGCGGTCAACCGGCTGCTGGGCGGGCGCACCGAGGTGCCCGGGACGGTGCGGGACGGCGTCCACCGCTCGGAGCTCGGCGCCCTCGTCCTCTCGGGGTCGGTGCCCGACGGGCCGGGGGTGCTCGTCGTCCGCCCCGAGGCGGTGCGGGTGACCGCGCCGGACGACCCGGCCGCGGACGTTCCCGGCACCGTCGTCCGGGTGCGGCGCCGCGGCCTGCGGGCCCTGGTCGCGGTGGAGGTGCCGGGGCCCGGCGGTGCGTCGGTCGAGGCCGAGCTCGCCGCGGGGGAGGAGCTGCCGGCCGGTCGCACGGTCGGCCTGGTGCTGCCGGTGGCCGCCCGCGCCGTCGTCCCGCCGGTCCCGGCGGACCCGTTGCCGGCGGCGGCGCCGTGTCTCACCGGTGACACATTGCGGCCATGAGCGAGGCGACGGCCCATGACCTGCGCAACCACGGCGGGCGGGTGCTGGATCGGGTCGCCGCCGGGGAGCGGGTGACCATCACCCGCGACGGCAGGCCGGTGGCCCGGCTCGAGCCGGTGCCCCGCGGTCGGCAGACCGCGAGTGCTCGCATCGAGCGGTTCCGCCGCCTGCCGCCGGTGGACCCGCACCGGCTGCGCGCCGACGTCGATGCGGTCGCCGGGCTCAGACCACCGTGAGCGGCAGCAGCTTGCGCAGCTCGGCGTTCTCGCCGATGTCGAGCACCGAGTGCTGGGCGCAGGCCGGCACCAGCTCACCGGTCTCGGGATGGGCCATCGAATAGGTGCACGCGGCCAGGCGCTCCTGGGTGGCCCGCAGCTGCGGGTCGTCGGCGACGACGCCACGGCGCATCATGTCCCAGGCCGGGCCCACGTGCTCGGCGTCCATGAAGCTGTGCACCTCGAAGGTCATCAACCCGAGCTGCTTCCGGCGGGCGGCGCCGACGAGCGCCCGCAGGCCGCCGAGCCGGCGCGACAGGCTCCGTGCCCAGCCCAGCGCCACGCCGACGTCACCGGGGTGGTGGCGCAGCACGCGCAGCACCTTGGCGACCAGCAGCGCCGGCGGGGTGTTGCTGAAGGCGATCCCGCCGAAGTGCGCGAAGAAGGCGTCGCGGGCGCGCAGCTCGGCCTCGAAGGCGGGGTCGACGAACGGATGCCAGGCGCCGTCGGCGAGGAAGCCGAAGCCCAGCCGATTGCAGCGCGGGTCGCCGAACTCGACGGCCTGGTACGGCACCGTGCGGCCCAGCCCTTCCTCGAGCTGGGCCCACACCGCGTCGACGTCGACCGCTGTGTAGGACTCCTTCCAGCGGCGCTCGTCGCCCACGTGGGCGGCCGGCTGGAAGCTCAGCATCGAGTAGCCCATCGGCAGGACGGCGCGCACGGTCTCGGCCACCTGGTCGAGGTTGGCCGGCGTGACCGTCATGTTGTGCGCCAGGTAGTAGCGCAGCCCCGTCTCGACGCGCAGATCGTGGAACATCTGCACGAAGCGCTGCCGGAAGGGGTGCAGCTCGGCCTCGCTCCGCGGGCGGACGGCGCCGCGGCGGCCGCGCATCAGGGAGTCGAAGTGCGCGGCGAAGCTCACCCGGTCGAAGCGCAGCCGGCCGTCGTCCCCGGTGACGAGGGCCCGGAGGTACTCGGGGTCGAAGTCGCCGTGGGTCATCGACATCGGCGAGCGGCCGTGCGCGCGCATCGCCTGCAGCGCGGCGGCGTGCTCGTCGGGGGCGAGCAGGCTCACCTCGCCGCCGATCAACTGGGCGTGTGCGTAGGGGCCGCGGCGCTCGCGCAGACAGGCCATCTGCGCGTGGACCTCGCGGACGGTGTGCCCGCCGTCGACGCGGACCTTGTTGGCGTCCGCGGAGTGGTAGCACGGCGTGCAGGTGAGGTTGCACCTCGGAAAGACCCCGTGTGTTCCCTCGCAGCCGACCGCGTGCCGGCCGAGGCTCTGCGCCGGGGTCCGCACGTGCTCGGGAAGGGCGGCCCACCGCTCGGCCAGGGCCCGCTCGGTCTCCGGGTGCACCGGCCGGGTGCGCTCCGCCAGCCGCCGCCACCTCGCCCGCAGGCGGCTGAACCTTCCGTCCGTCATGGTCGGCATCCTCACCGCTGGGGTTCGCATCCGCAGGTCCGGGCGGTTCACCGGCGCGCCACCGGGCATGGGCGGGACGACGCGAGGCGGCGGCATGCGGACGACGAGGTGGCGGCGGGGCCCGGGCGCCACCCGCCGGCCGTTGCGTCACTAGCCGGCCGCGGGGTGGGGTAGTCGCGGGCATGGCCTCGTCCCCGTCGTCCCCCGCCGACGACGTCACCCTCACGTTCGGCGGGAACGCCACCATGCTCCTGCGGATCGGCGGCTTCACCCTGCTCACCGACCCGAACTTCCTGCACCGCGGGCAGCGGGCCTACCTCGGGAAGGGGCTCTGGGCCAAGCGGCTCACCGAGCCGGCGCTGCAGCCCACCCAGCTGCCCGCGCTCGACTCGATCCTGCTGTCCCACCTGCACGCCGACCACTGGGACCGGATCGCCACCCGGACCCTCGACCGCGCCACGCCCGTGCTCACCACTCCGGCGGCGGCCCGTGCGCTGGGCCGGCGCGGCTTCCGGGACACCGTCGACCTCACACCCTGGCAGCGGCACGAGCTCACCCGGAACGACGGAACGCTGCGGATCACCTCGGTGCCCGGCGTCCACGGCCCCGGCCCGATGGCGAAGCTGCTGCCGCCGGTGATGGGCAGCGTCCTCGAGCTGCTGCGCGGCGGCGAGGTCAGCTGGCGCGGCTACATCAGCGGCGACACCATCTTCCGGCCGTTCCTGGGCGAGGTGCTGCAGCGCTGCGGCCCGCTCGACGTCGTCATCCCGCACCTGGGCGGCACCAAGGCCCTCGGCGTCACCGTCACCATGGACGGCCGGCAGGGCGCCGACCTGGTCGAGCTGCTGAAGCCGCCGGTGACCGTACCGGTGCACTACGACGACTACGACCGGTTCAAGTCCCCGCTCGGCGACTTCGTGCAGGAGGTCGCCGCGCGCCGAGCGCCCGGGGAGATCCGGGCCGTGGGGCGCGGCGAAACCATCTCCCTGCGGCCGTGAGTGGAGTCGCTCGGGGACGGTTTCCGCGCTCGAGCGACTCCGCTAACGGGGGGCGAGGCGGACGGCGCGGGAGGCGACGTCGGCGCGCAGCGCGTCGGCGTCCACGGTCGTGCAGACCCCGTCGCGCACCACCTGCCGCCCGCCGACCCAGGTGTCGCGCACCAGCCGCGAGGTGCCCGACCAGACCAGGTGGGTGAGCAGGTCGACGGGGTCGAGCACCGGCTCGAAGCCGAGGTCGCGGGTGTCGACGTGCACCAGGTCGGCGCGGCGACCGGTGGCGACCTGGCCCAGGTCGGACCGCCCGATCGCGTCCGCGGCAGCGCCGGTCGCCAGCCAGAACGCCTCGGCCGCGGTCAGCGCGATCGCCGAGCTCTCCCGCAGCCGGGCGAGCTGGGCGGCCAGCCGGACGTCGGCGAGCAGGTCCAGGCCGTCGTTGGACGCCGGGCCGTCGGTGCCCAGCCCCACCCGGACCCCACGGTCGAGCATCGCCCGCACCGGCGCGATCCCGCTGGCCAGCTTGGCGTTGCTGGCCGGGCAGTGGGCGACCGCGACGTCGTACTCGCGCCACAGCTCCAGGTCACCGTCGTCGAGGTGCACGCAGTGCGCGGCGAGCACCCGGCCGCCCAGCACGTCGTGCGCGGCCAGCAGCGCCGGCACCGACAGCCCGTGGGTGGCCAGCAGGTCGGCGCCCTCGCCGGCGGTCTCGGCGACGTGCAGGTGCAGCAGCAGGCCGTGCTGCCGGGCGGCGGTCGCGGCGTCGCGCAGCACCGGCAGGGGCAGCGTGTAGGCCGCATGCGGACCGATCCCGTACTCGACGGTGCCGTCGTCGGGCGCGCGGACGGCCAGCGCGACGGCGTCGTCCAACTGCTCGGCCAGCGGCGGCATCCCCGGCAGCGGCAGCAGCGGGGTCGCGACGACCGCCCGGGCCCCGGTGCGGCCGACGGCGGCGGCGATCCGCTCGGGGGAGAAGTACATCTCGACGCTCGTGGTGACGCCGCCCCGCAACATCTCCGCCGAGGCCGCGGTCATCGCCACCTCGACGTCCTCGGGGGACAGCCGCGCCTCCCGCGGCCAGATCACCTCGCGCAGCCAGCGCGCCAGCGGCAGCCCCTCGGCCTGCCCGCGGAAGAGCACCATCGGCCCGTGCGCGTGGGTGTTGACCAGCCCCGGCACCAGCACCCCGGGGACGGCGACCACCTCGGCGTTCCCCGCGTCCGGTGCGTCGGCGGCCGGCCCGACCCAGCTGATGGACCCGTCGGCGACGTCGACCACGGCGTCGGGCACCACCGTGCCGGCACGGTCCCCGACGACGACGGCCCGGGCGGTGAAGCGCTGCCGCATGGACGGCGAACCTACCCCCGCCGCCGCCCGGTCCCGCCCGGACCGCCCCGTTACCGTGGATCGCATGTCGTTCCTCGCCGCCGCGGCCTCCTCCGACCAGGGCGGCATCACCGGCTTCCTGCTCGACCTGATCGACACGCTCGGGCCGGTCGGCGTGGGTCTCGCGATCCTGCTCGAGACGGTCGTCCCGCCGATCCCCAGCGAGGTCGTCCTCAGCGCGGCCGGGGTGCTGATCAACGACGGCCGGATGTCGATCGCCCCGGTGATCGTCTTCGCCACCCTCGGGTCGATCCTCGGCGCGATTTTCTTCTACTACGTCGGCCGGGCGCTGGGCCCACGACGCTCCCACGCGTTCCTCGACCGGCTCCCGCTGGTCGACACCGAGGACGTCGACCGCACCTTCGGCTGGTTCGAGCGGCACGGGCGCTCGGCGGTGTTCTTCGGTCGCATGGTCCCGCTCGTGCGCAGCTTCATCTCCGTGCCCGCCGGAGTCGTCCGGATGCCGTTCGGCCAGTTCCTCCTCTACACGACGGCAGGCAGCCTGATCTGGAACGGCCTGCTCATCGGCCTGGGCGTGGCCCTCGGCGACATCGTCAACGAGTACCTGCAGTACTTCGACTACGCGATCTACGCCGCGATCGCCATCGCCGTCGGATTGCTGATCCGCCGCCAGGTCAAGGCCCAACGCACTCGCCGCCCGACCACCGAGGGTGATCCCGGCCGGCCGGCCGCATGACCGCGCAGCGCCCCGAGGTCGTCGCCTTCGACGTCAACGAGACGCTGCTGGACCTCGCCCCGGTGCGGGCGGCGCTGGTCGAGGTCGGGCTGCCCGCCGAGCTGCTGACGTCGGTCTTCTCCCGCACCCTGCTCACCGGGTTCGCCGCCGCCACCGCCGGCACCTGGTGCCGGTTCCGCGACGCGTTCGACGCCGCCCTGGCCCAGGTCACCGACCTCGGCGCGGCCGAGCGGTCACGGGTCGCCGACGCCTTCCTCGAACTGAGCCCGCACCCCGACGTCGAGCCCGCGCTGCGCCGGCTGGTCGGCGCCGGCGTCCGGGTGGTCACCCTGACGCACGGCTCGCCCGGCGTCGCGGAGGCCGGTCTGGAACGCGGCGGCGTGACCCCGCTGGTCGAGCGCACGCTGTCCAGCGAGGGAATCCGGGCCTGGAAGCCGGCCCGCGAGGTCTACCTGTGGGCGGCCGGCGTCTGCGACGTCGAGCCGGCGCGGATGGCGCTGGTGGCCGCGCACGGCTGGGACGTCCACGGCGCGCTGCGGGCCGGCCTGTCCGCCGCGTGGTTCCCGCGCTCCGAGCGCAGCTACCCGGCCGTGTACGACCCCGCCGCGATCGTCGCCGGCGACCTGGCCGGCGCGGTCGACGCGCTCCTCGCCCTGCCTGCGTGATCGGGATCGACACCCCGCTCGGCCCGGCGGGGGTGGCCGCGACGGAACCGGCGGGCGACCCCGTCGGCACGCTGGTGCTCGGCCACGGCGCGGGCGGCGGCATCGGATCGGCCGACCTGGTCGCCGTCACCGCCGACGCGGCCGGGGCCGGGTGGCGGGTGCTGCGCGTGGAGCAGCCCTGGCGGGTCGCGGAGAAGCGGATCGCACCGGTGCCGGCCCGGCTGGACGAGGCCTGGCGGGCGGTGCTCGCCGCCCTGCGGGACGACGGACGGCTGACCATCCCGCTGGTCCTGGGCGGCCGCAGCGCCGGGGCGCGGGTGGCCTGCCGGACGGCGGCCCAGCACGGAGCCGACGGCGTGCTGTGCCTGGCGTTCCCGCTGCACCCGCCGGGCCGGCCCGAGCGCAGCCGCGCCGGGGAGCTCACCGCCGTCGACGTGCCGCTCGGCGTCGTCCAGGGCGAGCGGGACGCGTTCGGCCGTCCGGAGGAGCTCGCCGCGGTGCTGACCGGCCGGCCGGGCGCCTCGCTCTACGCCGTCCCCGGTGACCACGCGCTGACCCGCTCCCCCGACGTCGTCGCTCTGGCCGCCGTCGACTGGCTGGGTGGGGTCCCCGGCTGATTGCGTGTCGTGCACGCAGCGGAATCGTCGGACTCCGTTGGTTGAATGGGGATGTGAGCCGCTTCGACGAGATCGTGTCCGAGTTCGGGGTGGCGACGAAGGCCAAGCTCGCCGGCCCCGGTGATCGCGAGGCCGCGATCCGCGCACCGATCGAGCGGCTGGTCACCGACGTCGCCGTCGAACTCGGTCTCACCGCGGTGCCCTACGACGAGGTGCGCGACACCGACCGCGCCGTCCGCCCCGACTACGCCATCGGCGTGAACGGGGCGATAACCGGCTACATCGAAGTGAAGAAGCCGGGCGCCTCGATCGACCCGGACGGCTTCACCGGCCACAACCTGCGGCAGTGGCAGCGCCAGCGCGACCTGCCCAACCTGATCTACACGAACGGCACGGAGTGGCGGCTGTGGCGGGACGGCGAACCCGTCGTCACCCCGGTGCATCTCACCGGTGGCCCGCTGGAGCGCGCCGGCGCGACCCTGGCCGCACCGGCGGCGCTGGAGGCACTGCTCACCGACTTCCTGCGGTGGAGGCCGGCGCCGATCACCTCCGTCTACGCGCTGGTCCGGGCCATCGCACCGCTGACCCGGCTGCTGCGCGGCGAGGTGCTCGACCAGCTCGCCGACGAGCGCCGCGCCGTCGCCCAGGGAGCGGACGAGCACGCGCAGCCGTTCCTCGGCCTGGCCCGGGACTGGCGGGCGCTGCTGTTCCCCACCGCCACCGACGAGGTGTTCGCCGACGGCTACGCCCAGGCGGTCACCTTCGCGCTGCTGCTGGCCCGCACCGAGGGCATCGAGCTGACCGGCTCGCTGCACGAGATCGGCACCGCCCTCGGCGCCGCGGACCACTCGTTGATGGGTCGCGCGCTGCAGCTGCTCACCGACCACATCGCCGCGGACTTCCGGGTCACCCTCGATCTGCTCGTGCGGTTGATCGGGGCCGTCGACTGGCCGCGCGTCCGCGCGGGGCGGGCCGACACCTTCCTGCACCTCTACCAGCACTTCCTCGACCACTACGACAACGACCTGCGCAAGCAGTCCGGCTCGTACTACACGCCGTCGGAGGTGGTGACCGAGATGGTCCGCCTCGCCGAGCAGGCGCTCGTCACCCGCTTCGGCCGGCCGGCCGGTTTCGCCGATCCCGAGGTGTGGACCGTCGACCCCGCGATGGGCACCGGCACCTACCTGCACGAGATCATCACCCGCGTCTCGACGGCGGTGGAGGACCGCGAGGGCCCGGGATCCGTCCCCGCCGCGGTGACCCGGCTCGCGGAGCGGCTGGTCGGCTTCGAGCAGCAGATGGGGCCGTTCGCCGTTGCCGAGCTGCGCACCAGCGGCCTGCTGCACGACCTGGGCGCCGAGCTGCCCACCACCGGAATGCGGCTCTACGTCACCGACACCCTCGACGACCCGCACGCCGAGGTCGCCCACCTGGGTTCGGGCATGGAGTTGATCGCTCGCTCCCGGCGGCAGGCCGGCGACATCAAGCGCAGCGCCCGGGTGACCGTGGTGATCGGCAACCCGCCCTATCGCGAGCGCGCCGAGGGCATGGGTGGCTGGGTGGAATCGGGCAGTCCCGACACGCGAGCGCCGCTCGACGCCTTCCGCGCTCCCGGCAACGGGCTGTCGGAGTACGTGCTCAAGAACCTTTACGTCTACTTCTGGCGATGGGCGACCTGGAAGGTGTTCGACGCCCACCCCGAGCCGCCGGACGGCGACACCGGCCTGGTCTGCTTCATCACCACCAGCGGCTACCTCCGCGGTCCCGGGTTCAAGGGCATGCGCGAGTACCTGCGGCGCACCTGCTCGGAGGGCTGGGTGATCGACCTGACCCCGGAGGGCCAGACGCCGGACGTGCCGACCCGCGTGTTTCCCGGCGTGCGCCAGCCGCTGGCGATCGGGCTGTTCCTGCGCGGCGAGGACACCGCGGACGACGAGCCGGCCGCGATCCGCTACCGCTCGGTCAGCGGCCGGCAGGCGGAGAAGTTCGCGGCGCTGGAGAAGGTCGGCCTGGACGACGACGGGTGGCGGCTCGCCCGGACGGCGTGGCAGGCGCCGCTCACGCCCGCTGCCGAGGGTGCGTGGGACGACTACCCGGCGCTGGGCGACCTGCTGCCGTGGGTCGCGCCGGGCGTGAAGGCGAACCGCACCTGGGTGTACGCCCCGGCGAAGGAGATCCTCGACGCCCGCTGGCGCCGGCTGGTGACTGAGCCGGACGCCGCAGTTCGGCGGTCGTTTTTCAAGGAGACACGGGACTCGCAGCTCGACGACCGCAAGGAACCACTGCCAGGTCCCGACACTGCAAAGGCGGCCATGCCGATCGCTGCCGAGCAGCATGCCTCGGCCCCCGTCGTGCGGGTCGGGTACCGGAGCTTCGACCGGCAGTGGGTGATAGCCGATGCGCGGGTGCTCGACCAGCCTCGACCGGCGCTGTGGGCAGCGCGGATACCGCAGCAGGTCTTCGTATACGAGCTTCACTCGTCCCCGATCTCGAGTGGGCCCGGTGTCGTCTTCTCATCGCTCGTTCCGGACATGCACCACTTCAAGGGCAGCGAGGGTGGCCGGGCGCTGCCGCTGCTGCACCCCGGCGGTAGGCCCAACGTGCCGCCGGGCCTGCTCGACGCGCTGTCCACGCTGGTCGGTGGCGAGATGTTCGGCGGCGGGCGGGTTCCGGCGGAGGACCTGCTGGCCTACGTCGCCGCGATCGTGGCGCACTCGGGCTACACCGCGCGGTTCGCCGACGAGCTGACCACGCCGGGCATCCGCGTGCCGCTGACCGCCGATCCGTCGCTGTGGGCCGAGGCGGTGGCGCTCGGCCGCGGCATCGTGTGGGCGCACACCTACGGCGCGATGTTCAACGACGCCGCGAAGAGCACCCCCCCCCCCGTTCGATATTCGCTTCGCGAACGACGACCCGCGACGGGTGCTCAACACGGCCGCGGTCACCGCGATGCCGATCGGCGTCGAGTACGACGAAGCGGCGCAGCAGGTCGTCCTCGGCACCGGGCGTTGGGGGCCGGTGCCGCGGGCGGTGTTCGACTACGCGGTGGGTGCCAAGAACATCGTCCGGTCGTGGGTGAACTACCGCAAGGCGGTACCGGGCGGGAAGCGGTCCAGCCCGCTGGACGATCTGCACGTCGAGGCGTGGCCGGCCGAGTGGTCGGCCGAGTTCACCGACCTGCTCACCGTGCTGACCCGGCTGGTCGACGCCGAGCCGGCGCAGGCCGCCCTCCTCGACCGGGTCCTCGCCGGGCCGCTGCTCACGCTGCCGACACTCGCCGAACACGGTGTCCGCTGGCCGACCTCCACCGCGGATCGCAAGCCCGACTTCACCGCGCCGGTCACCGAGGAAGCGCCGGTAGAGCGGCTGTTCTGATTCATGGCGGACGTCTTCGTGTACGCCGACGAGACCGGCAACCTGGACCTCTCGGGCGGCGCTGGAGCGAGTCGGTGCTTCGGGATCGGGACCGCGACCTGGGTCGGGGACCACGGCCGCCAGCTCTGGGAAGGCGTTCAGCTCCGGTTCGAACTGGAAGCCGCCGGGGTCCGTCAGGCGAAGGGCTTCCACGCCAAGAACAACTCCGGCCGCACGAGAGCGCAGGTGTTCCATCTCGTCAAGCGACAGTCTCCACGGTTCGACACCACCTTCCTGGGCAAGTCCCTTGCGTACCCGTCGGTCATCGCGAAGGGGCAGCTCTACTTTTTCCAGCTCGCCTGGCTTCTGCACTTCCGGCAGATCGCGCTGCAGGTGTCCGATCCTGGAGACCGACTGTTCGTCATCGTGGCCACGCTGCACACCAACGCGAGGAAGCTGGCCGTCGCAGAGGCACTGACGGACGTGCTCGCTCAGACGGGCGCCCGGGCGGGAGAAGACCCTGTGCGTGTGGGACAGCGCGACATCATGGGGGCTACAGGTGGCGGACTACGGACTGTGGGCCGTGCAGCGGAAGCTCGAGTCCAATGAGGATCGATGGCTCGAAGCCTGCATCCGACCGACGCTACGACCGGTGTTCATGCCGTTCAGGAAGTAGAACACCGGCTATCCCTCACTGAGGGAAGAAGTCCCCTGGACCTCTTCTCGCCGGCACGTCCAGTGTCTCGGCGGCAGAACAGCTCGTCAAGCGCGCTACACAGAGCGGTGAGCCACGTGGCCGCGAGTCACCGCCGACGCAGCCTGACCTCAGTGCGGCACGGCCGCGCCGCCCAGCTCCAGCCCCAGCCACGTCGCCAGGTCGGCGAGCTCGGCCCCTACCGCGCCGCGCGCCTCGGCGTCGAGAGGGACGTCCTCGTGGACGGCGTCCACCCGCAGCACCCCAGCCTTCCGGTCGGTGGTGGCGTCGACCTTGCCGACCAGCCGGTCGCCGGAGAGCACCGGCAGCGCGAAGTACCCCCAGCGCCGGGCCGCCTTCGGCTTGTACATCTCGAGCACGTACTCGAACCCGAACAGGTCGGCCAGGCGGGTGCGGTCGTGCACCAGACGGTCGAACGGCGAGAGCAGCGCCGTCCGGCCCTCGAAGGGGCGCCCGAGCTGGGCGGGGTCGACCCGCCAGGTACCGGGGACGCCCTCGACGACCGCCTCCTCGCCGGCGTCGCCGACCGGCTCGAGCTCGTTCGGCGGACCCGGATACGTCGCGCGGACGATGCCCAGCGACCGCAGCCGCCGTTCCCGTCGCTCCCGCCGGGCCTCCTCCAGCGGGACGACGGGCGTGCCGGGCGGGTGGACGCGCTCGGCGAGGTCGAACAGCCGCTGCCGGCCGCGGCGCCCGGCGATCGCCACCTCGCCGCGCATGGCGAGGAACTCGAGCAGCTGCGTCACGTTGCGGTCGTTGGTCCACCCGGTCGAGGTCCAGGGGACGACGCTGGTGTCCGGGACGTCGCGGGAGGTCAGCGGCCCGGCGTCGGCCAGCCGCGCGAGCACGTCCCGGCGGAACGACTCGTTGGCGGTCAGCCACGCCCGGGGCTGCTCGCGGCTGGGCCACTGCGCCATCCCGGCGAGGTAGAGGCGCAGGTCGGCCATCGGCCGGACCAGCGCGTTGAACTCCCACAGCGTCCGGTCGTGCTCGAGCGCCCGGCGCAGGTCGTCGGGGTGGTACGCCCGGCCCAGGCGGCTCCAGGCGACGAGGTCCGCGCTGGGCGCGACGGCGGCGGTCGGGTCGATCTGCAGCAGGGTGAGCTGCTCGGCCACGGCGAGCAGATCCGTCGGACGCGGCGCGTCGAGCAGCTGCGCCCGGACGGCGACCTGCCGCGCCTCGGCGCGGCTCAGCCGGTGCACGACCACGCCGTCCCCCCGCTACTCGGCCCCCTCGAGGGCACCGCCGGCCCCTGCAAGGACCCCGTCCTCCTCACCCCTCGCTCGCTCGGGGCGAGCCTCGGGACGGGGCCGGGGAGGGGTCCTTGTACGAGCGGTGGAGAGGAGGGGGTTCCTTGCTCAGCGGCGCCGCCGCCGGCGGACGACGAGCGTGACGACCACCAGCAGCGCGGCGGCACCGGCCAGCGGTGCGGCGTAGCGGGTCAGCGCGGCACCACCGGCGACCTCGAGCAGGTCGATCGGCTCGGGCTCGGCGTGCTTCGGCCCCGCCGGCGGGGGAACGGCGGCGACCGGAGTGGTGGCGGGCGCCGTGACAGGGGGGGCGACGGGCGTGGTGGCGGGCGCGCTGGTGGCGGGCGCGCTGGTGGCGGGCGTGGCGACGGCGGGCGTGGTGGCGGGCGTGGTGGCGGGCGCGGCCGGAGCGGCGCTGGCCGCGACGGGAGCCGTGTCGCTCGCGGCAGGTGCCGTGTCGCTCGCCGCGGGAACCGTGTCGCTCGCCGCCGCTTTGTCCGCAGCCGCCGCAGCGGTCTTCTTGGCCGCAGCCGCGGTCTTGCGGGTCTTCTGCGCGGCGGCGTTGTCCCCCGGCACCTGCTCGGCGGAGGCGGCGACCTCCTCGGCCGCGCCGGCCACCGCGGCCGCCGCCTTCTTCGCCGGCGTCTTCTTCGCGGGCGGGCTGGCGGCCTTCGCGGGAGCCGCCGCCACCTCGTCACCGGCGCCGAGCTGGGCGGCCAGCTTGTCGGCGAACTGACCGAGCAGCTTGTTGCCGACGTCGGTCATGACCCCGCGCCCGAACTGGGCCGGCCGGCCGGTGATGTTGAGGTCGGTCAGGACGTCGACCCGCGTGGTGGCGCCCTCGGCCTTCAACTGGGCGGTGATGAGGGCGTTGGCGGTGCCGTTGCCGCGCTGGTCCTTGCCGCGGCCGTCGATGACCGCCTTGTGCGCGGCCTCGTCCTTCTCGACGAACGAGGCCTTGCCCTGGTAGGTCAGGTTGATCGGGCCGAGCTTGACCTTGACCCGACCGGTGAAGTCGTCGCCGTTGACCGAGTCGAGTGCGGCGCCCGGCATGCACGGCGCGATCCGCTCGATGTCCAGCAGCACCCGCCAGGCTTCGTCGATCGGCACGGGAACGGTGAACGAGTTCTCCAACTGCACGGTGCTACCTCCTGGGGTACGGAGCTCGGCCGGTCCGCCCCCGGTCGAGGGCGGACCGGCCGAGTCGGGCGCGGCCCCGTCCAGGGCCGGCCCCGTCCAGAGGCTCGCTGCGAGCCTGCGAGCCTGCGAGCGGTGCGGAGGACGGGGTCCTTCTACTGCGAGTGCTGGGGACAAGGGGGTCCTTCGCCAAGCTACAGCCCCGCCGCGGCGGCCACCGCACGACGAGTCAGCACCTGCGCCAGGTGCTCGCGGTAGTCGGCCTGGGCGTTGAGGTCGCTGCTCGGGGAGGTCCCCTCGGCGGCCGACCGCGCCGCGGCGGCGACCGCCTCGGGGCTGGCCTCGGCACCGGCGAGCGCGGCCTCGACCGCGCCGGCCCGCAGCGGCGTCGTCCCCATGTTGGTCAGCCCGATGCGCGCCTCGGCGATGTGCCCGTTCTCCCGGCGGACGACCGCGGCCACCGCCACGATCGACCACGCCTGCGCCACCCGGTTGAACTTCTCGTAGCGCATCCCCCACTCACCGGCCAGCTTGGGCACGCGGATCTCGACGAGCAGCTCCCCCTCCCCCAGCGCGGTGGTGAGGTAGTCGACGAAGAACTCGCCGGCCGGCACCGTTCGCCGCCCGTCCAGGCCGGCGAGAACGAACTCCGCGTCCAGGGCGAGCGCCACCGCCGGCAGGTCGCCTGCGGGGTCGGCGTGGGCCAGGGCCCCGCCGAAGGTGCCGCGAGCACGGACCTGCCGGTCGGCCACCGTCTCGGTGGCCTCGGCGATGAGCGGCGCGTACTGCTGCACCAGCGGGTCGCGGAGCACGTCGGCGTGCGTCGTCATGGCGCCGATGACGATGGCGTCGCCGTCGTCCCGGACGCCGCGCAGCTCGGCGACCCGGCTCAGGTCGACCACCGTCTCCGGCGCGGCCAGCCGCAGCCGCATGACCGGGATCAGCGACTGACCGCCGGCGAGGATCTTCACGTCGTCCCCGCCCTCGGCGACGGCCTGCAGAGCCTCGTCGACGGTGGTGGGACGGGCATAGGCGAACGGGGCCGGGATCACCGGTCACCTCCCAGGGACGACGCGTCGGTGGACACGCCCGCGGTGGTCTCGGTGGAGGCCCCGCCGTAGGCGTTGGTGCCGGCGGTGGCACGGTCGCCGCCGTCCCCGCCCTCGTACAGCGCCCGCCAGACCCGCTCCGGGGTCAGCGGCATCCGGATGTCGCGCACCCCGAGGTGCCGGACGGCGTCCAGCGCGGCGTTGACGACCGCCGGTGTGCTGGCGATGCAGCCGGCCTCGCCGACGCCCTTCGCACCGATCGGGTTGCCCGGTGCCGGGTGCACCGTGTTGCCGGTGTCGAAGTGCGGCAGGTCGGCCGCCGAGGGAACGAGGTAGTCGACGAACGTGCCGGTGGTCAGGTTGCCGTCGGCGTCGTAGACCGCCTCCTCGTAGAGCGCCTGCGCGATGCCCTGCGCCAGCCCCCCGTGCATCTGGCCCTCGACGATGAGCGGGTTGACGATCGTCCCGACGTCGTCCACCGAGGCGTACTTGCGGATCTTCACCATGCCGGTCTCGGTGTCCACCTCCATGGCGCAGATGTGCGTGCCGTGGGGGAAGGAGAAGTTCACCGGGTCGAAGGTGGCCTCGGCGTCGATCGAGGGCTCGACGTCCTCCGGGTAGTTGTGCGCGGCGAAGACCGCCAGGGCGATCTCCTGGATGCCCATGCCGGTGCCGGGAGTGCCGCGGACGGAGAACCGGCCGTTCTCGAACTCGAGGTCGTCCTCGCTGGCCTCGAGCAGGTGCGCGGCGACCTTGCGAGCCTTGGCGATCACCTTGTCGGCGGCCTTGACCACCGCCGTCCCGCCGACGACCAGCGACCGGGAGCCGTAGGTGTCCATGCCCTTGGGCGCCACGGACGTGTCGCCGTGCAGCACCTCGACGTCCTCGAACGGGACGCCGAGGGAGTCGGCGACCAGCTGGCTCCAGGCGGTCTCGTGCCCCTGCCCGTGCGGCGTGGAGCCGGTGACCACCTCGACCTTGCCGGTCGGCAGCATCCGGATGGACGCGGACTCCCAGCCGCCGGCCCCGTAGGACAGCGAGCCGAGCACCCGGGACGGCGCCAGGCCGCACATCTCGGTGAACGTGGAGAAGCCGATGCCCAGCTGGACCGGGTCGTTCGACTCGCGCCGGCGGCGCTGCTCCTCCCGGAGCTCGTCGTAGCCGATGAGCTCCAGGGCCTGCTGGGTCGCGGTCTCGTAGTCACCGCTGTCGTACTCGAGGCCGGCCACCGTGGTGAACGGGAACTCCTCGGCCCGGATCCAGTTCTTCCGGCGCAGTTCGAGGGCGTCCATGCCCAGCTCGACGGCGAGCTCGTCCATGGCCCGCTCGATGGCGAAGGTCGCCTCCGGCCGGCCGGCACCGCGGTAGGCGTCGGTGGGCACCTTGTTGGTGAAGACGCCGTCGCACTCGAACCGGTAGGCCGGGAACTTGTAGATCGCCGGGAACATGAACGCGCCCAGCGCGGGTACGCCCGGGGTGATCAGCCGCAGGTAGGCGCCCATGTCGGCGAGCAGCCGCACCCGCAGGGCCTTGACGTTGCCCTCCCGGTCGCTGGCGATGTCGACGTACTGGATCTGGTCGCGGCCGTGGTGGGCGGTCATCAGCGACTCGCTGCGGGTCTCGGTCCACTTGACCGGCTTGCCGAGCCGCCGGGCCACCAGGAGGGCGATGACCTCCTCGGGGTTGACCTGCAGCTTCCCGCCGAAGCCGCCGCCGACGTCGGGGGCGATGATCCGCAGCTTGTGCTCGGGGACGCCGGTGACCATCGCCAGCATCACCCGCAGGACGTGCGGGATCTGGGTGGCCGACCACATGGTGAAGTTGTCGCCCTGCGGCTGGACGACGACCGAGCGCGGCTCCATGAACGCGGGGATGAGCCGCTGGTTGACGAACCGGCGGCTGACCACGACGTCGGCGTCGGCGAATGCCTGGTCGGTGTCGGCCCCGGTGCCGGCCTCCCCGGCGTCGAAGACGAAGTGGTAGCTGGTGTTCGACTCGAGGTGGTCGTGGGTCAGCTGGGCGCCCTCCGCGACCGCCTCCTCCATGTCGAGGACCGGTGGCAGCAGGTCGTAGTCGACGTCCACCAGCTCGATCGCGTCGGCCGCGGCGACCTTGCTGCGCGCGACGATGACCGCCACCGCCTCGCCGACGTGGTTGACCTCCTCGACGGCGACCGACGGGTGCCCGGGGTTGACCATGTCCGGGGTCACCGGCCAGGCGCAGGGGATGGAGCCCTGCTCCTCGGCGAGGTCCCGCCCGGTGTAGACGGCGACGACCCCGGGGGACTGCTGCGCGGCGCTCACGTCGATGCTGGCGATCTTGGCGTGCGCCACCGGGCTGCGGACCACCGACAGGTGCAGCATCCCCGGCAGGACCATGTTGTCGGTCCAGGTCGTCCGGCCGGTGATCAGCCGGGCGTCCTCCTTGCGGCGGCGCGCCTTCCCGATCTCGCGCTCCGGTGCCTCGGTGGAACGGTCCTCGACGGCGGTCATCGTGCCTCCTCGCTGGCGCTCGTCGGCGCGATGCCCGACGGTGCTGCGCCTTCTGCTGACCTCGCGGGCTCGGTCACGACTGCGCCCCCGCCACGTGCGGAGCGGCCGCGGTGTCGACCTCGGCCGGGGAGACGTGGCCATCGCCGGACGGCGCCCGCGCGCCACCGCGCATCTCGCCCGCGGCCTGCTGCACCGCGCGGACGATGTTCTGGTAGCCGGTACAGCGGCAGAGGTTGCCCTCGATGCCTTCGCGGACCTCGGTCTCGCTCGGGTCCGGGTTCTCCCTGAGCAGGTCGACCGACGCCATGATCATCCCGGGCGTGCAGAACCCGCACTGCAGGCCGTGCATCTCGTGGAACGCCTTCTGCATGGGGTGCAGGCTCCCGTCCTGGGCCAGCCCCTCGATCGTGGTGACCTCGCCGTCGTCGGCCTGGACGGCCAGCACGGTGCAGGACTTCACGGCCGCGCCGTCGAGGTGCACGGTGCATGCGCCGCAGTTGCTGGTGTCGCAGCCGACGACCGTTCCGACCTTCCCCAGCTGCTCCCTCAGGTAGTGGACCAGCAGGGTCCGGGGCTCGACGTCGTCGTCGTACGTCACCCCGTCCACCCGCACGTTGATCCGGGTCACCGGGACTCCTCGCCGGTGCTCGTCATCCCGGCGCCCCGGGGTGCTGTCCCGCGTGTCGCACGCTCGGTCACAGGCTCCTCCGCTTCTCTGCAGGGGTCGTGTGGCTCCGGACACAGCGCCACCTGTTGCGGAGTGTGTCGAGCGTCACGTGACTTAGGCCACGCTAACCCGCGAGCGCCGTCGCCGTCGACATCCGCGACAGCGGGCCGAACGTCGCGAGTTGGCCGCAACTGCGGATTATTAGACGTTGTCGACACGCTTCCGCGGCGGCAGAGCAACGTTGCAGCGCCGTTGCAGCGACGTCGCGCACATCGCCGGTCGGACACCCGGACGGAACGGCTCCAGGAAGGGATAGTTAGGTGAGGCTCGCCTAGTGAAGGAGTACCCATGACAGTCCGTCCCGTCCTGCGCGGCGCCGCCCTGCTGGCCGCCGCCGTCCTCGTCACCAGCTGTGGCTCCGGGGACACCGACACCTCCGAGGCCGCCACCGCGCCGACCGGCTCCTCCGGTGACTTCCCGGTGACCGTCGAGACCGCGTTCGGTCCGGTCACCGTCGAGGAGGAGCCCGACCGGGTGGTCGCCCTCGGCTGGTCGGACGCGGAGACCGCGCTGGCGCTGGGCGTGCAGCCGGTCGGTGCCAGTGACTGGCTGGGCTTCGGCGGCTACGGCGTGGGGCCCTGGGCCGAGGGCCGCTACGACGAGGCCCCGGAGATCATCGAGACGCTCGAGCCCAGCCTCGAGCAGATCGCCGCCCTGGAGCCCGACCTCATCCTCGACACCCGGTCCGACGGCACGCAGGAGCGCTACGACGCGCTCAGCGCGATCGCGCCGACCATCGGCCCGCCCGAGGGGGTCGGCCCGTACCAGACCACCTGGCAGCAGCAGCTGGACCTCGTCGGCCAGGCGCTGGGCCGTGCGGACCAGGCCGAGGAGCTGGCCGCGGACGTCGAACAGCAGTTCGCCGAGGCGCGGGCCGAGCACCCCAAGTTCGAGGGCACCGAGGTCGCCGTCGGCGCCTACACCTCCGAGGGGTTCGGCGCCTACGTCCGCGGCGACTCCCGCGTCGACTTCATGGAGTCGCTCGGCTTCGTGAACAAGCCGGCCATCCAGGAGCTGGCCGGCGAGAACTTCTTCATCCCGGTCAGCGAGGAACAGATCGCGCTGCTCGACGCTCCGCTCACCGTCATCTTCCCGATCTTCGTCGACGCCGCCGAGATCACGAGCAACCCGCTGTGGCAGCAGCTGTCCTCGGTGCAGCAGGGCAACGCCCTCGTGCTCGAGGACGAGGAGCTGGTCAACGCCTTCTCCAGCGGCTCGGTGCTGGGCATCCAGTACGCGCTGGAGAACGCCGTCCCGCTGTTCGCCGAGGCCCTGCAGCCGTGAGGGTCACCGGGCCGGCCCCGTCCGGAGGCTCGCCGCGGCCCCGTCCAGGGCACCGCCCTGAGCCTGCGAAGGGCGGGGAGGACGGGGTCCTTCCACGGTGAGGAGGACGGGTGGAAGGACCCCCTCGCCCCCCACCGCTCGCAAGCTCACGGCGGGACCCTGCAAGGGGGCCTCAGTGCAGGTGCAGCGGCCCGCGGGGGGCCCGGCGCAGGCGGTGCAGGTGCGCGGCGACGGCGGGCCGGCTCGGGGCGCCGGGTGGCAGCGTCTCCAGGCAGGCCTGCCACACCGCGACATCGTCCTGGGCCTCGCGCAGCCGGCTGTAGCGCAGCAGCAGCTCCGGGCGCCGGGCGGCGAGCACGGCCTGTCGCAGCGACGCGGTGAGCCGGTCGCGGGCGGCGACCACCCCCGGTGCGGCGGAACGGGGCAGCACTGCTCCCGGGTAGCTCTCCAGCGCCGGGCCGACGGCGCCGCGGGTCAGCAGCCGGCGCACCTGGTCCAGGTCGGTCTCTAGCCGGCCGGTCAGCCGGTACGGGCGGGAGCCGAGCAGGTGGGCGCCGACGAGGCGGCGCAGCCGGGAGAGCTCGGCGCGGACGGTGACGGCGGCCGCGTCGCCGACGTGGCATTCGGCGGCCAGCTGCTCGGCGGTGCGGCCCCCACCGGCGACCGCCGCCTCGGCGAGGAGCAGCAGCAGCTCGGAGTGGCGCAGCGAGAGCTCGACCGGCCCGGACGGGAGGACCAGGCGGGCCCGCTCCCGGCCGAGGACCTCCAGCCGCGGGGTGGGGCGCGCGACCGGCGGGCGGACGGCGCTCACCGGCCGGGTGGCCTGCTCGCGGTGCAGCCAGCGCAGCTCCGACTCCACCGCGGCCACCGTGGCGCGGACGAGGGTGAGCACGTGCGGGCTGGCCACGTGGTCGCCGCCGGTGACGTCGATGGCGCCGAGCAGCACACCGGTGACCGGGTGGTGCACGGGCGCGGCCGAGCAGCTCCACGGCTGCACCGGACGCCGGTAGTGCTCGCTGCCGTAGATCTGGACGGCGTGGTCGAGGGCCAGCGCGGTGCCCGGCGCGTTCGTCCCGGCCACCTCCTCGGCCCACCGGGCGCCCTCGACGAAGCTCATCGCCTCGGCCCGCGCCCGCAGCTGCCGGTCACCCTCGACCCAGAGCATGCGGCCGTCGGCGTCGGTGACCGCGACGATCATCCGGTCGGCCTCGGCGTCCTCGACCAGCAGTCGGCGGATCACCGGCAGGACCGGCGCCAGCGGATGCGCGGCCCGGTACGCCAGCAGCTCGTCGTCGAGGAGGTCGACCGGCGGGGCCTGCCCGTCGGGGTCCACGCCGTTGACCAGGCTGCGTCGCCAGGAGTCCCAGACGACGGCGCGGACCTGTTCGGGTGCCGTCGGACCGGCGCGGGTGACCAGCGCCTCGTGGGCGGCCCGCAGCCGCCGGGTCAGCCCGGGGTCCGGCCGGCCCTCGGGCAGAGCGAGCCACGGGTTCGTCATCGTCACGGCTCTGTCGTCACGGCGTGGTCCGCGGGCTCTGGTCCATCGTCCGCCCATCGTGACCGCTCTTCCGCGATTGCACCAGGGAGCCGGTCGTGCGCAATGGGTCCGGGAACGGCGGCGTCGTCCCAGGCGGGGCCGGAGATGCCAGGGTCGCCGGCCGGGCCGGGAGCAGGGCCCGGGCGTCCCGTGCCCGCAGCGCTCCCCACCACAGACCGGCGCCGTAGGCGAGGTCCTCCAGCCGGCGGCCCGCGGCGAAGCGCAGGAGGCCGACCCGCCGGCGGTGCGGCCAGCCCGAAGACCGAGACGCTGTTGGTGAGCTCGGGGAAACCGAGCTCGGCGAGCGTCGGCACGTCGGGCAGGTA
>NZ_SPQN01000090.1 GCF_004571065.1 Geodermatophilus sp. DF01-2
CGAACCCGGGCATGATGCCGCCGCGGCCCTCGCCCGGCATGATGCCGCCGCGGCCGGTCGGTGCCGGCCGACCCGGTGGTCCCGGCGGTGCAGGCCGTGGCCGTCCCGGTGGTGGCCCCGGTGGCGGCGGCGGTGGCTTCCGTCCCGGTGGTGGCGGTGGTGGCGCCGGTGCTCCCGCCGGCGGTGGCTTCCGCGGCGGTGGTGGTGGCGGTGGCCGCGGCCGGGGCCGCGGTGGCTCCGGTGCGGGTACCGCGGGTGCCTTCGGCCGTCCCGGCGGGCGTGGCCCGGTCCGCGGGCGCAAGAGCAAGAAGCAGCGGCGTCAGGAGTTCGACTCCATGGCGGCGCCCAGCATGGGCGGCGTCAGCCTGCCGCGCGGCAACGGGCAGACCGTCCGCCTGCCGCGGGGTGCCTCGCTGACCGACCTCGCCGAGAAGATCGGCGCGCAGCCGGCCGCGCTGGTCACCGCCCTGTTCCACCTGGGCGAGATGGTCACCGCGACCCAGTCGGTCAACGACGAGACGCTGCAGCTGCTCGGTGCGGAGATCGACTGGGACATCCAGGTGGTCAGCCCCGAGGACGAGGACCGCGAGCTGCTCGAGACCTTCGACCTCACCTTCGGCGACGAGGGCGACCAGGAGGACTGGGAGGCCCGCCCGCCGGTGGTGACCGTCATGGGTCACGTCGACCACGGGAAGACCAAGCTGCTCGACGCCATCCGCAACACCAACGTGGTGGCGCGGGAGGCCGGCGGCATCACCCAGCACATCGGCGCCTACCAGATCACCTCCGAACTGGAGGGCGAGGACCGACCGATCACCTTCATCGACACCCCGGGTCACGAGTCGTTCACCGCGATGCGTGCCCGCGGCGCCAAGGTGACCGACATCGTCGTCCTGGTCGTCGCGGCCGACGACGGCGTCATGCCGCAGACGGTCGAGGCGCTCAACCACGCCCAGGCCGCGGACGTGCCGATCGTGGTCGCGGTCAACAAGATCGACAAGGAGGGGGCCAACCCCGCCAAGATCCGCCAGCAGCTCACCGAGTACGGGCTGGTGGCCGAGGAGTACGGCGGCGACACGATGTTCGTCGACGTCTCCGCGACCACCCGCCAGGGCATCGACGACCTGCTCGCGGCGATCCTGCTGACCGCCGACGCCTCGCTGGACCTGCGCGCCAACACCGAGCAGGACCCGCAGGGTGTGGTCATCGAGGGCAAGCTGGACAAGGGCCGCGGCCCGGTCGCGACCGTCCTGGTCCAGCGCGGCACGCTGCGGACCGGGGACTCCATCGTGGCCGGCGACGCCTACGGCCGCGTGCGCTCGCTGCTCGACGAGTACGGCAACAAGCTCAAGGAGGCGCTGCCGGCCCGTCCGGTGCAGGTCGTCGGGCTCACGTCGGTGCCGCGGGCGGGTGACACCTTCCTCGTCGTCGAGGAGGACCGGGTGGCCCGGCAGATCGCCGACCGCCGCCAGGCCCGCATCCGCAACGCGCAGAACGCCCAGATGCGCAAGCGGATCAGCCTGGAGGACCTCGACGCGGCGCTCCGGGAGAACCGCCAGCTCAACCTGATCATCAAGGGCGACAACTCGGGCACCGTGGAGGCGCTCGAGGAGGCGCTGATGAAGATCGAGGTGAGCGACGACGTCTCGCTGCGGGTCATCCACCGCGGGGTCGGGTCGATCACCAAGAGCGACATCGACCTGGCGCTGGCCGACGACGTCATCGTCCTGGGCTTCAACGTCCGGGCCGAGGGGCAGGCCACCGAGCTGGCCAACCGCGAGGGCATCGACGTCCGGTACTACTCGGTCATCTACCAGGCGATCGAAGAGATCGAGGCGGCCCTCAAGGGCATGCTCAAGCCGGAGTACGAGGAGGTCGGGCTCGGCACGGCGGAGGTCCGCGAGGTCTTCCGGGTGCCGCGGATCGGCAACGTCGCGGGTTCCATCGTCCGCAGCGGCACGATCACCCGGAACTCCAAGGCCCGGCTGGTCCGTGACGGCGTGGTCGTCGCCGACAACCTCGCCGTCGAGTCACTGCGTCGCTTCAAGGACGACGTGACCGAGGTCCGTGAGGGCTACGAGTGCGGTATCGGTCTCGGATCGTTCAACGACATCAAGGTCGAGGACGTCATCGAGACCTTCGAGATGCGCGAGAAGCCGCGCGAGTAACGGAGGGGCCCCGTCCTCCTCACGCCTCGCACGCTCGGCGTGAGCCTCGGGACGGGGCCGCGTCGCCCAGCAGCAGGACGGGGAGGTTCGGTGTTCACCGGCACGCTGAACGCCGACCTGCTGCTGGGCGACGTCCACTCGCTCAAGGGCAAGCGCGCCGTGGTCCGGCCGATCGTGGCCGAGCTGCGGCGTCGGTATGCCGTGGCCGCCGCCGAGGTCGGCGACCAGGACCTGCACCGCCGCGTGCAGGTCGGGGTGGCCACGGTCGCCGGGGACCCGGGGCAGGTCGCCGACGTCCTCGACGCCTGCGAGCGGTTGCTCGCCGAGCGGCCCGAGGTGACGCTGCTCTCGACGCACCGGCAGCTGTTCAGCGACACCGACTGAGGACCCCCTTGCCCCCCACCGTGGAAGGACCCCGTCCTACCCACCCTTCGCAAGCTCGGGGTGGGACCCGGGACGGGGCCACTCCGTCCGGCCCCCTCCCGAGGCTCGGCCCGAGCCTGCGAGGGCTGAGGAGAAGGGGGCCCGTCAACTGTCCGTCCGGTGCTCCGCCGTCGCGGGGCACCCCTCCGAGGAGGTCCGATGGCCGACCCGGCCCGCGCCCGCAAGCTCGCGGTGCGCATCCGCCAGATCGTCTCCGCCGCGATCGAGACGCAGGTCAAGGACCCGCGACTGGGCATGGTGACCGTCACCGACGCCCGGGTGACCAGCGACCTCCGCGAGGCGACGGTCTTCTACACCGTCTACGGCGACCAGACCCAGGTCGAGGACTCCGCCAAGGCGCTCGCGTCGGCGACCGGCGTGCTGCGCTCCACCGTGGGCCGCCAGACCGGCATCAAGTTCGTGCCCACGCTGACCTTCGTCGCCGACCACGTACCCGACACGGCGCGCGACCTCGACGCCGCACTCGAACGGGTCCGGCACGCCGACGCCGAGCTGGCCCGCATCCGCGCCGGGGCCCAGTACGCGGGGGACGCCGATCCGTACCGCCGTCCGGTCGAGGACGTCGACGAGGACGCGACCGACGAGGACCCTCCCGTCGACACAGCCGACGGTGGGACTGCCGATGACAGTGCCGACGTACCCATCCAGAGCAGGAGCAGCGCCCGGTGAGTGAGAACGACCCCGACCCGAACCTGCCCGACGGGGGGTATGGCCGCTCCGTGCTGGGCGGCCGTCCCGAGCCCGACACCGGGGACCCGACCCAGGGCGGCAAGTACGGCGACATCGGGGACGCGCCCAGCATCACCTCCGACGAACCGGACAACGGCGAGGGCTACCCGGTCGGCGGCGGGCGCGTGACCGAGGAGGGGAACGCGGCGCCGGTCGCCGATCCCGGTCCGGACACGTGACCGAGGTCGCGAGGTTCCGCAGGGACACGGCACGGTTGGGCACGGGACCGACGAGCGCCGGCGAGGAGGGCCCGTGACGATCTCCCTCCCCCGGGGCACCGACCTGACCGACCGCGCCGCGGCCGTCCTCGCCGAGGCGGCTGCGGCCCGGGCCACCGTGGTCCTCGCCGGGCACGTGCAGCCCGACGCCGACGCGCTCGGCAGCACGCTGGCCCTCGCCGAGGGCCTCCGGCGCCGCGGCGCGCGGGTGCTGGCCACCTTTCCCGACCCCTTCACCCTGCCGCCGTCCCTGGGTTGGCTGCCCGGGGCCGAGGGCCTGGTGCCCTCGTCCGCGGTCCCGGCGTCCCCCGGGGTCTTCGTCAGCCTCGACGCTGCCTCGCCGGCCCGGCTGGGCGAGCTGGCCGGGCTGCTGGACGGCGCCGCGACCTCCGTGGTCGTCGACCACCACGCCAGCAACCCCGGCTTCGGCGACGTGCGCGTCGTCGACCCGGCCGCGCCGGCGACCGTCGTGCTCGTCGCCGACCTGCTCGACGGGCTCGGCGTCCCCCTCGACGAGCGGCTGGCCACCTGCCTCTACGCCGGGCTGGCCGCCGACACCGGGTCCTTCCGATTCGGCAACACCCGCCCGGACACCCACGACCTCGCCGCACGCCTGCTGGCCACCGGCATCGACCACGCCATGATCAGCCAGCGCCTCTTCGACACGGCGCCGTTCGGCTGGCTCGGCCTGCTCTCGGTCGTCGCCGGCCGCGCGGTGCTGGAGGCCGACGTCGGTGTCGGGCTGGTGTGGACCTGGTCGAGCACCGCCGAGGCCGCCGAGCACGGCCTGCCCGGGGAGCAGCTGGAGGCGCTGGTCGACGTCGTCCGTTCCACCCAGGAGGCCGACGTCGCCTGCGTGCTCAAAGGGCAGGACGACGGCTCGTGGTCGGTGTCGCTGCGCTCCCGCGGTGCCACCGACGTCGCCCGGGTGGCGATGGCCCTCGGCGGCGGCGGCCACACGCTGGCGGCGGGCTGCACCTCGCACGAGGACCGCGAGGCCACGATGCGCGCCATCCGCCGGGAGTTGAGCGCCGGGGCATGACGCGATGACATCGCGGTCCTCCGGACCGCACCGCGGCCGAGAGCCGTCCCCGGCCGGCGCTGAGCCCGTCCACGGCTCCGCGGCGGTAGAAGGACCCCCTGCCTCCCACCACTCGCAAGCTCGCGGTGGGACCCTGCAGGGGGCCACCGGGCCCCCACACCGCGAACCGTCCGTGCTCGCGCTGGCCGCTCCCGCCCTCGTCGTCCTGGCCGCGGAGCCGCTGTACCTGCTGGTCGACACGGCCGTCGTCGGCAACCTCGGCACCGTCGCCCTGGGCGGGCTCGCCGTCGGCGGTGCGCTCCTGACGTGGGCCGCGGCGCTGCTGAACTTCCTCGCCTACGGCACCACGGCGCGCGCCGCCCGCCGCGCCGGCGCCGGCGACCGGGCGGGCGCGGTCGCCGAGGGCGTCCAGGCCACCTGGCTGGCGCTCGCCCTCGGGCTGCTCGTGCTGACGCTGTTCCAGCTGCTCGCCGGTCCGCTCACCCGGCTGCTCGCCGGTGGGGCCGGCCCGGTCGCCGCGGCGGGAGAGAGCTGGCTGCGCGTGGCCAGCCTGGGCGCGCCGCTGCTGCTCGTCTCGCTGGCCGGCAACGGCTGGCTGCGCGGGGTGCAGGAGCTGCGTCGCCCGATGCACTACGTGCTGGCCGGCAGCCTGGCGAGCCTGGTGCTGTGCCCCCTGCTGGTGTACCCGGCCGGCCTCGGCCTGGTCGGATCCGCGGTCGCCAACGTGGCCGGGCAGGCGCTCTCCGCCGCCCTGTTCGTCCGGGCGCTGCTGCGGGAGGGTGTCCCGTGGCGGCCCCGCCCCGCGGCGGTCCGGTCCCAGCTGGTCATCGGCCGCGACCTGCTGCTGCGGGCCGCTGTGCTCCAGGTGTCCTTCCTCGTGGCGACCGGTGTGGTCGCCCGCGCCGGCACCGCCGAGCTCGGCGCGCACCAGATCGCCATCCAGCTGTTCTTCTTCCTCGCCCTCGTGCTCGACGCCTATGCCATCGCGGCGCAGACCCTCGTCGGGCAGGCCCTCGGCGCCGCCCGGCCCGACGTGGCCCGCGACACCGCCCGACGGGTCACCCTGTGGGGCCTGGGCACGGGGGTGGCCGTCGCCGCCGCGCTGCTGGCGCTGCGCCCGGTCGTGCCGCCGCTGTTCACCGACGACCCCGCGGTGCTCGCGCAGGCGGCCGTCGCCTGGTGGTTCCTCGCCGCGATGCAGCCCCTGGCCGGCGTCGTGTTCGCCCTCGACGGCGTGCTGATGGGCGCCGGCGACGTCGGCTACCTGCGCACGGTGACCATCGGCGCGGCGCTGGTCGGCTTCGTGCCGCTGTCCCTGCTCGCCGTCCCGCTCGGCTGGGGGCTGGTCGGGGTGTGGACCGGCCTCACGCTGTTCATCGCCCTGCGGCTGGTCGCTGTTCTCGTACGGGTGGCGGGGGAGAGGTGGCTCACCGCACCTGACACGGTGACGGCATGAGCCGCCGCCGTCGCGACGCCGACGTCCCGCCGGGCCTCCTGCTGGTCGACAAGCCGGGGGGCATGACCTCGCACGACGTCGTCGCCCGGGCCCGGCGGATCCTGTCGGTCCGCCGGGTCGGCCACGCCGGCACGCTCGACCCGATGGCCACCGGCCTGCTCGTCCTCGGCGTGGGGACGGCGACCCGGCTGCTGGGGTACGTCGGCGGGCACGACAAGACCTACGAGGCGACGGTCCGGCTCGGACAGGCAACGGTCACCGACGACCGCGAGGGCGAGGTCGTGGCCACCGCCTCCGCCGGACACCTGGACGACGCATCCGTCACCGCCGCCCTGATCACGCAGACCGGCCCGCTGCTGCAGGTCCCCTCCTCGGTGAGCGCGGTCAAGGTCGCCGGCCGCCGCTCCTACGACCGGGTGCGCGCCGGCGAGGAGATCGTGCTCGAACCCCGGGCCGTCACCGTCCACCGGCTCGACGTCCACCGCATCGCCCGGCCCACGCCCGACCTGGTGGACGCCGACGTGACGGTCACCTGCACCGCCGGGACGTACGTCCGCGCGATCGCCCGCGACGCCGGCGCCGCGCTCGGCGTCGGCGGACACCTCACCGCGCTGCGCCGCACCGCCTCCGGCCCGTTCACGGTCGCCGAGGCCGCGCCCGTGGAGGACGCCGGAGCGGCCCTGGCCGCCGGCGGGGGAGCGGGCGTGCTCGGGCTGACCGAGGCCGCCCTCGCCGTGTTCCCCTCGCGCGCGCTCACCGCCGGGGAGGCCCGGGCGCTGGGGTACGGGCAGCGGATCCCGGCCACCGGCGCCCCCGGCCTGCACGCCGCCGTCGACGGCGAGGGCCGGCTCGTCGCCCTCGTCGAGGACGCCGACGGAACCGCCCGCGTCGCCGTCGGGTTCCCGCCCGGCCGAGGAAGGACCCCGCGTCCCCCCTTGAAGGACCCCCTTGCCCCCCGCCACTCGTAAGAGGACCCCGTCCTCCTCCCCGCTCGCAGGCTCGCGGCGAGCCTCTGGACGGGGCCGGCGGGACCCGGGCCGGGGCCGAGGAAGCAGGCGTCAGCCGCGGGCGGCCCGCCCGATGAGCGAGTCGTCGAGGTGGACGAGGAGGTCGGCCGGGTCGTCGTAGACCTCGTCGGCGCCGGCCTCCTGCAGCTCGCCCCGCGAGATCCCACCGCAGGTGAGCGCGATGCAAGGCAGTCCGGCGTCCCGCGCCGACCGTACGTCCCAGATCGTGTCCCCGACCGCAACGGTGCGCGCGGTGTCCAGGCCGTGGTCGGCGGCCGTCGTCTCCAGCAGCTCCGGCGCCGGCTTGGCCGACCCGACGTCGGCCGACGTGGTGGCCCCGTCGACGACGTCCTGGGCTCCGATCGCGGGCTGCATCCACTCCAGGTCCGACTCCTGGCCGCTGGTCGCCAGCACCACGGCCAGGCCCCGCTCCCGGCACGCGCCGAGCAGCTCGGCGGTTCGCGGGAAGGCGACCACCTGGTCGCGGAGCGCCTCGTACCGCTTGCTGTGCGCCTCGACGATGTCGTCGACGTCGGGGACGTCGTCCCCGAGGAGGTGGCTCACCAGCTCGGCGCTGGCGATGCCGATCGCTCGATGGCAGTCCGCCATCGAGATCTCGGTGTGGCCGGTGTCCCGGAAGGCCTGCCACCAGGCCAGGACGTGCAGGTAGTTGGTGTCCAGCAGGGTGCCGTCGACGTCGAAGATCACGCCGGGCCGCGGGGCCGGGGTCATCGGGACATCCTCGCCCGGGGCGCTCCGGGCCGCAGGGCACCGGTGGGATTGACCGGGTCCCCTGCCGGGAAGGGGGCAGCCATGAGCGTCGTCAAGATCAACGCGATCACCGTGCCCAAGGACAAGCAGGAGCGCTTCGAGGAGCGCTTCAAGGGCCGCGGCGGTGCGGTCGAGAAGTCCGCGGGCTTCGAGTGGTTCGAGCTGCTGCGCCCGCTGGAGGGCACCGACCAGTACCTGGTCTACACCCGCTGGGAGAGCGAGGAGGCCTACCGGGCGTGGGAGTCCGGGCAGGACTTCGCCCGCGCCCACGAAGGCGGCGGGTCCGACCTGGCGCCGGCGGCCAGCAACTCCTCGCACCTGTGGTCCTACGAGGTGATCGAGAGCGCGGCGCCCGACCGTCAGTGACACCCGCAGCGGTCGTCGCCGGTCCCGGCGACCGCGGAGCTAGGGTGAGCGGGCGGTCCGGCAGCCGCCGGGCCGCCCTCGGATCCGCGCACGCCGCAGGTGGGAGCCATGACCGACACGCTCGCCGACAGCCGTACCTCGTCCCGGATGTTCACCGAGGGCGTGCCGGTGGTCGTGGAGGACGTGCCGCGTCGTCCTGAGGCCGAGCGCAGCGCACTGCTCGCCGACCCCGGCTTCGGCCGGTACTTCACCGACTCGATGTTCGTGGCGCGCTACCGCGCCGGTGAGGGTTGGTACGACGCCCGGTTGACCTCGTACGCGCCGCTGCAGGTCGACCCGGCAACCGCCGCACTGCACTACGCCCAGTCGATCTTCGAGGGGCTCAAGGCCTACGCCCAGCCCGACGGCAGCGTGGCCACCTTCCGGCCCGAGGCCAACGCGGCCCGCTTCGTCCGCGGCGCCAAGCGGCTGGCCATGCCCCCGGTGCCGGAGGAGGCATTCCTCGCCGCCGTCGACACCCTGGTCGAGGCCGACCGCGGCTGGGTGCCCACCGGCCCCGACCAGACCCTGTACCTGCGGCCCTACCAGCTGGCGACCGAGCCCTTCCTCGGCGTCCGCCCGGCGCACGAGTACCTGTTCCTGGTCATCGCCAGCCCGGCCGGCGCCTACTTCCCGCGCGGCGTGCACCCGGTGTCGGTCTACCTCTCCGAGGACTACATCCGCGCTGCGCCCGGCGGTACCGGCGACGTGAAGTGCGCCGGCAACTACGCCGCCAGTCTGCTGGCCCAGGAGCAGGCGATCGACGCCGGCTGCGACCAGGTCGTCTGGCTCGACGCGGTGGAGAAGCGCTACGTCGAGGAGATGGGCGGGATGAACCTGTTCTTCGTCCTCGGCTCCGGGGACGACGCGGAGCTGGTCACCCCCGAGCTCACCGGCACGCTGCTGCCGGGCATCACCCGCGACTCGCTGATCACGGTGGCCCGCGAGATGGGCCACCGCGTCACCGAGCGGAAGGTCAGCGTGGAGGAGTGGCGGTCCGGCGTGGCCGACGGCACGGTCACCGAGACCTTCGCCTGCGGCACCGCGGCGGTCATCACCCCGGTCGGCGAGGTCAAGGCGCGCACCGGGGACTTCACCGTGGGCGACGGCGAGCCCGGCCCGGTCACGATGACGTTGCGCGGGCACCTGCTCGACGTCCAGCACGGCCGGGTGCCCGACACCCACGGCTGGCTGCACCGGATCGCCTGAGCGGTCCGGGCTCGTCGACGTGCGCCGCTGGCGGGGGCTGGACGCGACCCCCGGGGACCTGGGCCGCACGGTGGTCACCGTCGGCATGTACGACGGCGTCCACCGCGGGCACCAGGAGTTGATCGGCACGGCCGTGGCGCGGGCCCGTGCGCTGGACCGGCCGTGCCTGCTGCTCACCTTCGACCCGCACCCGTCCGAGGTGGTGCGCCCGGGCTCGCACCCGGCGATCCTCACCTCGCTGGACCGGAAGGCCGAGCTGGTCGCCGGGCTCGGTGTGGACGAGATGTGCGTGCTGCCGTTCACCCCCGAGTTCATGCGGCTGTCGCCCGAGACCTTCACCCACACCGTGCTGGTCGAGCACCTGCACGCCGCCTCGGTGGTCGTGGGGGAGAACTTCACCTACGGCCACCGGGCGGCGGGCACGGTCACGACGCTGGCCCAGGAGGGCCGCCGGTTCGGCTTCACCGTGGACCCGGTGCCGCTCGCGGGCGAGTCGTCGGCGGACGGCGAGATCACCATCTCTTCCACGTACGTCCGGGCCTGCGTGGCCGCCGGTGACATGGTCTCCGCCGCCCGGGCGCTCGGCCGGCCGCACCGCATCGAGGGCGTGGTGGTCCGCGGGGACCGGCGCGGCCGCGAGCTGGGCTACCCGACGGCGAACGTGGAGTCCCCGTCGTTCACCGCGATCCCGGCAGACGGCGTCTACGCCGGCGGGCTCGTCATCCTCGACCCGCGCACCGGCGCCAGCGTGCGCACCTCGCCGGCGGCGATCTCGGTCGGCACCAACCCGACGTTCCAGGGCAGCCGGCGCACGGTCGAGGCGTACCTGCTGGACTTCGACGGCGACCTCTACGGCGAGCACGTCGGGGTGGAGTTCGTCCAGCGGCTGCGGCCGATGGCCGCCTTCACCGGCGTCGACGAGCTGGTCGCGGCCATGGGCCGCGACGTCGCCGACACCCGCCGCATCATGGGAACGAGCCCGCAACCGTCGTGACGACGGCCGGGGACAGGCGCGGTCCAGCGCGCCGGTCGGGGACGACACTCGGCCGGGGTGGACACGGCGCGGGGGCCGGATGCCTCCCGCCGAGGACACGGGCAGCGGCTGAGCGGCGGCAGGGGACGACAGCGTGACTGGTAGTCTGACCGACGGTCGGTCGACCCGGCCTGTGTGCAGCCTGCCCCCGTGACAGAGACCGGGGGCCACACGTGACCTGCCCCGGAGGCGATCCATGGCGCTCGACAGCGCGACGAAGCAGCAGATCATGACCGAGTACGCGACGGTCGAGAAGGACACCGGCTCGCCCGAGGTGCAGGTCGCCATGCTGACCCGCCGGATCAGCGACCTGACCGAGCACCTCAAGCATCACAAGCACGACCACCACAGCCGGCGGGGCCTGCTCCTGCTGGTCGGTCGTCGTCGCCGGCTGCTGAACTACCTGGCCAGGACCGACATCAACCGGTACCGGTCGCTCATCGAGCGGCTCGGCCTGCGCCGGTGAGACCAGAGGGGGCCGTCCCGGCCGGGACGGTCCCCTCTCTCGTGCGGCGCCCGCCGCACGAGTTCCCCCGGGCCTCCCGCCTGAGCCCCGACACTGGTCGGTCCTCGGTAGTGGCCTCCGGGCATGCCCCTCCGCGGGGAGGGGAACGACTCCCGTGGGCTTCGATCGAAGACCGGTCACCCGGGCGCAGTTCGGCGCAGGGCGCCACCAAGAGGACGTCGCCGCATGCGACGTAGGAAGAGGACACCGTGTCCGCACCCACCACGCAGAACACCAGCACCGCCGCGGAGTTCGACCCCGAGGACGGGGTCACCACCGCCACCGCGGTCATCGACAACGGCAGCTACGGCAGCCGCAGCATCACCTTCGAGACCGGCCGGCTGGCCAGGCAGGCCGCCGGGTCCGTCGTCGTCAGCATGGGCGACACCATGCTCCTGTCGGCCACCACGGCCGGCCGCCAGCCCAAGGAGCACTTCGACTTCTTCCCGTTGACGGTCGACGTCGAGGAGCGCATGTACGCCGCCGGGCGCATCCCCGGCTCGTTCTTCCGCCGCGAGGGCCGGCCCTCCGAGGACGCGATCCTCACCTGCCGGCTCATCGACCGCCCGCTGCGCCCGACCTTCGCCAAGGGGCTGCGCAACGAGGTGCAGGTGGTCATCACCGTCCTGGCGCTGGACCCCGACCACCTCTACGACGTGCTGGCCATCAACGGCGCCTCGGCGTCGACCCAGCTGTCGGGCCTGCCGTTCTCCGGCCCGGTCGGCGGCACGCGCGTCGCGCTGGTCAACGGCCAGTGGGTGGGTTTCCCGACCCACGCCGAGCTGGAGGATGCCGTCTTCGACATGGTCGTGGCCGGCCGGGTGCTCCCGGACGGCGACGTCGCGATCATGATGGTCGAGGCCGAGGCCACCGAGAAGACGATCCAGCTGGTCGGCGGCGGTGCCCCCGCCCCGACCGAGGAGGTCGTCGCCCAGGGCCTCGAGGCCGCGAAGCCGTTCATCAAGGCGCTGTGCCAGGCCCAGTCGGCGCTGGCCGAGAAGGCCGCCAAGCCGGTCGCCGAGTTCCCGCGCTTCCTCGACTACTCCGACGACGTCTACGCCGCCGTCGAGGCACAGGCCGCCTCCCGGCTGGCCGAGGTGCAGGCCATCGCCGGGAAGCAGGAGCGGGAGGCCGCCACCGACGAGCTGAAGGAGGCCGTCAAGGCGCAGCTCGCCGGCCAGTTCGAGGGCCGCGAGAAGGAGGTCTCCGCCGCCTTCCGCGCGGTGACCAAGAAGGTCGTCCGGCAGCGCATCCTGCGCGACAAGGTCCGCATCGACGGGCGCGGCGTCACCGACATCCGGCCGCTCTCGGCCGAGGTCGAGGTCGTCCCGCGGGTGCACGGCTCAGCGCTGTTCGAGCGCGGCGAGACCCAGATCCTGGGCATCACCACGCTGAACATGCTCCGCATGGAGCAGCAGCTGGACACGCTGTCGCCGGACAACCGCAAGCGGTACATGCACAACTACAACTTCCCGCCGTACTCCACCGGTGAGACCGGTCGCGTCGGCTCGCCCAAGCGTCGGGAGATCGGTCACGGCGCGCTCGCCGAGCGGGCGCTGCTCCCGGTGCTGCCCGACCGCGAGGAGTTCCCCTACGCGATCCGACAGGTGTCGGAGGCGCTGGGCTCCAACGGCTCGACGTCCATGGGCTCGGTCTGTGCCTCGACGCTGGCCCTGCTCAACGCCGGCGTCCCGTTGCGTGCCCCGGTCGCCGGGATCGCCATGGGCCTGGTCTCCGACGAGGTCGACGGGAAGACCGAGTACGTCGCGTTGACCGACATCCTCGGCGCCGAGGACGCCTTCGGTGACATGGACTTCAAGGTCGCCGGCACCCGTGACTTCGTCACGGCCCTCCAGCTGGACACCAAGCTCGACGGCATCCCCTCCGACGTCCTGGCCCAGGCGCTGACCCAGGCCCGCGCGGCCCGGCTGCACATCCTCGACGTGATGAACGAGGCCATCGACGGCCCCGACGAGATGAGTCCGTACGCGCCGCGGGTCACCACGGTGCGCATCCCGGTCGACAAGATCGGCGCGGTCATCGGCCCCAAGGGTCAGATGATCAACTCGATTCAGGACGAGACCGGTGCCGACATCACCATCGAGGACGACGGCACGATCTACGTCGGCGCCTCCGACGGCCCCTCGGCCCAGGCGGCGGTGGACCGGATCAACGCCATCGCCAACCCGCAGATGCCGAAGGTCGGCGAGCGCTTCCTCGGCACGGTCGTGAAGACCACGCCGTTCGGTGCCTTCGTCTCCCTGCTGCCGGGCAAGGACGGCTTGGTGCACATCAGCAAGCTGGGTGGCGGCAAGCGGATCGGCAAGGTCGAGGACGTCGTCAACGTGGGCGACAAGCTGCAGGTCGAGATCACCGACATCGACGCCCGCGGCAAGATCAGCCTCGTGCCGGTCGCGGCCGAAGGCGACGCGTCCTCGGACGCCGCGCCGGCCGAGGTGGACCCCGCACCCGCGGAGGCCTGACACGTCTGCTGAACGGGTTCTGACCGGGGCCGGGACGGGTGCAGGGGCGCCCGGCCCGGCCCCGGCTGGTGTGGGAGAGACGGTGGTCCTGGACGTCGACGAGGTCGGCGGCCGGGTGGAGCGGACGGAGCTGCCCGGCGGTCTGCGCGTCCTGACCGAGACGATGCCCGGGGTGCTCTCCGCGACCGTGGGTATCTGGGTCGGCGTCGGCTCGCGGGACGAGACGGACGCCGTGGCCGGTTCCTCGCACTTCCTGGAGCATCTGCTCTTCAAGGGGACCGGCAGCCGAAGCGCGCTGGAGATCGCCACGGCCATGGACGCCGTCGGCGGTGAGATGAACGCCTTCACCGCCAAGGAGCACACCTGCTACTACGCGAACGTGCTCGCCAGTGACCTGCCGCTGGCCGTGACCCTGCTCGGCGACCTCGTCACCGACGCGCTCAACACGGCCGCGGACCTGGAGAGCGAGCGGACGGTGGTGCTCGAGGAGATCGCCATGCGCGACGACGAGCCCTCCGACGCCGTGCACGACCTCTTCGCCGAGACGCTGTTCGGCGGCACCGCGCTGGGTCGGTCGGTGCTGGGCAGCGTCGAGTCGATCGAGGCGCTGACGCGGGACGACGTCGACGGGTGGTACCGCCGGCGCTACACCATCCCTTCGATCGTGGTCACCGCCGCCGGCCGGGTGGAGCACCGGCAGGTGATGGATCTGGTGACCGCCGCCTTCGGGTCGCGGCTGTCCGGGTCGGCGCGGCCGGCAGCGTTGCGGCAGGGTGAGGCGGAGGCGCCGACGACCCCGACGCGCCCGACCGGCCTGATCCGGCGGCGCACCGAGCAGACCCACCTGCTGCTCGGCTCGGTCGGCCTCGGGCGGCTCGACGAGCGGCGCTACGCGGCGGCGGTCATGGAGACCGCGGTCGGCGGAGGGATGAGCTCGCGCCTGTTCCAGGAGATCCGCGAGAAGCGCGGGCTGGTCTACAGCGTGGGCTCGGCGCTGTCGCACTACGCCGGCACCGGATCGTTCTCCGTCTACGCGGGGTGCTCGCCCAAGCGGGTGCCCGAGGTGCTGCGGCTGGTGCGGGAGGAGCTCGCCCGCGTGGCTGCGGAGGGGCTCACCGCCGAGGAGGTCGCCCGCGGTCGTGGCCAGCTCAAGGGCGGACTGGTTCTCGGCCTGGAGGACACCGGCTCCCGGATGAGCCGGCTGGGCAAGAGCGAGCTCTCCTACGGGGAGTACCTGCCGGTGCGCGAGGTGCTGGACCGGCTGGACGGCGTCCACGAGGACCAGGTCCGTGCGGTCGCCGCCGACCTGCTCACCCGCCCGACCTGCCTTGCCGTGGTCGGTCCCTACCGGGAGTCGGAGCTCGACCGCCTCTGATGCGCCGCACCCACCCCTCCCTCGCCGTCCACGGTGCGCTGTCGCGTGGCGTGTTCGCCGTGGCCGTCCTGGTGTCGCTCGCGGTGCTGTTCGCTCCTGCCGACGACGTCCCGTCGTCCCCGCCGGGGGTGGACAAGCTGGTGCACCTGCTGCTGTTCGCCGCCCTCGCGGCGAGCGGTCGGTGGGCCGGCTTCCGTGCCGGCGTCCTCGGCGTGCTGCTGGTGCTCTACGCCGCGGGCAGCGAGGTCGTCCAGGGCCTCTCCGCGCTGGAGCGCTCCGCCTCGGTGGCCGACTGGCTGGCGGACGTGGCCGGCGTGCTGGCCGGCCTGCTGCTGTGGGCCCTGCTGTCCCGCGGCGCGCGTGGTTGACCGCGGGGCCGTCTTGCATCCGGCGCGCGCGGCGGGAAACCTGACCGCGTGACCACCAGCACCCCGGCCTCCGACCAGCACGGATCGACCGCACCCGTGGGTGAGGCGCCGCTCGTCCCCGTCGGTGTGCTGGGGGCCCGTGGGCGGATGGGCACCGAGGTGGTCAGGGCGGTGAACGCCGCGGACGACCTCGAGCTGGTGGCCATGGTCGACGCGGGGGACTGGCTGTTCGACGTGGCCAACGCCGGTGCCCAGGTGGTCGTCGACTTCACCAGGCCGGACGTCGTCATGGACAACATCCGGTTCTGCATCGACAACAACATCCATTGCGTGGTCGGCACGACCGGTTTCGACGAGGAGAAGCTCGCCACCGTCGCGGAGTGGCTCGAGCCCAAGCCCGATGTCGGCGTCGTCATCGCTCCCAACTTCGGCATCGGCGCCGTGCTGCTCATGAGGTTCGCGCAGGAGGCGGCGCGCTTCTTCCCGTCCACGGAGATCGTCGAGCTGCACCACCCCAACAAGGTGGACGCTCCGTCCGGCACGGCGGTCCGGACCGCGCGGCTGGTCGCCGCCGCCCGCCGGGCGGCCGGTCTGCCGGCCTCGCCCGACGCGACCACGGACTCCCTTCCCGGTGCGCGGGGTACCGACGTCGAGGGGGTGCCGGTGCACGCCGTCCGGCTCACCGGCCTGGTCGCGCACCAGGAGGTGCTCATGGGAGCGGCGGGGGAGACCCTGACCCTGCGCCACGACTCCTTCGACCGCGCCTCCTTCATGCCCGGGGTCCTCCTCGCCGTCCGTGAGATCGGCCGGCACCCCGGCCTCACCGTCGGGATCGAGAACTTCCTCGGCCTCTGATGAAGGACCCCGCTGCCCCCCGCCGCTCGGGGAAGGACCCCGTCCTCCCCCACCCCTCGCAGGCTCGGCGGGGTCCCGGGACGGGGCCCGCGGGGCCCTGCGGAGGACCGCCCGTCCTCCCCACCCCCGCCGGCCCAGGACGGAGCCCGGGACGGGGCCACCTGTGACGGGGGACGCCTTCCCCGACTTGCGGCCGGTCCCCGGAGGTCGTGTATGGTTCTCTACGCGCCGGACAGGTCCGGGAGGGCTGCGGAGGGCACCCCCGGGTGCAGGACTCCGAGAGCGGCGTACAGTAGGAGAAGCTGCCAGGAACGAAGCCCGCGAGGGCCGAGTTGCTGTGCGTCCGCTCCTTGAGAACTCAACAGCGTGCCGAAAGTCAGTGCCAAGTATCGAACCCCTTTTTTGTGGGTTTCTTTGGGTTGATGGATGTCGAGAGTGCTAGTTCTCGGTTCTTCAGGTCAGGGGT
>NZ_SPQN01000091.1 GCF_004571065.1 Geodermatophilus sp. DF01-2
TCCCCGCGGCCGACCCCGGGGCCGAGGAGCGCTGCCGCGCGCTGGCCGGCGGCCGGGTGCGGCTGGCCGGTGGGCGTGGCCCCGCCGCCGACCTGGCCTTCGTCCGCTGCCTCAACGTGCTGATGGCCGGGGACGGGCACCCCGGCGTGGGCACCACCGACCCGCGGCTGGTCGCCATCGCCGGCGAGCGCGCCGCCTGGAACGAACGAGTCCCCGACAGCTGGGAGTACGTCATGCCGTGGCAGGTCCGCAGGGAGCAGCAGCGCCGGCTGGTCGCCGGCGGGTACCGGGTGCGGGTCCTCCTGTCCCCGGGCGGGGGCGGCCCGGCACCCACCCCGGCCGCGGCCCTGCGCCGGCTGGCGGGCCGGTCGTGAGCGAGCTCGCGAGCTCACGCGTGGGTACAGCAGCGCCGCGAACGCGGCCGACGAGCGCCAGCGAGGAGGACTCGTGAGCGGGCGCGCGGGCGCCGGCCGTTCCGGGCTGGCGATCATCGGCGGCGGGAAGATCGGCGAGGCGCTGCTGTCCGGCCTGGTCCGCCGCGGCGGTGCCGGCGGCGTCGTCGTCTGCGAGCGGCACCCCGAGCGGGCCGCCGAGCTGACCGGGCGCTACGGCGTGCCGGCGCTGGGGCTCGCGGAGGCCGCCGCTCGCGCGCGGGTGCTGCTGCTGGCGGTCAAGCCGCAGGACATCGGCACGCTGCTCGGGCTCCTGGCCGGATCGGTCGACAGCGGGCACCTGGTGGTGTCGGTGGCCGCCGGTGTCCCGACGTCGACCATCGAGGCGGCACTGCCCGAGGGCGTTCCCGTCGTCCGGGTCATGCCGAACACCCCGGCGCTGGTCGATGAGGGGATGAGCGTGCTCTCGGCCGGGGCGCACGCCGACGAGAGCCACCTCGACGAGGCCGAGGAGCTGCTGGCCGCCGTCGGCCGGGTGCGGCGGGTCCCGGAGTCGCAGCAGGACGCCGTCACCGCGCTGTCGGGCAGCGGCCCGGCCTACTTCTTCTACCTGGTCGAGGCGATGGTCGACGCCGGCATCCTGCTGGGCCTGCCGCGCGACCTCGCCGTGGACCTCATCGTGCAGACCGCGCTGGGCTCGGCGGTCATGCTGCGCGACTCCGGCGAGCACCCGGTGCAGCTGCGGGAGGCGGTCACCAGCCCGGGCGGGACGACGATTGCCGCCATCCGGGAGCTGGAGCGGCACAGCGTGCGAGCCGCGCTGATCGCCGCGATCGAGGCCGCCCACGCCCGTTCCGTGGAGTTGGGCCGGGCTGCGCGGGACCGTTGACCGTACCGCCTGAACACGTTGATGTGTCGACGCTGCGTGAGCGGATCGCGACGTGTCGTCCACGACGCGCCTAGACACATGTCGACGTGGCTACATAGGTGTAGTTCTGCCCAGGACGGACCATTCCCCCTGTCCGTTTCTTCCATCGCTTCCGTCACGCATGTCCCCCTACTCTCTGTGTCAGCACGTGCGTGCCCCGTAGTCGGTGGGGAAGCCGACGCCCGACGCGTGCTAGGTCGGAGATGAAGAGATGACCATGCCCCAGCGCACCGTCCCCGCCGCCGCCTACGCCCGTCCGGGCGTTCCCGGTCCGCGGCCGGCCGGCCGGCCGATGGCCGCCACCATGGCCCGCCCGATCGCTCCGCAGCACCCGGCTGCCATGCCGCTCGGCCGCCCGCCGGTCCCGGCCCCGCGCGCCTCCGTCACCTTCCTGACCGTCGCCGAGGTCGCCAGCATGATGCGCGTCTCGAAGATGACCGTGTACCGCCTGGTGCACGCCGGCGAGCTCTCCGCCGTCCGCGTCGGCCGGTCCTTCCGCGTCCCCGAGCGTGCCGTCCAGGACTACCTGCGCGACGCCTACACCGACATCGCGTGAGAGAGGACCCCCTGCCTCCGCCACTCGCGAGCTCGCGGCGGGACCCTGCGGGGGGCCGAGGGAGCATCGCAGCGAACGCTGGCGAGCGAGGAGCGGAACGGCGCGCGGAGCCGCGCCGTCCGCCTCGCCTGAGGTTGCCGAGTCGCGCCACCTGCGGTGTGGCGACGAGCGGGGGCCGGAGGCTCCGCGAGGAGCGACGGCCCGGCTCCACTCGACGGAGATGGCACCTGGCCGCGGTATCGCCCGGAGGGTGACCGTGTCCCGGCGTCGCCGCGGGGCCGCCGGGTACGCTCGGACGCCGAGCGACGCCGGTCCGGTCCGGTCCGGGTCGTCGCAGAGAGCTGATCACCTCGTGCGGCGCCCGGCTCGACCACCCGGTCGACGGTGGCCGCCGCGTGGGAACGACGTCGGGAGCACGCACATGGGTTCGGTCATCAAGAAGCGCCGCAAGCGGATGGCGAAGAAGAAGCACCGCAAGCTGTTGAAGAAGACCCGCGTCCAGCGGCGCAACAAGAAGTGAGCTGACGCTCGTGCCGCCCGCGGTGGTCCTGGTCACCGGCGTGAGCCGGTGGCTCGGCGGTGCGTTGGCGGCCGAGCTCGCTCGCGACCGCGCCATCGAGCGCGTCATCGGGGTGGACACCGTCCCCCCGTCCCCGGAGATGCTCCGCCGGCTCGGGCGCACCGAGTTCGTGCGGGCCGACATCCGCAACCCGCTGATCGGCAAGGTCATCGCGACGGCCTCGGTCGACACGGTCGTGCACATGAACATCAGCTCCACGCCCGCCGGCTCCGGCGGGCGGGGGCCGATGAAGGAGCTCAACGTCATCGGGACGATGCAGCTCCTGGCCGCCTGCCAGCGCGCCTCGTCGGTGCGCCGGTTCGTGCTCAAGTCGACCAGCGCCGTCTACGGCGCGTCCTCGCGCGACCCCGCCGTCTTCACCGAGGCCATGCAGGCCCGCCGGGTCCCGTCCGGGGGCTTCGCCAGGGACAGCCTCGACATCGAGGGCTACGTCCGCTCCTTCTCCCGCCGCCGTCCCGACGTCGGGGTGGCGGCGCTGCGTTTCACCAACTTCATCGGCCCGCGCATCGACTCGGTGCTCACGCACTTCCTGCGCATGCCGCTGGTGCCGACGGCGCTGGGGTACGACGCCCGCGTGCAGATGCTGCACGAGGACGACGCCCTGGCGGTGCTGAGCCGGGCCACCACCGGCGACTTCGCCGGGACCGTCAACGTCGGTGGGGAGGGCACGTTGCTGCTGTCGCAGGTGATCCGCCGGCTGGGCCGGCTGCAGGTGCCGCTGCCCTCGCCCGCGCTGGGTTCGCTAGGCAGACTCACCCGCCGCTTCGGGTTCGTCGACTACTCCCCGGAGCAGATGCGCTTCCTCAACTTCGGCCGGGTCGTGGACACCACGGTGCTCCGCGAGGAGTTCGGCTACACGCCGCGGTACAGCACCGAGCAGGCGCTGGCCGACTACGCCAGCACCGTCGCGCCCGTCGTCCCGCCGGAGGTGGTCGCCGGGGTCGCGTCGCGGGCGGAGGACCTGGTCGCGCGGGTGGGTGCCACGGTGGGCGCGGTGGGGGAGCGGCTGCGGCCGGCACCGCCGTCCCCCGGGCTGCGGGCGGTGCGCGATGCCTGAGGCCCGGGTCATCCCGCTGCGGCCGGACGACGACGAGCCGCACGTCCCGCCGCGGCCGTCGGCGACGTGGGAGGAGCAGGTCGCCGGCGGCCTGGAGTTCCTCAGCCGGCGGCTGACCGGCGACTACGAGACCGACGAGTTCGGCTTCGACCCCGATCTCTCCGACCACGTGCTGCTGCCGCTGCTGCGGCCGCTGTTCTCCCGGTGGTTCCGGGTGGAGACCCAGGGCGTGGAGAACGTGCCCGCCACCGGCGGCGCACTGGTCGTGGCCAACCACTCGGGCACGCTGCCGCTCGACGCGATGATGACGACGGTCGCACTGCACGACGACCACCCGGCCCGCCGGCGGCTGCGGCTGCTCGGTGCCGACCTGGTGTTCGACCTGCCGGTCGTCGGCTCGCTGTCCCGCAAGTTGGGCTCCACGCTGGCCTGCAACGAGGACGCCGAGCGGCTGCTCACCGGCGGTGAGCTGGTCGGGGTGTTCCCCGAGGGTTTCAAGGGGATCGGCAAGCCGTTCCGCGACCGGTACACCCTGCAGCGCTTCGGCCGGGGTGGTTTCGTCACGGCCGCCCTGCGCACCGGTGCTCCCATCATCCCGTGCGCCATCGTCGGCGCCGAGGAGATCTACCCCATGATCGGCAACGCCAGGACCGTCGCCCGGCTCCTCGGACTGCCCTACTTCCCGGTGACGCCGACCTTCCCGGCGCTCGGCCCGCTGGGGCTCGTACCCCTGCCGTCGAAGTGGCTCATCGCGTTCGGCGAGCCGATCGAGACGGCGTCCTACGGGCCGTCGGCCGCCGAGGACCCGATGCTGGTCTTCAACCTCACCGACCAGGTGCGCGAGACGATCCAGCAGTCGCTCTACCAGCTGCTCCTGCAGCGCAGTTCGGTCTTTCGCTGACATCGTCCGCTCGCCGGGCGTCTGGGCCGGCTCCTGCGCGTGTGGCGGTCGGGCGGCCATCGCGTCGGCGGTGTGCGCACACACCGCCGACGGCGTTCAGGACAGCTTGCGGCGGCGCAGCGCGAGCGCGGCGCCCGCGACCCCGCCGGACAACGCGGCCACGCCCACCGGGACGCCGATCTTCGCGGCCTTGCGCCCGGTGCGGAAGTCCCTGACCTCCCAGCCGCGGGAGCGGGCCACCGCACGGAGCTCGGTGTCCGGGTTCACCGCGATCGCCCGGCCGGTCAGCGTGAGCATCGGCAGGTCGTTGGAGCTGTCGCTGTAGGCGGTGCACCGGGACAGGTCCAGGCCTTCCCGCTCGGCCAGCGCCCGCACCGCCTCGGCCTTGGCCTCGCCGTGCATCAGCTCGCCGACCAGCCGACCGGTGTAGTGCCCGTCGACGACCTCCGCCACGGTGCCGAGCGCGCCGGTCAGGCCCAGGCGGTGGGCGATGATGCTGGCCAGCTCCACCGGGGTCGCCGTGACCAGCCAGACCCGCTGCCCGGCGTCGAGGTGCTGCTGGGCGAGCACCCGTGTGCCGGCCCAGATGCGATCGGCCATCAGCTCGTCGTAGATCTCCTCGCCGGCCTGGACGATCTCGGTGACCGGGCGCCCGGCGACGAAGGCCAGCGCGTTCTCCCGGATCGTGTGCATGTCGTCGGCGCTCTCGTTGCCGGCGATCCGGAACTTGGCCTGCTGCCACACGAAGCGCGACATGTCGCGGGTGGTCAGGTACTTGCGGGTGGCCAGTCCCCGGGCGAACCAGAAGATGGACGCGCCCATCATCATCGTGTTGTCGACGTCGAAGAACGCCGCCGCGGTCAGGTCCGGGACGACGGCCGGGGCCGGTTCGACCTCGGCGGCCGCGGCTGATGCGGCTCCGGCGACGTGGGCCCGCGTCTCCTCGTCCGGCAGGTCCGCCGAGCGCACGCGGCGGGCGCGGAAGGGCAGTCCTGGCACGACGACCTCCCCTGTCGCTCCTCCACCACCGTCGCGGGCGGCGGGTGGATCACCGCCTGTGACCCTAGTGGCGTCCGCGTGCGCGGCGGCCAAGGGGCGGGGAGGCCGCAGCGGCCACTGCAGCTCAGCAGACGAGCGGCCGGATGCAGATCGACAGCGGTGCGTCCAGCAGCGGGTCGTCCGAGTTCTCCGTGACCACCGGGGGGCTGGGCAGGGGGGACTCGGGGACGGTGACGAGCGGTCCGTCGTCCGTCGGGACCCGCGGGACCGCCGGCGTCGTCACCTCGCCACCGCTGCCGCCGGGCGAGGACCCGGTGCCCCGATCGCCGCTGTCGTCGCCGCCGGTCGGAGCGGACGGCGCCGTCCGGGGCGCGGGGGCGGGCGAGTCCGCCGGCGCACCCCCGGGGGCGTCGATGATCGGTTCGTCGCCCGAGGTGACTCCGGAATCGACGGAGGGGGACTCGTCCGCCGGTGTCCCGGCCGTCGCCTCCTCGGCCGGGCAGGGGGCCGGGACCGGCCCCAGGGCGTCGGTGCCCGTCGTGGCCGGTCCGGCGGGACAGGCGAGCGCAGCCTGCAGGCCGGTGACCCGCCCGGTCACGGTGGCGAGCAGCTCGAGCGACTCCTCCGCTGCACCCGCGGCCCCCTCGGGGAGGTCGGGCTGCAGGGCGGTCAGCTCGGTGGTCTGCCGCTGGGCCCAGTCGGCCAGCTCGGCGACCGGGTCGGCGTCCCGGCTGCCGACCGCCTGCGCGGCCAGCAGCGCGGCACCCTCGGCGGTCTGGATGTCCATGGTGTCGAGCAGGCCGGAGACGTCGGTCGCCGTGGGGCCGGGCAGAGCGCCGAGCTCGTCGAGCCGGGTCCGGGCGAACTGGAGCAGCGTCAGGCCGCGGTCGTCGCCGGCGAGGGCCAGCCGGGTCTGCTCGGTGCCGCGCTTGAGGCCGTACAGGACGTCGCCGGGCCGGGCGTCGGTGGCGACCGCGGCGAGGGTCCCGAGGGCGGTCACGGTCAGCGCCGCACCGGCGAGGCCGGCGGTCAGCCGGGTGCGCCAGGCCGGCGCCGGCCCGTCGTCCACCCGGGCGGCGAGCAGTCGGCGGAGACCGGAGCGCGGCGCGGGCTGCGGGGCGCGGACCGCCGCCATGGCGACCAGCCGGTCCCGCGTGGCGGCCCGGAACCGCGGGTCGGGTGTGTCGTCGAGGTCGGCGGCGAGCGCCTGCAGCCGGGCGACCACCGCGTCCTGCCGGTCCCGTACCGTGGCGCGCCGGGTGCCCGGCGGCGTGCTGCCGTCATGCCTGCTCACCAGGTGCCTCCGAGGGGTCGGTCGGGGGTGGGGCGCTCTCCCGTGACACGCCGCCACCCGGAGAACGACGCCCGCGACGCGGCCGTTACGGGGTGCCGGCGGGTGGCCCCTGCGGGGCTCACCGCAGCCCCTCGGGCAGCAGGCTCGCCAGCCGGCGGACGGCGCGGTGCTGCAGCGCCTTGACGGCCCCGTCCTTCTTGCCCATGACCGCCGCGGTCTCCGCCACCGAGAGCCCCTGCAGGAAGCGCAGGGAGATGCACTCCTGCTGCTCGCTGCCCAGCTGCCGGATGCAGGCCAGCAGCTGCTCGTTGGTCAGCGCCTGCACGACGGCGTCCTCCGGGCCCTCGGTGACGCGGTCGGCGGCGTGCATGTCCGCGGTGGTGACCTCCAGCCGGAACCGGCTGCTCTTCACGTGGTCGAGGACGATGTTGCGGGCGATCGTGACCAGCCAGGCGCCGACGTCGCGCCCCTGGAAGGACAGCGAGTCGATCCGCCGGAGCGCGCGGACGAAGGTCTCGCTGGTGAAGTCCTCGGCCTGTGCGCGGTCGCCCACCCGGTGCAACAGGTAGCGGTGGACCATCGCCACGTAGTGGTCGTAGAGGCGCCCGAACGCCTCCGCGTCGCCGTCCTGCACCTGGCGGACGAGGGCCCAGATGTCGACGGCCGGCGGCGGGACGGTCTCGCCGAACGCGGCCGGCTGCCCGGCGGCCTCCTGCCCGACGGCCTCCTGCCCGGCGGCGTCCACCCCCGCCGGGTGCTCCGGTGTGACGTCCTCCGCGCCGGGGACGGGCGGCGGCGCGGTGTTCCCCGGCGCGGCGGGCGCCGGCGGTGTGTCGCCGGCGGTCCGGGGGTGGCCGGTGGGGTGCGGCCGCGGGCACGGTTCGCCGGACGCCGCGGGGACGGCCGTGGACACGGCTGCGGGCACGCGCTCGTCCGCAGGGCGCGAGCGTCGCATGCGTGCGTCCTCCTCGTCCGGCCCGCCCGAGCCTCCCTCGGCTCGGGACCCGCGACGCCCGCCGGGCGGGCGTCGCGGTGCTGCGGGTCGGCGCCCATGGTGACAACATCGCTGCAGCCCGTCCACGCCATCCGGTCACCGGCCGTTGCGAGCGCTTCCCACGGGCGGCCATGGCGCTCCACCGGAGGAGAGGTGCATGACCGACGTCGGTAGCTCGCTGCCCGTCCTGGTGCGGGCCGCGGCCCGGGACCGCGCGGAGTCGCCGGCGGTGGTGGCCGGCGAGGAGCGGCTCAGCTGGGGCGAGCTGGACGCGCAGGTCGACCGCGTGGCCGCCGGGTACGCGGCTCGGGGTCTGACGCCAGGGGAGCGGGTGGCGGTGCAGCTGCCCAACGGCGCCGACTGGCTGCGGGCGACGCTGGGCGCCCTGCGCGCGGGACTGGTCGTCGTCCCGGTGAACACCGCCTACACCGACCCGGAGCTGGAGTTCGTGCTCTCCGACTCCGCTGCTGCGCTGCTCGTCGCCGGCGAGCGGGAGCCGGTGGCCGGGGTGCCGGTGCTCGCCGGGCCGCCCACCGACGACGTCGCGCCGCCCGCGGTCCCCGAGGCCCCCGAGTCGCTGGCCTTCCTCGCCTACACCAGTGGGACCACCGGCCGGCCGCGCGGCGCGATGCTGTCGACGGCCGCGCTGCGGGCCAACCAGGAGCAGTGCCTGCGGATGCAGCCCCCACCGGTCCGCCCCGACGACCGCGTCCTGCTCGCGCTGCCGCTGTTCCACGTCTACGGGCTCAACGCCGGCTTCGGCCTGGTCGCGGCCACCGGCGCCTGCGCGGTGCTCATGGAGGCCTTCGACCCGGTGGCCTCCCTCGCGGTCATGACCCGGGAGGAGGTCACCGCGGTCCCGGGCGCTCCGCCGATGTACCGGGCCTGGCTGGCCGCGGCCGATGCCGCCGGGTCCGACGCCGACCTGCGCCGTGCCTTCGCCGCCGTCCGGATCGCCTCCTCCGGCGCCGCGCCGCTGCCCGAGGACGTCTGGACGGCGATGCGCGAGCGCGCCGCGGTGACCGTCTGGGAGGGCTACGGGTTGACCGAGGCCTGCCCGGTGGTGGCCAGCACCCTGGCGACCGGGCGGGCCAAGCCGACCTGCATCGGCGGCGCCCTCCCCGGCGTGGAGCTGCAGTTGCGCGACACCGCCCTGCACGAACCGGTCGATGACGACGGGTCCGCCGCCGGCGATGCCGCCGAGGACGGCCCCGGCGAGATCTGGGTCCGCGGTGCCAACCTCTTCTCCGGGTACTGGCCCGACGGCACCGACGGGCCGGACGCCGACGGCTGGCTGGCCACCGGCGACCTGGCCTACGCCGACGAGGACGGCGACCTGCACCTGGTCGACCGCCGCAGCGATCTGATCCTGGTGAGCGGTTTCAACGTGTACCCGGCAGAGGTGGAGCGGGTGCTCGACACACACCCCGCCGTCGCGGAGAGCGCGGTCATCGGGGTCCCCGACCCGCGCACCGGCTCCGCGGTGCGGGCGGTCGTCGCGCTGCGCCCGGGCCGGCAGGTCGGCTTCGCGGAGCTGCGCGAGCACGCCGCGGCGTCGCTGGCCCGGTACAAGGTTCCGACGTCGGTGCAGGTGCTCGCCTCGCTGCCGCACTCGCTGACCGGCAAGGTCAGCCGGGCCCGGCTGCGCGAGCTCGGCCTGGACTCCGCCGACGAGGCGGCTCCCGGGGACGACGGTGAGTACTGACGCGCCCCGGCTGCAGCTGCTCACGCGGGCGGGCTGCCACCTCTGCGCGGTCGCGTCGGAGACGCTCGACCGGGTCGCCGCGGAGGCCGACCTGACGGTGGCCGCGGTCGACGTGGACGCCGACCCGCAGGTGCAGGCCGAGTACGGCGACCGGGTGCCGGTCGTGCTGCTCGACGGCCGGGAGCACTCCTACTTCACCGTCGACGTCCCACGACTCCGGCGGGACCTCGGCCTGTAGCAGGGAGGCCCCGCGGACCCCCCTCGGGGCAGCGTGCGGGTCCCACTCTCGCGGTGTTGCTGGCGCTTCCGCGCTGCTGCAACGGCGCGAAAGCGGGTGGAACAGCGCAAGAGCGCGCCGGCACGCCCACGCTCCACGGTGGCCGGCCGGGACCTCACGGCTCACCCGGCCGGGGTGCTCGGGCAGACGCGGGATATGGTCTCCACCACAGCGGAGCGCGTCTGCGCTGGGGAGCGGCCTGCTGGCCCCCCGGCGACTTTGTTCCTGCGTTCACAAGCGGTTACCGTGGCGATCGCCGGGCGGCAATCCGCCCGGGTCCCCGATGTCGATCGACCGCACCCGGCACCCCGCCGGACCCCCGGGCGCGACCGTTGTGGAGTAGCAGGCCCGTGTCCTCATCCCGGCCCCGCATCCCGGAGGCCACCGTCGCCCGCCTGGCCGTGTACCTGCGCGTGCTCACCGGCCTGGCCGACGGCGGACGCAGCAACGTCTCCTCCGGCGAGCTCGCCTCGGCGGCGGGCGTCAACCCGGCCGGGCTGCGCAAGGACCTCTCCCACCTGGGCCCCTGCGGGGTCCGCGGGGTGGGCTACGAGGTCGCCACGCTGCGCGACCGCATCGCCCGGGTGCTCGGCGTGGAACGATCCCGCGCCTGCGTGCTCGTGGGGATCGGCAACCTGGGCACCGCCCTGGCCGGCTACGCCGGCTTCGGCAGCCGCGGCTTCCGGTTCGTCGGGCTCTTCGACGCCGCCCCGGCCCGGGTCGGCCAGCTGATCGGCGGTCAGCCGGTGCGCCCGATGGCCGAGCTCGACGAGGTCGTGACCGCGACCGCGGCCACCATCGGGGTCATCGCGACACCGGCCGACGTCGCCCAGTCGGTCTGCGACCGGCTGACCGCGGCCGGGCTGAGGAGCATCCTGAACTTCGCGCCCGTGGCGCTGTCGGCGCCCGCGGAGGTCGACGTCCGCCAGGTCGACCTCTCCGTCGAACTGCAGGTGCTCGCGTTCCTCGGCCAGCAGCGCGGCGCGACGGTGGAGGTGGGTGCGTGAGCGAGCGTGCGAGCTCACCCATGGGCGGAGCGAGCCTGCGCATGCGTCCGACGAGCGCCGGCGAGGAGGGAGCATGAGCCTGCTTGCCGTGGGCGTGAGCCACCAGACCGCACCCGTCGCGCTGCTCGAGCAGTTCGCCATGGGCCCCGACGACACCGTCAAGGCGCTGCACGAGCTGGTCGGCAGCAACCACGTCAGCGAGGCGATCGTGCTGGCGACCTGCAACCGCGTCGAGGTCTTCGCCGAGGTGGACCGCTTCCACGGCGGCGTCACCGAGGTCAGCCGCGTGCTGGCCCGCCAGGCCGGCGCCACGGTGGAGGAGCTCTCCCCGTACGTCACCGTCCACTACGAGGACCAGGCCGTCGCGCACCTGTTCACCGTCGCCGCGGGCCTGGACTCGATGGTGGTCGGCGAGACCCAGGTGCTCGGGCAGCTGCGGAACGCCTACGCGCTGGCCCGCGAGCAGGGCACCGTCGGCCGGGCGATGCACCCGGTCGCGCAGCGGGCGCTGCGGGTCGGCAAGCGGGTCCACTCCGAGACCGGCATCGACACGGCCGGCGCGTCGCTGGTGTCGGTCTCCCTGGACCGCGCCGAGGAGCGGATCGGCTCCCTCGAGGGCCGGCCGGTGCTGGTCGTCGGCGCGGGGTCGATGGGCGCCCTCGCCTCGGCCACGCTGGCCCGCCGTGGCGCCACCGTGACCGTCGTCAGCCGCACCTTCGCGCACGCCGAGCGGGTGGCCGCCGCCGTCGAGGGCCGGTCCGCCGAGCTCGCCGACCTGCCCACGGAGGTCGCCGCCGCCGACGTGCTGATCACCTGCACCGGCGCCCGCGGCCTCGTCGTCGGCACCGAGGTGATCGCCCGCGCGATGGCCGCCCGGCCGGACCGACCGCTGGTCGTCATCGACCTGGCGTTGCCCCGCGACGTCGACCCCGGCGTGGCCGCCCTGCCCGGCGTGCACGTCGTCGACCTGGCGCTGCTGCAGGGCGAGCGGAGCCACGACGGGCGCTCGGCGGCGAGCCCGGTGGCCGCCGACGACGTCGCCGCGGCGCACGCCCTCATCGAGGCCGAGACCGCGCTCCTGCGTGCCGAGCGGCAGGCCGCGGCGGTCGCGCCGACGGTCTCGGCGCTGCGCAGCCAGGCCGCCGAGGTGGTCGACGCCGAGCTGCTGCGACTGTCCACACGGGTGCCCGACCTGGACGCCCGGGCCCGAGCGGAGGTCGCCCGGACGGTCCGCCGCGTCGTCGACAAGCTGCTGCACGAGCCGACCGTGCGGGTCAAGGAACTGGCCAGCGCCCCCGGTGGCGTGGACTACGCCGACGCGCTGCGCGCCCTGTTCGGCCTGGGCATCGACGCCGAGGTCCTCCCGGCGCGGACCAACCTGGCCGAGGCGGTCACCGTCGACCCCGACGAGCTGCGGCCGGGAGGGACGACATGACCGCCACCACGACGGGCACCCTGCGGCTGGGAACGCGGGCCAGCCGGCTGGCGACCACCCAGTCGCAGGCGGTGGCCGATGCGATCACCGCGGCCAGCGGCGTCCCTGTCGAGCTGGTGCACATCAGCACCGAGGGGGATCGCTCCGCGGCGGCGATCGCCCAGCTCGGCGGCACGGGCGTCTTCGTGACGGCGATCCGCCAGGCGCTGCTCGAGGGCACCGTGGACGTCGCCGTGCACAGCTACAAGGACCTGCCCACGCTGCCCGAGCCGGGGCTGACCATCGCGGCCGTCCCGCCGCGGGAGGACCCGCGCGACGCGCTGGTCGCCCGGGACGGCCTGACCCTCGGCGAGCTGCCGTCGGGGTCGAGGGTGGGCACCGGCGCCCCGCGGCGGGTCGCCCAGCTGCGCGCGCTGGGGCTGGGCCTCGACGTGGTGCCGATCCGCGGCAACGTCGACACCCGCATGAACCGGGTCGTGCCGGGCGACCTGGACGCCGTCGTCCTGGCGCGGGCCGGGCTGGCCCGGCTGGGCCGGCTGGACGCCGTCACCGAGACCCTCGACCCCCTGCAGGTGCTCCCCGCGCCGGCGCAGGGTGCACTGGCCGTGGAGTGCCGGACCGACGACGACCGGGCCCGGCAGCTGCTGGCCGCCCTGGAGGACGCCGGGACCCGGGCGTGCGTGGTCGCCGAGCGAACCACGCTCGCGGCGCTGGAGGCCGGCTGCAGCGCGCCGGTCGCCGCCTACGCCGAGCTCGCCGAGGGCGACGACGGCCCCGAGCTGTTCCTCCGCGCCTCGGTGACGGCGCTCGACGGCAGCGACGGCGTCCGCGGCTCGCTCACCGGCCCCCCAGCCGAGGCCGAGCGGCTCGGCCGCGAGCTCGCCGCGGAGCTCCTCGACCGAGGCGCCGCCGAGCTGATGGCGGCCTCCCGATGACCTCGACCCCCCGGGCCGGGCAGCAGACCCCGGCCCCCCGTACCCCCGCACACGAGCCCTCCGGGGCCATGACATCGGAGCCCTACCGGGCAGAACCTAGGAGCAGGACATGACGCGCAAGAACGGCGCGGCGGCCGGCAGGGTCGTCTTCGTCGGCGCCGGCCCGGGCGACCCCGGGATGCTGACCGCCCGGGCCACCGCGGCGCTCGCCTCGGCCGACACCGTCCTCGTCGACCCCGACGTCCCGCCGGCGATCGCCGAGGCCGTCCGCGTCGAGCGCCCCGAGCTCGAGCTCACCCCCGCGACCGGGGAGCCGGCCGAGGTGGCCAAGGCCGCCGTGGCCGCTGCCAAGAGCGGCGGCACCGTCGTCCGGCTGGTCGCCGGCGACCCGTTCACCTCCGACGGCGTGGTCAAGGAGGTGCTGGCCGTCGGCCGCAGCTCGGTGGGCTTCGACGTCGTCCCCGGCGTGGCTCCCGCGACCGCCGTCCCGGCCTTCGCCGGCGTCGCCCTCGGCGGTACCTCGCTTACCGCCGACCTGCGCGGCGGTGAGGCCGACCTGGCCGCGCTGGCCGCTGCCGCGACCGGCCTGGGCGCCCCGCTGGTGCTGCAGGGCAATGCCGAGGACCTGCCCGACGCCGCCGCGCGGCTGGTCGAGGGCGGCCTCTCCGGCAACACCTCGGTGGTGATCACCACCGGCGGCTCAGGCACCGGGCAGAAGAGCGTCGTCGCCAAGCTCGCCGCCGTCGCCGAGAAGACGGCCGGTCTGGACCCCGTCACCGGTCCGGTCGTGGCCACCGTCGGCTCGGCCGTCGACAAGCGCGGCAAGCTCTCCTGGTGGGAGAGCCGGCCGCTGTTCGGCTGGCGGGTGCTGGTGCCGCGCACCAAGGACCAGGCCGGCGAGATGAGCGACCGGCTGCGCGCCTACGGCGCCGTCCCGGTCGAGGTGCCGACCATCGCCGTCGAGCCGCCGCGCAGCCCCGCGCAGATGGACCGCGCCATCAAGGGCCTGGTCACCGGCCGCTACGGCTGGATCGTCTTCACCTCGGTCAACGCGGTGAAGGCCGTCCGCGAGAAGTTCGTCGAGCTGGGCCTCGATGCCCGCGCGTTCGCCGGCGTCAAGGTGGCCTGCGTCGGCGAGTCGACCGCCGACGCGGTGCGGGCCTTCGGCATCGTGCCGGAGCTGGTGCCCAGCGGGGAGCAGTCCAGCGAGGGCCTGCTGGCCGACTTCCCGGAGTACGACGACGTCCTCGACCCGATCGACCGGGTGCTGCTGCCCCGCGCCGACATCGCCACCGAAACCCTCGCCGCGGGCCTCAAGGAGCGCGGCTGGGAGATCGACGACGTCACCGCCTACCGCACCGTCCGGGCCGCCCCGCCGCCCGCCCCGATTCGCGAGGCGATCAAGGGTGGCGGCTTCGACGCGGTGTGCTTCACGTCGTCGAGCACCGTGCGCAACCTGGTGGGCATCGCGGGCAAGCCGCACGCGAAGACCGTGGTGGCGGTGATCGGCCCGCAGACGGCCGCGACGGCGCAGGAGTTCGGCCTGCGGGTCGACGTCCGGCCCGAGACCGCGGCCGTCGGGCCGCTGGTCGACGCCCTGGCCGAGTTCGCCGCGGTCCGCCGGGCCGAGGAGGACGGGTGACTCCCCGAGCGGAGTCGCTCGGGAACGGTTTCCGCGCTCGAGCGACTCCGTTCGCGCGCGGGCGCCGGCTGCGGTCGACGCCCGCGCTGCGGCGGCTCACCGCGCAGACCCGGCTGTCCCCGGCCGACCTCGTCTTGCCCGTCTTCGTCAAGCAGGGCATCGACGAGCCGGTGCCGATCCGCTCGATGCCCGGTGTCGTCCAGCACACGACCGACTCGCTGCGGAAGGCCGCGCACGAGGCGGCCGAGGCCGGCATCGGCGGGCTGATCCTCTTCGGCATCCCGTCGGAGAAGGACGCGGTCGGCTCGCAGGCCGACGCGGCCGACGGCATCGTCAACGTCGCCCTGCAGCAGCTCTCGGCCGACCTCGGCGACGAGCTGGTGCTCATGGCCGACCTGTGCCTGTGCGAGTACACCGACCACGGGCACTGCGGGCTGGTCACCCCGGCCAGGGGCGGGGTCCGGGGGCAGGGCGGGGAACTCGTCGTGGACAACGACCCGACGCTGGACCGCTACGCCGCCGTCGCGATCGCCCAGGCCCAGGCCGGGGCCCACGTCATCGCCCCCAGCGGGATGATGGACGGCCAGGTCGCGGCCATCCGACGAGCCCTGGACGGCGCCGGCCACACCGAGACGCCGATCCTGGCCTACGCCGCCAAGTACGCGTCGGGCTTCTACGGCCCGTTCCGCGAGGCCGCCGAGGGGGCGCCGCGGTTCGGCGACCGCTCGACCTACCAGATGGACCCGCCCAACGCCGACGAGGCGCTGCGCGAGGTGGCGCAGGACCTCGCCGAGGGCGCCGACGCCGTCATGGTCAAGCCCGCGCTGCCCTACCTGGACATCGTCTCCCGGGTCGCCGACGCCGTCGACGTCCCGGTCAGCGCCTACCAGGTCAGCGGCGAGTACGCGATGCTCGAGGCGGCCGCGGCCAACGGCTGGGTCGACCGGCAGCGGGCCGTCCTGGAGACGCTCACCGCGATCCGCCGCGCCGGGGCCGGCACGGTGCTGACCTACTGGGCGGTGGAGGCGGCCCACTGGCTGCGCTGATGAAGGACAGGCCGCCGTCGTACGTCGAGCCGGGGGGTTCCTGGCGGCCGTTCTGGCTGACGGCCGGGGTCCTCGGGCTCGTCGTCGTCCTGGACCTGGCGCTGCCGGTCCCGGACGTGCCGCCGCTGGTCGGGTTGGTCGCGGTGGTGGCCGTCCTGGGCGTCGTGGCGGCCGGAGTGCTGTCGGCCCGCCGCGCCTGGACGGTCCGGGTGGACGCCGGCGGCGCCGACCCGGCGCTCGTCGTCGGCCGCGAGCGGGTGCCGCTCGCCGACGTCGACGCCGCGCACCTGCGCGCGGTCGGCGAGATC
>NZ_SPQN01000092.1 GCF_004571065.1 Geodermatophilus sp. DF01-2
CCCGCCGCGGACGGCGGCCAGGTGGGTGGCCGCGGCCAGCGCCCGGCCCCGGCAGCGCTCCTCGACCAGCACGACGACGACGGCGTGCGGCCGGTCGAGGTCGGCACCCAGCCGGCGGGCGCGCTCGCGCAGCCCGTCCGGGTCGCGGAGCGCCGGCCCGAGCAGCTCCTCCAGCAGTTCGCCGCGCACCCGGCCCTCGGCCTCGCTGGCGGTGCGGCGGATGAGCAGCAGCAGAGCGGTCACCAGTGCGGCGCGCTCGAGGATGCGCTGGTCGGAGTCGGAGAGCTCGTCGTCACCGTGCAGCACCAGCCCGCCGAGCAGCTCGGCGCCCACGGTGACCGCGGCGGTCCACCAGCTGCCGTCGCGGACCGTCCGGCCGGTGGAGCGGGCGAGCGTGAGCGCCCCCGCCGGGTCGGGCGGCAGGTCGGCGTCCGCGCCCGGCCCGGAGGACGGCGTCCCGCGGCCGTGCTCGTCGAGGATGGTGATCCGCCCGCCGAGCACCTCGGTGACCGCGGCCGCGACGTCCTCCACCCCGCCGCCGCGCAGCACGATGTCGATGAACCGGTCGTGGGCGCCCGCCGCCCGCTCCACCGACGCGGAGTGGGCGCGCAGCTCCCGGGTGGCCATCGAGAGCTCCTCCAGCGCAGTCCGGGTCTCCTCGAGCAGGCGGGCGTTGTCCAGCGCGATCGCCGCGTGCGCGGCCAGGGAGCCGAGCAGCGAGACCTCGGACCGGTCGAAGAGCCGCTCGTTGCGGTCGGCGGCGAACAGCACGCCGATCACCCGGGAGCCCCGGACCAGCGGCACCCCGAGGATGGCGACCAGCCCCTCCTCCGCGACGCCGCCGTTGATGTCGTCGGTGTGCTGGAACCGCGGGTCGGCGAAGTAGCGGGCGGTGGCGTACGGGGCGGCGGTCTGCGCGACGAGGCCGCCGAGCCCGGCACCCATCGGCAGCCGCAGCGCCTGGAACCGGGCCGAGACGGAGCCGTCCGTCACCCGCATGTAGGTGTCGCCGCGGCCGTCGTCGTTGAGCGTCAGGTAGGAGACGTCGGTGCCCAGCAGCTGTCGGGCCCGCCGGACGATCGCGGTGAGGACGTCGTCGACGCTGCGCAACGAGGCGAGGTCGCCGGCGGTGTCGAACAGGGCGGCCAGCTCCGACTCCCGGCGGCGCCGCGCGGCGAAGGCGTCGCGCACCTGCAGGGCCAGCAGTTTCACCCGCTCCAGCCCGGCGAGCGTCGCGCTGTCGGCGCCGGCCGCGCGCGCACGGACCAGCGGGCCCTCGAACTCGATGGCCGCGGCCTCCTCCAGCAGGAGCGCGAAGTACTCCGCCGCGCCGTCCAGCTGCCCGGGCACCGGTGCCCGCTCGGCGGGCGGTGGGGTCGCTCGGGTCACGACCGGCATTCTCGCCGGTGCCGGCCCCCTGCGGGCACCGGCCGGGAGCGTCGACCGGCCCCCCTGCAGGGGCCCGCCGCGAGCCGGCGAGTGGTGGGGAGCAGGGGGGTCCTTCAAGGGGGGCAGGGTTTCCTTCATCAGTGGGCGCTCCACCCGCCGTCCATGACCAGCGAGCTGCCCGTGATGGAGGCCGCCGCCGGTGAGCAGAGATAGGCGACCGCCTCGGCGACCTCCTCGGGCTCGATCAGCCGTCTGACGGCGGCCGGGGCGAGCATGACCCGTTCCACGACCTCGTCCTCGGACATCCCATGCGCCCGCGCCTGGTCGGCGATCTGGTTCTCCACCAGCGGGGTGCGCACGTAGGCGGGGTTTACGCAGTTGGAGGTGACCCCGTGCGGGGCGCCCTCGAGTGCGATGACCTTCGACAGTCCCTCGAGGCCGTGCTTCGCGGTGACGTAGGCACTCTTGTAGGCCGAGGCGCGTACGCCGTGGATCGAGCTGATGTTGACGATGCGGCCCCAGCCGCGGCCGTACATGTGCGGCAGCGCGCTGCGGACCAGCCGGAACGGTGTCTCCAGCATCAGCCGCAGGATCAGCGAGAAGCGGTCGACCGGGAACTCGTGCAGCGGGGCCACGTGCTGCAGACCGGCGTTGTTGACCAGCACGTCGACGTCGAGGTCCAGGGCGTCGACGGCGTCGAGGTCGGACAGGTCGACGGCGACCGCCGTGCCGCCGACCGAGGCCGCGACCTCCTTGGCCCCCTCGGCGTCCCGATCGACGACGACCACGTCGGCGCCGGCCCCGGCCAACCGCACCGCGCACGCCCGGCCGATGCCCGAGGCGCCGCCGGTGACGAGCGCCCGCCGTCCGGTGAGGGTTCCTGAGTCCGCCATGTCGCCGAACGGTAGGTCGTCCCGTTGTCCGCCCACACGGCGCCGGCACACACACATCGGGGGCACGGAGTGGTGCCGACCCACACGGTCGTCCACGATGCGGCCTGGCGCCATCCCCACGCGGTCACGGAGGAGGCGTCCGTTTCGCATGGTCGCCGGACACATGACCGTGGTCACGGCGCTGTTCGCGCAGGTGGCGGACCACATGGCGTCGGAGGGACGCCGCCGGATCGGCCGAGCGCCGGAAGGACCGGCCGGCCCCGGCGTCCGTCCGCCACCACCTGTTCGGCCGCGGCGACGAGGCTCGGTGCGCCGAACCGACACGCCGCCGTGGAGCCGGCGCGCCGGCACAGCTGGACCTGACGGGAGCCCCTCCTGGGCCACCTCGCACGCTCGGCGGCGCCATGGAGGGGCCGGAGAGCCTGGCGTCAGGAGTTGCCGGGCTGCACCGGCGCATCGTCGCGCTGGGCGTCGTCGTCGGTGGTGAGGGTGACCTCGTCCCGCTCGCCACCGTCGGACCGGTCCTCGCCCGGCACGCCGTCGACCAGGTTGTCCTCGCTCGGGCCGGTCCCGCCGCCTGCCGGCTGGGGTTCGCTCATGCCGCTCTCCTCACGTCGTGGGTGTGCCGCCGGTTCACAGAGTGCCGCCGGCGCCGCCGCGCTCGGCGCGCGCCGGGTCGCTCTCGGCCTTCGCCGGCAGGTCGTCGTCCTGGGCCGCGTCGCGCTCGACCGCCTCCTCCCGGGTGAGGGGGACGTCGTCGAAGCCGGTGCCGGTGCTGCTGTTGTCACCGCTGCCCGACGCGGTGGGGATGTCCTGCTGGATCCGGTCACTGCCCGCTGGGTCGGTCATCGTGGCCCTCCTGGCGTCCTCCGCGGTCGCCCGAGGACATGCCCGGGAGGCGGGCGGTCCATGCCCGGCGGTCAGGACGGCGCGAGAACCCGCAGCCCGGCGGCCTCCGCGGCGGCCGCCTGGCGGTCGTCATAGGACAAGAAGACGTCGGCGGCCAGCCGGACCGCCGCAGCGACGTGAAGAGCATCCAGGCTGCGCAGATGTCGGCCGGGGAGCAGACCTGCGGTCCGGAACAGGCCTCGGTCGAGGTCGAGCAGGTCCACACCGGCCAGCACATCGTTGACCTTTGACTGGTCGATGCCGTTGCGTACGGCTACGCGGCGCAGTTCGGTCTCCAGCAGGATGCACGAGACGGTAGCGGCCCCGGTCTCGGTCCACTCGTCCAGCTCACGCTTGAGGGGCGCCGACTCCGCCTCCTCGATCAGCAGCTTGGATGCGGCGGATGCGTCGAGGTAGACCCTCACCGCTCCCCGCGCAGGTAGTCGAGGTCGTCCTGCACCGGATGGTCGAGGCGGACTCCCCGCAGGTCACTGAACCCTCCGCGGCGTGTGGCCGGGCGGATAGACAGCGGCTGGGTCCCGTTCGGCGGGACGAGCAGGGCCACCACCTCGCCGTGGTTGGTGATCTCGAACGTCTCGCCGGCCTGCACCGCACGCAACACCGCAGCGCTGTTGTTGCGAAGTTCCCGGTGTGGGATCGAACGGGTCATCTCGTCCACCTCCGTAGCAACCGTAGCAACCCCGAGGTCTCCTCCACCACGACGACGGCCGCCGTCCCTCCTGCCAGGACGGCGGCCGCGGACGGGGCGCAGGCTCAGAAGGCGGCCTCGTCGACCTCCATGAGCGCGTTGTCGGTGTTCTCCACGATGGCTCGCTCCGACGACAGCCGCGGCAGCACCTGGGCGGTGAAGAAGCGGGCGGCGGCGAGCTTGCCCTCGTAGAAGTGCCGGTCCCGCTCGCTGACCTCACCGGCCAGCGCGCCCAGCGCCACCTCGGCCTGGCGCACCAGCAGCCAGGCGGTGATGAGGTCGCCGGTCGCCAGCAGCAGCCGGCTGGTGTTCTGGCCGACCTTGTACAGCGCCCTCATGTCCTCCTGCGCCCCGCCCAGGTGGCCGAACATCGCGGTGAGCATGGCCTGGACCTCGCCGAGCCCGGTGGCCAGCGCGGCGCGCTCCTCCTTGAGCCGGCCGTTGCCGGCCTCCGCGTCGATCGTGACCTGGATCTGCGAGGCGACCCAGGTCAGCGCGACGCCGCCGTCCTTGGCGATCTTCCGGAAGAAGAAGTCCTGGCCCTGGATCGCCGTCGTCCCCTCGTAGAGGGTGTCGATCTTGGAGTCGCGGATGTACTGCTCGATCGGGTAGTCCTGCAGGTAGCCCGATCCGCCGAGGGTCTGCAGCGACTCGGCGGTGAGCAGCTGGGTGGCCCGCTCCGAGCCGAAGCCCTTGACCACCGGCAGCAGCAGGTCGTTGATCCGGGCGGCCAGCCGCGCCTCCTCGCTGTCCGCGGTGCCGGCGGCCTCGGCCTCGGTGACCTGATCGCGGAAGGTCGCCGTCCACAGGTAGAGGGCCCGCATGCCTTCGGCGTAGGACTTCTGCAGCATCAGCGAGCGGCGCACGTCGGGGTGGGAGGTGATGGTCACCCGTGGGGCGTCCTTGGACGTCGCGGTGAGGTCGGCGCCCTGCACGCGGTTCTTCGCATAGGCGAGGGCCACCTGGTAGCCGGCCGACAGCGTGGCGATCGCCTTGGCGCCCACGAACATCCGGGCGTGCTCGATGACCTCGAACATCTGCGCGATGCCGTCGTGCACCTCGCCGACCAGCCAGCCCTTCGCCGGCACGGAGCCTTCACCGAAGGTCAGCTCGCAGGTCGTGGAGACCTTGAGGCCCATCTTCCTCTCGACGTTGGTGACGTGGACGCCGTTGCGCTCGCCGAGCGCACCGGACTCCAGGTCGACGTGGAACTTGGGGACGACGAACAGCGACAGTCCCTTGGTGCCCGGCCCCGCGCCCTCGGGGCGGGCCAGCACCAGGTGGACGATGTTGTCGGACAGGTCGTGCTCGGCCGAGGTGATGAACCGCTTGACGCCGGTGATGTGCCACGAGCCGTCGTCCTGCCGCACGGCCCTGGTCCGGCCGGCGCCGACGTCGGAGCCGGCGTCGGGCTCGGTGAGCACCATGGTGGCGCCCCACTTGTGCTCGAGCATGAGCGCGGCCAGCCGCTTCTGGTCCGGAGTGCCCAGCTCGTCGAGGATCGCGGCGAAGGCCGCCCACGAGCCGTACATGAAGACGGCGGGGTTGGCGCCGAGCACCATCTCGAAGGCCGCCCAGGTCAAGGCGTGCGGGGCGCCGAAGCCGCCGAGGTGCTCGGGCAGGTCGAGTGAGAACCACCCGCCGTCCTCGATGGCGCGCACCGACCGCTTGAAGCTCTCGGGGAGCGTGACCGAGTTCGTGACGGGGTCGAACACCGGCGGGTTGCGGTCGGCGTCGGTGAAGGACGCGGCGATCGGGCCCTCGGCCAGCCGGCGGACCTCGGCCAGCACACCGCGCGCGGTCTCGGCGTCCATCTGGGCGAACGGCCCGGTGCCGAACCTGTCCTTGGTGTCCAGGAACTCGAAGAGGTTGAACTCGAGATCCCGCAGGTTCGCGGTGTAGTGGCTCATGCGCGTGGCTCCCGACGTGCTGCGTGCCCGGTACCGACGGGTCCTTACCCGCCGGTAACAAACCGTATTACCGGCCGGTAACCCGGGCAAGCGCCGCCTCACCCGACGGGGCCGGGAGCGCGACGGGGCTGGCGACCGGCGCGGTCGCGAGCCTCGTCGGTGCGGTCGGTCAGCGCTTGCGGCGGCGGGCTCTCAGGACGAGGCTGGCCAGCCAGACCAGCAGCCCGCCCAGGGCCGCCGCGATGAGGAGTGCGACGACCAGCGGGCCCTGCACGTTGGCGAACACGAGGCTGATCGCGACCGTCTGGGTGTTGTAGACGACGAACAGCACGAGGACGACGGTCACGAAGAGGAGCAGCGCCAGGGCGAGGGTGCGACCGATGGTGCGGCCGCGGTGCCGTTCGCGGGGCTTCTCGGAGGTCGTGGTCCCCGGTGTGGACGTCGGGGGCGGGGCCGCCGGCCGGCCTGGCGCGCCGGGGGTCGACGGGCCGGTGGTGCCCGGGGAGGTGCGCAGGGGATCGGAGCCGGGAGCGGTCACGGGTCGAGTCTGGTGCCCTGCGCCGTCCCGCGCACGGTCAGCGGTTCGCGTCCGGCTCGGTCTCGGCCGGCGGGTAGCTCGGCCCGGCCACGCCGTCGGCGGGGCCGTCGGTGCCGCCCTGGGACTCCGGGTCGCCGGGCGGCGCGACCTCGCTGCCGAGGGGCTGGGCGTCTCGGGGCTCGTCCGGCTCGGGCATCGTCATGAACCGAGTGTGCGGTGACGCCGTCCGGACGGCGACCGCACCCCGGTGACCACCCCCGGTCCAGCGGGGCCTCGACGGCCGCCAGACCCCGCCGGACCGGTGTTGATCACGCTGTGCCGTCCAGCGCGGGGCCCGCTTCCTGGCGCGGATGGCCCCTCGTGCGCTCGCGCTGCTTCATCCGGGCCTCCTGGACGTGCCGGTCGCCGGCGGCGAGCTCGGTGCGTGCGCGCTCGTCGAAGGCCCGGAAGACCGACCAGTAGGTGGCGTCGTAGTCCTCGACGATCTGGAAGGTCCACCGGTCGGCGATGACGTTGCGGCCGACCAGGTCGCGCTCCAGGTCGTCGGCGAGCCGGGTGTGCCCGGCCTCGCGGAAGAGGTCGACGGCGTCCTGCAGCAGCAGGTCGGCCTTGCCGGAGTGCTGGTGGAAGCCGTAGAGCTGGCCGCGGGCCTGCTCGACGGTCTCGAGGGCCTCGGAGAGCTTGCCGAGGCCCTCCACGGTGGTGTCGTCGAGGTCGGGCCGGCTGCGGTCGGTGCTCACCGGCCCATCCTGCGGTGGCCTCCGCCGCCCCGCCCGGGGAGCCGCGGGGGACCGGGGCCGGAGGGTCCCCGAGGGGTGGTGGCGGGTCGGCTTCCGCAGCTGGGGACGGCAGGCCGCGGTGCGGTCCGGAGGACCGCCGACGACTCAGCGGGCCGCCACAGCGGCCTCGATCAGCCGCTCGGCCAGCCTGCGGCCGTGCACGGCCGGGCCGTCGGGGCCCAGCAGGCCGCCGGAGAGGTGCATCCCGTCGATGATCAGGTGGATCTGCGCGGCGAGGTCCTCACCGGTGCCCGGGACGACCTGATCGGCCAGCCGCTCCAGGCGGGCGTGCAGCTCGAACTTGTAGTCGGCGGCGGCGCTGCGGGCCGGGTGCTCAGGGTCGTCGTACTCGCTGCTGACGTTGGTGAACGGGCACCCGCGGAAGCCGGCCCGGGTCACGTCGCGTTCCACGATGTCGACGACCGACAGCAGTGCCGCCCGTGGGTCACCCTCGAGGCGCTCGAGCTCGGCGTCGATACGGCTCAGCTCGGTGGCTGCCTTGCGGGTGAGGTAGGCGCCGACGAGGTCGTCCTTGCTCTTGAAGAGCCGGTACACCGTCATCTTGCCGAGGCCCGTCTCCCGGACCAGCTCGTCCATCCCCACGCTGCGCGAGCTGCGGGTGGCGAACAGCCGCTCCGCGGTGTCCAGGACGATGGCCTGCCGCTCGGCCCGGCTCCGGCGGACGGGGGCCGAGGCATCGTCGGCAGCGAGAGGGATGGCGGCTGCGGTCACGTCGGCGATGCTGCACCAGGGCGTGACGGAGCAGTTCGCGGCACGCCGGGGTCGACCGACAGGTGGTTGCGGTGAGTGACGAGTTGCACCCGGGCTGACCGCGACGAGTGGGGCCGGTGTGACGATCCGTGACCCACGTCCGCCCCCCTTCTCGGCATCCTCGAGCCAGCCCCCTCTGGGGCTCCCGAGCCTGCGGAGGGATGCGGGACGGATCCTCGTCCCGGGAGGGGGCCGTCTTCAGGCCCGGCGCACCCGGCGGGGGTTGGCCAGCAGTCGCGACAGGGGCGCGGTGGAGGCCTGGCGGCTCTGCGACTCGTCGCCTACTCGGGGGTGCTGCTGGGTGTTCTCCATGGAGCCAGCGTCCCCCGTGTTCCGGGCGACGAAACAGCCCCTCACCGGTGAAGTTGTGGCCGAGACCGGGAGAGATGCGTCACTCTCCGGGACGCCGTCCGGGCGCAGGTCCCGCCGTCCGGCTGCGTCCGCACGGGAGCGTCAGGGGGTGTCGGCGCCGTCCACGGGGACGTCCCCGCCCTCGGCGGGCTCCTCGGTGCGCGGAGTGCGGCCGCTGGTCGGCTCCTCGCCGGGCGGGTCGCCCTCGGCGCGCTCGGCGGTGCGGGGCGGGCGTTCCGGTTCGGTCATCGCGGGTTCTCCTCGTTCGTCGGCTGGTCAGGCTCGTGCCCGGACGGCCGCCCGGTCAACCATCCGTCCACCGGGACGGTGGGTGGGAGGGAAGGCCGCGCCCCGGCGACCGCGGCGGCGTCGGGCAGCGCCCCGCGGGCGCCGGGACCGGTGGTCGACAGCGCGGCGGCCGTCACCGCCGTCGCCACCGCCTCTGCCCGGGCCGTCCCGGCGGCGAGGGCGGTGGCGAGGGCTCCGCAGAACGCGTCGCCGGCGCCGGTGGTGTCCACGGACTCCACGGCGGGCGGCGGCTGCAGCAGCGCCGGACCGTCGTCGGGCACGAGCAGGGCGCCGCGCGCGCCGAGGGTGACCACCACCGTGCGGGCCGTCAGGGTGCGGGCCAGCCGGGCCAGTTCCCCGGGTGTCCGCTCGCCGGGCGCCGCCCCGGCCAGCTGCAGCAGCTCGTGTTCGTTGGGCACCAGCACGTCGACCCGTGCGAGCAGCCCGGCCGGCAGCGGCTGCGGCGGCGCGGGGGTGAGGACGACGGTGCCGCCGGCAGCCGCCGCCGCGGCCTGCACGGTCGCCAGCGGCACCTCCAGTTGGAGCAGCACCACCCGTGCCCGGTGCACGGCCGCGACGTCGACGTCCTCCGGCCGCAGCTCGGCGTTGGCGCCGGGGACGACGACGATGAGGTTCTCGCCGCTGCCGTCCTCGACCGGGATGGTTGCGGTGCCGGTGGGTGCACCGGGCGTCCGGTGCACGTGGGCCACGTCGACGCCGGCCGCGGAGAGTGCCGCCAGCTGTCGCTCCGCGGCCGGGTCGGCGCCCACCCGACCGACCATGGCGACCCCGTTCCCGAGCCGGCCGGCGGCCGCCGCCTGGTTGGCGCCCTTCCCGCCCGGTGCCAGCACGATCTCCCGGCCGACCACGGTCTCGCCGCGGCCGGGCAGCCGACTCACGCGGACCAGCACGTCCTCGTTGAGGCTGCCGACGACGGTGACGCTCATGCGTGCAGCTCTACCAGACCCGGCAGCAGCGGTCGGCGCGCCGGCGTCGCCGGTTCAGTAGGACGCCCGGCCACGTCGACCGGTTTCCGCGACCTCCACCCTCGGTACGGCGGGTGGAGGGCCCGACACGGCGTCCGGCACGCACGGCGTCCGACGAGTCGTGGTCGGTGGGCCAGGAGGACGTCGGGACCTCCGGTGTCGACGCTCACTGGTGGACTGGGGGCACGACCCGCTCGGGAAGGGGCTGGACCCGCATGGCCGCGCTGCGCCGCAACGACCCCGCCCAGTACGACGACCTGGCCGACCAGTGGTGGCAGGTCTCCGGCGGTTTCGCCGCACTGCACTGGCTGGCCGCTTCGCGCGGCGAGCACATCCCGCCCGCCCCGGCCCCGGGCGCGGTGCTCGTCGACCTGGCCTGCGGCGGAGGTCTCATGGCCCCGCACGCCGCCCGCCTCGGCTACCGCCACGTCGGCGTCGACCTGGGCGAGCAGGGCCTGCGGGTCGCCCGCGACCACGGCGTCCTGGCGGTGCGTGGGTCGGTGCTCGCCGTCCCGCTGGCCGACCGGTGTGCCGACGTGGTCGTCGCGGGCGAGATCCTCGAGCACGTCGAGGACGACGTCGCGGTGCTCGCCGAGTGCGCCCGCCTGCTGCGTCCCGGCGGCACGCTGGTGATCGACGCGCTCGCGGCCACCCGGATCGGGCGGTTCCTCATGGTGACCGTCGCCGAGCGGCTGCCCGGCGGCCCGCCCCCGGGCATCCACGACCCAGCGCTCTTCGTCGACCGTGCCCGTCTGCTCGCCGCCGCCGACGAGCTCGGCCTGGACCTCCGGCTGGTCGGGCTGCGCCCGTCGATGCGCGACGCGCTGGCCTGGCGGCTGGGCCGGCGGGACACGGTGCGGATGAAGCCTTTCCGGTCCACCGCCGTCGTCTTCGCCGGGTACGGGCGACGGAGGTGAGGGCGGAGGTGGGGCGGCGCGAGGCGCCGGGCGCCCGTACGGTCGGGAGCATGACGCCGAGCGCCCGCCGGGGATGCCGATGAGCGCGGTCCTGACCGGCGCCGGGCGCGCGCTGCCGACGACGATCGACCAGGACGCGGCGTGGGACGGCTTCTTCGCCGACCACTACGCCGACATCCGCTCGGCGCGGCGGATCTTCGCCTCCTCCGGCGTGCGCCGCCGGCACGCGGTGGCCAACCCGATGGACGAGGACCTCAGCCGCTGGAGCACCGGTGCGCGGATGCAGCGCTACGTCGAGGAGGCACTGCCGTTGGGCAAGCAGGCCGTCGCCGACGCGCTGGACGACGCGGGCCTCGCGCCCGGGGACGTCGGCCTGTTCGCCGTCGCCACCTGCACCGGGTACGCCACCCCCGGGCTGGACATCCGGCTGGCCAGCGACCTGGGCATGCCGCCGGGGCTGCAGCGGCTGCTGGTCGGCCACATGGGCTGTTACGCCGCGATCCCGGGCCTGGCCGCCGTGGGGGACTACGTGACGGCCCGGTCCCGCCCGGCGGTGCTGCTGTGCTGCGAGCTGACCAGCCTGCACGTCCAGCCGCCGGTGCGGGAACTGGACCAGGTCGTCGCGCATGCGCTGTTCTCCGACGCCGCGGCCGCCGTCGTCCTCGAGCCCGGGCGGGCGGGGCGGGGCCAGGGTCGGCGGCTGGCCGGGGTGGTGGCCCGCACCGACGCCTCCACCGCCGACCACATGACCTGGGACGTCACCGACCTCGGCTTCCGCATGGGCCTGTCCCCGCGGGTGCCGGACGTGCTGTCGCGGCACGTCGGTGAGGTCGTCGACGAGCTGCTGGCCGGTGCCGGGCTGCGTGCGGAGGACGTCGCGGGCTGGGCCGTGCATCCCGGCGGGCCGCGGATCCTCGACGTCGTCCGCGACGAGCTCGGGCTGCCCGAGGCCCAGCTGGCCGCGTCCCGCCACGTGCTGGCCGAGCACGGCAACTGCTCCTCGGCGACGGTGCTCCTGGTCCTGGAGGAGCTCGCCGACGTCGACGGCCCCGTCGTCGCCATGGCGTTCGGGCCCGGGCTGACCCTCTACGCGGCGCTGCTGCTGCCGGTCTGAAGAAGGACCCGCCTGCCTCCCACCGCTCGCAGGCTCGCGGCGGGACCTGCAGGGCCGGCGGTGCCCGGGACGGGGCCGGCGGTGCCCTGGAGGGGGCCGCTGGTGGCCGCACCCCGCAGCCCCTACGCTGAGTGACGTGGGTCACTCTCCGGAGGGGGGTTGTTCCCGTGGGACTGGACGGCGCTGCCATACGCGTGTTCCTCGTCGACGACCACGAGGTCGTCCGGCGAGGTGTGGCCGAGGTCCTCGAGGAGGACGCCGTGATCAGCGTCGTGGGGGAGGCCGGCTCGGTCGCCGAGGCGCTGGCCCGGGTACCGGCGGTGCGGCCGGACGTCACCGTCGTCGACATGCGCCTCCCGGACGGGGACGGTGCGGACGTCTGCCGGAAGCTGCGCGAGCGGGTGCCGGGGCTGCGCTGCCTGGTCCTCACCAGCTTCCCAGACGAGGAGGCGATGGCGGCCGCGGTCGCCGCCGGTGCATCGGGCTACCTGCTCAAGCAGGTGCGCGGCTCGGCGCTGGTCTCCGCCGTCCGGACCGTCGCCGGGGGCGGGATGCTGTTCACCCAGGACGCCGGGATCCAGACCTCGGCGACGCGCCGCCGCCCGGCGGAGCGCGACCGCCGGCTGGCCGTGCTCACCGAGCAGGAGCGGACGGTGCTGCGGCTCATCGGGGAGGGGTTGACCAACCGGCAGATCGGCACCCGGATGGGGCTGGCGGAGAAGACGGTGAAGAACTACACCAGCCACCTGCTGGCCAAGCTGGGGCTCGAGCGCCGGACCCAGGCCGCGATCCTCGCCACCGAGCTGCGCGGCCGCCCCGACTGACCCGGCGCTTCAGTTCCGCCGCGGCAGGGGTACGCACCAGCGGATCTGGGTCCCCGACGGGCCGGCGGACGTGGTCAGCCGGCCGCCGTGGCGCTCGGCGCGGTCGGCCAGGTTGGTCAGCCCGCTGCGCACGCCGACGGTGGGCAGCCCGACCCCGTTGTCGGTGACGACGACGCACACCTCGGCGTCGACGGTGACCGTGACCGTCACGCGGGTGGCCTGCGCGTGCTTCACCACGTTGGTGACCAGCTCACGGACGACGGCGACCACGTCGGGCAGGAGCACCGGTGGCAGGTCGTCGGCGTCGCCGCGCAGCCGCACGTCGGGGCGCAGGCCCTGCCCGCCGGTGATCGAGCGGACGACGTCGACGATGCGGGCGCGGACGGCGTCGGGCGAGGCGTCGTCGGCCTCGTGCAGCTCGAAGATCGACGAGCGGATGCGGGCGATGGTCCCGTCCAGCTCGTCGACGCGCTCGGCCAGGCGGGCGGCCGCCTCGGGGTGGTCCTCCTCCAGCGAGCGGCTGATCCGGTCCAGGGCCAGGCCGGTGGCGAAGATTCGCTGGACGACGTGGTCGTGCAGGTCCCGGGCGATCCGGTCACGGTCGGCCTGCACCTGCAAGCGCCGTTCCCGCTGCTGGCTGCGGGCCAGCTCGAGGGCGACCGACGCCTGCGCGGCGAACGCCCCGGCGAGCTCGAGCGTGTCCGGCTCGAACGGCTCCCGGCCGCGCAGCCGCATCGCCACGACCGTGCCGAGCGCCGGGCGCCCGCCCAGCGGGATGATCAGCGTGGGGCCGAACCGGCGGGTCAGCTCGCCGAGCACGGGGGCCCGCTGGCCTCCCGGCGTGGCGGTCCCGGCGTCCGGGACGAGCCGCGGGACGCCGGTCCGGTGCGCCACCCCCAGCTGGCTGTCGACCATCGGCAGGCGCACGCCCCCGACGTCCCCCTCGTCGAGCCCGACCGCGACCACGACGGTCAGCGCGTCCTCGTCCCCGCTGGGCACCAGCACACCGGCGGCGTCCGCCGAGGCCAGGCCGGCCACCCGCTCGCCGATCGAGCGCAGCACGGTGTCGGGGTCGGCGCCCGAGAGCAGGGCGGTGGCGATGTCGGTGCCGGCCTGGGCCCACGCGCGCCGGTGCTCGGCGCGCTCGACCAGTTCGGCGTTGGCGATCGCCATCCCGGCGGCGGCGGCCAGCGCGGTCGCCGCCGCCTCGTCCGCCGCGGTGAACGGGCCGCCGCCGCGCTTGACGGTCAGGTAGAGATGGCCGAAGACGGCGTTCCGGACCCGGACCGGTACCCCGAGGAACGAGTGCATCGGCGGGTGGCCGGGCGGGAAGCCGACCGCCTGCGGGTGCCGGGTGAGGTCGTCCAGCCGCAGCGGGGCGGGCCGCTCCAGCAGCAGGCCGAGGACGCCGGCGCCGACGGGCAGCCGGCCGATCCGTTCCCGGACGGCGGCGTCCATGCCGACGACGACGAAGCGCTCGAAGCCGGTGCCCTCGTCGTCGACCACGCCCAGCGCGCCGTAGGTCGCCCCGGTGTGCTCGACGGCGGCGTGCACGACCTCGTGCAGGGTCGCGTCGACCTGCTCGCTGAGCGTGGTGGCCCGGCTGCCGGGGACAGTGACCTCGGCCGACGGCAGGTCGGCAGACCCGGTGCCGGGCGGGGTCACGGCCCGGCGGTCGAAGTCCTCCGGGAGGAGGGGCGGTGGCGTGGCGATTCCGGGCTCCGTCAGGCGCCGCGAACCAGGCGGCGGGCCGGCTGCCGGGGGACGGCGGGGCGCAGCAGGGTCTTGCCCCGGCCGCTGACCACCACGAGGTCGGCCCCTCGTGCCGCGCTGCTCAGCGCCTCGAACACCGGGCGCTCGAGCACGGCGGTGCGGACCCGGCCGACGACGCCGGTCTCGGCGATGGCCCGGAGCACCTGTGCCTCGAGCCGGTCCAGGACGGCCGTGCTCCCACGCCGCGCGAGGCGGGGGAGGCCGGCCGGCGCGTCGCCGTCGTCGTCGATCACGCAGACGGCGACCACGGTGGCCTCCCGGCGCGCGGCCTCGCGCAGCGCCCACACCAGGGCCCCGTGCGAGGACGGCGAGCCGTCGACGTCGACGAGCAGCCACGGGTTCTGCCGCCGCGGCAGCAGGGGGGCGAGCCGCATCGGCTCGACGCGGGAACGGCCCGCCGCGTCCTCGCCGATCGGGTGGCCGGCCGTCGACGAGCCCGGCCGGCCCTCCACCGACTCGTCGCTGCACCGGTCCGCGTCGCTCATGGTGGGATCGTGGACCGCGGCGGCGGGGGGCGGCAGGGACCAAGGACCCGCGTCGCACCAGGTCAGCGCATGACTGATTCGTGCCGAATGATCACTGCGTGTGTCACAGCGGACCGTGAACGTCCGGACACGGTGCCGCGGGTGCCGTCCCGACGACGACGGTCGCGTCCCGCTCCTCGTCCCGGACCACCACCGTCCGCAGTCCCCCGGCGGCGACCGCGGCCGCGGTGCGCGGTGCCTGGGGTGCGCCGGTCTCCACCAGCAGGGTCCCGCCGGGAGCCAGCCAGCGCAGCGCCCCGGCCGCGACCCGGCGCTGGAGGTCGGTGCCGTCGGGGCCGCCGTCCAGGGCGGCGCGGGGTTCGTGCTCCCGGGCCTCGGGCGGCAGGAGCGCGACCGCCGCGGTCGGCACGTAGGGGGCGTTGGCCGCCAGCAGGTCGACCCGGCCGCGCAGCCCCGCCGGCAGCGCGGCGTAGAGGTCGCCCTGGTGCACCCGGCCACCGACCGGCCGGAGGTTGCGCCGGGCGCAGCGGACGGCGCGCGGGTCGGCGTCCGCCGCGTGCAGCTCGACCGCGCCGACGGTGGCGGCCACGGCCAGCCCCACCGCCCCGGAGCCGCAGCACAGGTCGACCACCACCGGGGGCCGGCGGGCGTCCCGCAGCAGGGCGACGGCCCGCTCGACGAGGACAGCGGTGCGCTGCCGCGGCACGAAGACGCCCGGCTCCACCGCGATGCGCAGGCCGCAGAACTCCGCCCAGCCGAGGACGAGTTCCAGGGGCTCGCCGGTCACCCGCCGGTCGACCAGCGCCGCGAGATGCCCGGGGCCGGTCGCCGCGGCCAGCAGCGCGGCCGCCTCCTCCTCGGCGAAGACGCACCCGGCCGCGCGCAGCCGCGCGGCGACGGGCGCCTCGTCATCCAGTGGGAGGTCGTCCAGCGGCGGTCGCACGGGCTGCGGGACCTCCTCCGGCGTCGGCTGCCCGGCAGGGTACGCAGCGCCTGCACGGCCGCCCCGTGCATGACCGCCCCGTCTCCGGGGCAGGGGACCGGTGCGCCAGCAGTACGCGACCGATCGACACGGGAGCCGACCATGCCGCCATCCGACCCTCGATCCCGCGGCGAGCGGCCCGGGGACCGTCCCGATGGGGACGAGTCCACCGCCCGGGGACGGCGGGGGAGGCTCCTGGTCTCCGGGGTCGTCCTCGCCGGAGTGGCCGTCGTGCTGGCGGTCTTCTTCTCGGTCGCGCGATGCGGCTCCGCCGTCTCGGAGAGCGGGTCCGCCGACCGTCCGCAGGTCGTCGAGGAGGCCGCCCGGCCGGCGCCGGACCCCGACCGGCTGTAGCGCCCCGGGTCAGGCGCCGGCGACGGGACGGGGCAGCGGTTCCCCGGCGGCCGGGTCGGCCGGGCGCGGAGCCGGCGCGGCCCG
>NZ_SPQN01000093.1 GCF_004571065.1 Geodermatophilus sp. DF01-2
TCTCGGCCGTCTCAACCCAGTTCCGCAGCGTCGCCGGGTTGACGCCGAGCAACTCGCCGACCTTGCGCCGGGCAGCGAGCTTCGACTCGCCGTCACGCACCCGGTCGGCGTACATGCGGACCGCGCGGTCCCGGGTCTCCGAGTCGAACTTCCGTGGTGCAGACACAGGTCCAGTCTCCTTGCTGGTTGGACCCTTCACCTGCCCCAGGACGATTCACTTGCCGTCGCGCCGGAGCCTGCGTATCAGGCAGGTGGGTTGCTTGCCCTGTCCAGCCGCTCTACCCGACGCGGGGTTGGAAAGAGTCACAGCGCTGGCGTAGACGTTGTGAGCCAGCTCTCACGGCTGTGCGACCACGGGGACAAGGACGGAGCGGGCGCAGATGACTGTGATCTACGAGGGCCAGGGGCACTGGTGGCTGCCAGGCAGAGAAGACAAGAAGGTGCCCGGCACTATCACCTTCGACTCCGAGAAGGGCGGCAACCTTTCCCTGATCGGAGCGCTGAGCCACTGGACTGAGTACGCCGAGGTCGTGCCCACCGAGGGTGGCGGCGTGATGATGGAGCACACGGCGGAGGTGGAGGAGCGCTCAGGCTCCTACCCCCGCATCTACGGCGAGGTGAACGGCAAGGCCGTCACGCTGGAAGACGCCTTCCAGACGCACAGCAAGGGCAACCTATTCGGCCGGGGGTCCGAGGAGCAGATCTTCGTCAACCGACTGTTCACCGAACTCTGGTGGGGCGAAGGTGAGTCAGCAGAGGTCACCGCTTTCGCCGTCAACATGGCCTACCTCAACGACTGGGCCATCGAGAAGTACATCGGGGAGACGCACGTCTTCCACGACGACGAGCCAGGACGGCTCAAGCGCTGGGAGCTGAACGTCGAAGCGCGCCCCGCTCGGGTCACCAATCTGGACGATGGCGTCACGCTCACGCTTCGACACCACATCGGCATCGGCGGTAGACGCTCCACCGAGCGACACCTCTCTCAGGGGTACAGCCTTCGACTCGACTTCCCCGCCCTGACGCCAGTTGACGACGCGGTCGATGTCGCCAGTGACTTCCAGGACTTGGTGTCCATCGCAACCGGACGCAATGCCGAGTACCAGCACATCTTCGGCTACCACCCCGACCTCAAGCGCACGCTGGACCCGGACGACAACACGAAGGATCAACCCTTCCCGTTCGAGCTGTTCGCTACCTGGAACATCCGGGACCGGGCTGCCAAGCCTGACGAGATCGCGAACCACCAACTGTTCTTTACGTTCGATGACCTGGGTGGCATGGAAGGCATCACGAAGTGGATGCGCGCGGCCAAGCAGTACCGGAGCACGCTCGGCCGGACGATGGCCATCCGAGCCCGTGAGGGCATGTTCATGTCCGACCGGCTGCTCAACTACACCGCCGCACTGGAGGGCTTCGACCGGGAGAAGACGGGCATCACCGTCAAGGATCTGCCCGCGCGTCTCCGGCGATGCGTCGACCTGGCTGGCGAACCGTTCAAGGAGCTGACCGGCCACGTCACGTGGTGGGTGGAGGCAGTTACCTGGCATCGCAACGACATTGCCCACCACCTCGGACGCGAGCCGCGCGGACCGGCGGTCCAGCAGCACTACCTGGCCGAATCGCTCTACTGGCTGGCTGTCTACGCGATGTTGCGGGAAGCGGACGCGCCCCAGGAGGTTTACGACCGGATCGGCGCGCACCAGCACTTCCTCTACTTGGGACCGAAGATCAGGGCGGCGGTGACGGCCTATGGGCAGGCGGCTGCGCACCCCTCACCGGCGGCATCCCCGGCACCTGCGCTGGAGGCGGCGTCCACCCCCAGCACGGCAGCGGACGCGGAAGCGACTCCGGACGCGGCGACGGCGACGGACGCCGCAGAGGAAGCGATGCCGGACGACGCGGCGTCAGCGAACACAGCCCCGGGACCGGACGCCGCAACGGACACCGCACCGGAGCAGCCGTGAGCACTCCCCCGAGCTGCTGCTGACCGACCGGCTCTGCGCACCGGTGCGGCGGAGTAATGGTTCTTCGCAACGCTTTCGGCGAGTTCAGTACTCCACGCGAATGTATCCGTACTTCTCATCGCCCTTGTCGCTGCTTACGATGCCGCTCCCGCCGCACGTGGGGCATTCGCCGCTAACAACCATGGTCTCATCTTCTGGATCCGGAACATTCACACCGCCGTCTCCCTCGCACTCCTTACACTGATACATATGTTCAAACGGGTCTGCCCCCGACATGTCACTCATCCTCTCGATCAAAGGGTGTGGGTCTGGTCGATGCGAGAAATCCGAACAACGACACACCAGGCTACGGGGACGGCGTGACGCCGGAGGGGCAATGTCCACTCAGACGGTGGCCGACCGGGAGCAACTGCGTAGTCGCTTGAGCAGCTCGGCGGGATGAACGACGCCAGCGTACGAGCAGCGGCTGCACCGCAGTTGGGTGCGCGTGCCCAGCATCACATCCCTGCCATACGTTCGGTGACGGAGTCCGGCCCGGCGGCGGCAGCGGTGACTCACCTGCGGTATCCGCCCTCCCCGCCATGGGCAGGTCCCACGAACGGTCGACTTCCTGCGCAGGCGGCTCACCGTCGCCGAGAGCGCCACCAAGGTCGGCGGCACGGTCACGCCTCCGCAGCGATGACCCTCGACGTGTACTCCGGGCTCTTCGACGACGACCTCGGCGCCCTCGCTGACCGCATGGATCTCGCCCACGAGGCGTCCGTAACAAGACGTCACGGTGCGTAGTGTGGGCACCGTGTGGGCACGGGACCTCATCATCAAGATCGGCGATCAAGCAGCGACCCTCTGGCCTGCACGTATATCGGTGGGGCGGGTGGGGCTCGAACCCACGACCCAGGGATTATGAGTCCCATGCTCTGACCGGCTGAGCTACCGCCCCGACGGGCTCCAGCCTGCCAGACGCCGGGCCCCGTTCGCGGCCGCCGTCAGGAAACGGTGCCGATGGCGTCGATGGCCGTCCGGGCCTGTTCCCGCAGGGCGTCGGAGATGGGGGCGGAGCCGGCCACCTCGGCGGCTGCCGCCTGCCCCTCCTCGCTGACCACGTAGCCCATGAAGTCCGCGACCAGGTCGGCGGTGAGCTGGTCCTCGTACTGGATGCAGCCGATGTGGTAGCTGACCAGCACGATCGGGTACTCGCCGGACCCGGCGGTGGTCCGGTCGAGCTCGAGGGCGAGGTCGTACGGGCCGCGGCCCGGCAGGGGCTCGGACCCCTCGACCACGGCCGCGGCGCCCTCCGGCGTCGGGGCGACGAACTCCCCGCCCACCCCGATGCGGGCCACCCCCAGGTCGCCGGCCTGCGAGAGGTCGGCGTAGCCGATCGTCCCCTCGCCGCCGGCCACGGCGGCCACCACCCCGGAGTTGCCCTGGGCCGCCTCGCCGCCCGCCACCGGCCACTCGCCGCTGGGCTCGAACGTCCAGACCTCGGGGGCGACGGCGGCGAGGTACTCGGTGAAGTTCTCGGTGGTGCCCGACTCGTCGGAGCGGTTCACCGGGGTGATCGGCAGGTCGGGCAGGGCGACGCCGGGGTTGTCGGCGGCGATCGCCGGGTCGTTCCAGGTGATGATCTGCCGCGCGAAGATCCCGGCCAGCGTCGCGGGAGAGAGGTTCAGCTCCTCCACCCCGGGGAGGTTGTAGACCACCGCGATCGGCGAGATGTAGTTCGGCAGCTCGAAGACCTCCCCGCCGCCGCAGCGCTCTCGCGCGGCGGCGAGCTCCTCCTCGTCGAGCGGCGCGTCCGAGCCGGCGAAGTCGATGCCTCCGGCGATGAACTGCTCACGGCCACCACCGGACCCCACCGGGTCGTAGTTCACGGTCACGCTGGGCTGCACGCTCGAGTAGCCCGCCGTCCACCCCTGCATGGCCGCCTGCTGGCTGCTCGCCCCGGCGCCGACCAGGGAACCGGCGAGGTCCTGAGCGGCGACGGCACCCCCGCCGCGCTCGTTCGGCGGCACGTACTGCGTCAGCGCCACCGCGACGCCGGCCACTGCGACGCCCCCGACCGCAGCGGCCACCTTCCTCCGGGCCGACACGTGCACCCTCCCGCCGTCCGGCCGCGCACTCGCCGCGGGGCCTCCTGCCACGACCGTAGGCGCTGATCCTGACCGCGCCGGTCGGCCCGAGGGGTCGACCGGCGCGCCGGGCCCTCCTGGCCGGGTCGACCTGCGGCTCCAGGCCCGCGGATGTGGGCGACATCTCAGTGACCACTCGCGCGCGAGGAGGCGGTGAGCGACCCCACCGAGAGGAGAGACACGAGCGGGTGTCCGCGCAGGTCGCCACAGGAATCCCGCCCGCCCCGGCAGTCACCTCTCCGCAGTCGGGCGCTGACGTGCCGTAGTCAGTCCTGTCCGCGAGGGCAAGGAGGCGCGACGATCGTGTTACTCGATCGTGACCGGGAGGCCGGAGTCGGTGTAGCTTTCCCGACGGCCTTGCCGGGCAACGCTCCTCGACAACCGAGGGCCTCGGCACGGCCCCGCCGAACCGCCGACGTCCCACCCGGGGCCGAGGCGGACCGGGGACCCACCGAACCATTGGGGTGAGTCCTGCCTGCGTTGGGGAAGCGCAGGCGGGTAGGGCGCCGTCCGGCCCGAACCCGTCAGCTAACTCGGTAGGCGGTCGCGAGGATGGGAGAACAGTCGCCTTGGCGACCCTGCACCGCCAGAACACCGTGGTCCGCTGCGCCACGGCACCCCGCAGCCGCCTGCGCGCTCCGCGCCGGGCCGTCATCGTCGCCGCCGCGGTGGCCGGGCTCCTGGCCGGCACCCCGGTCGTCGCCGGCGCCGCCCCGACCAGTGCGGCCGCCGAGCAGGCCTCACTCGCCCAGCAGGTCGCCGCCATCGAGGACCAGGTGAAGGCAGCCGACGAGCAGCTCCAGCGGATGACCGTGGAGGCCGAGGCCGCCGCCGACGCCGCCCTGGTCGCCCGGGCGCAGCTCGCCGCCGGTCAGGCCGAGGCCGACCGGACCGCCGCGGAGCTCGCCGCCGCCCAGGCCCATGTGGCCGGGGCCGAGGAGGACATCGCCGACCTCGGCCGCGAGGCCTACATGGGCGCCGACGACCGATACGGGGACATGGAGCTGCTCCTCGACGCCCAGAGCCCGACCGAGCTGCTGCAGCAGGCCGCCACCATGGAGGTCATCGGCGACCACCGCGCCGAGCGGCTGCAGGAGTTCCTCGCCGTCGAGGCCCGCGTCGAGGAGACCGACCGCGCCGCCAAGGCCGCCGTCGCCCGGCTCGACGAGCTCGCCCGCGCGGCCGACGAGGCCGAGAAGGCCGCCAACGCCCACCTCGCCCAGGCCCAGGCCGACTACGACGCCCGCGCCGCGGAGAAGGCCCGCCTGGAGGAGGAGCTCCGCAAGGCCGGCGAACGCCTGCTCGCCGCGCAGGGTGCCGCCGACGCAGCTGCCGCCTGGAGCGCCCGACAGAAGCAGCAGGAGCAGCAGCAGACGCTGGCCAGCGCGTCCAGCACCTCGGGCATGCCGACCGCCGGCCGGGTCACCTCCTGCTACGGCCCGCGCTGGGGGACCATGCACCAGGGCGTCGACATCGCCGCCCCCATCGGCACTCCGATCTACGTGCCCGAGGACGGCGTCGTCCTGCAGGCCGGCCCGGCCAGCGGCTTCGGCCAGGCCGTGTACGTGCAGCACGGCGACGGGCAGATCACCCTCTACGGCCACGTCAACCAGTTCTTCGTGAGCGCCGGCCAGGTCGTCAGGGCCGGCGACCAGATCGCCGAGGTCGGCAACAAGGGCCAGTCCACCGGGCCGCACCTGCACTTCGAGGTGCACCAGGGCGGGCTCTACGCCAGCCGGGTCAACCCGATGCCGTGGCTGCAGTCGCGCGGCATCTCGCTCGGCGGCTGCTGACCGCCTGGAAGAGGACCCCCCTGCTCCGGCCCCGGCCAGAGGCGCGCCCCGAGCCTGCGAGGGGTGAGGAGGCCGGGGTCCTCCGACTGCAGGGGGGCCACACCGACGCGGCCGCCGGAGAACTCCCCGGCGGCCGCAGTCGTGTGTCTACCTCCGGCCGCGCAGCCGGCCGAGCAGACCGCCCACGCCGCCGAGGGTCTGCGCGGCGAGCTGGAGGATCGGGCCGCCGGGGATGCCCGGTGCGGCCTGCACGATCGGCGCGAGGGCCAGCAGACCCCCCAGCTCGTGCACGCGGAGCCGCCGCCGCGCCAGTGCCACGACCGGGTTGACCCGTCCCGAGGCGGCCTCGAGCAGCAGGTCCGCCGGCGCCTCCACCGCGGTGCCGGTGACGTTCCCGGCGGGGGTCCGCCGCACCGTCCAGCCCGCCTCGTCGGCGGCGAAGACCCAGCCGCCGTCCGGGGTGGCCAGGGTGGCCCCGCCGGTGACGCCCTCGCGGGCGGCCAGCGCGCCGGTCACGTCCGCCAGGGCGGCCAGGCCGGCCTGCAGCACCGCCCGCGGGGGAGGGGGCGCTCCACAGGGCACCAGGTCCAGGCCGTGCACCGCCAGCTCGTAGGCCTGACCGAGGACGACGCTGAGCAGCGGCAGTCGCCCGACGACGGCGACCGCCGGCGCGGTGTCGAGCTCCACCGGCTCGTCGGCCAGGTAGTGGGCGGTGGCGTCGCGGTTGCGGCGCAGCGCGGCCAGCACCTCCTCCCGGGAGGCGTCGCGGTGCGCCGCGGTCACCCGCGCGTTGGTCGCGTCGACGTCCGGCGGCGTCCCCGCCCCACCGGCCCGCGCGGAGGCGACGAGGTCGAGCAGGGCGGCATGGTCGTCCCAGCAGCCCAGGTGCACGCAGACCTCGTGCACCCGCCAGCCGGGCAGCCGGGTCGGCCGGTCGAGGTCGACGGCGGCGGCCTGCTGGAGGAAGGCGTCCCAGGCGCCGAGCACCATCGGGCCGACCTCGTCCCGGCCGACGTCGGCCATGCCCTGGCGCCGGGCCGTCGTCTCGTCTCCCGCCATGCGCAGCCCCTACCCCCGCCCGGCCGGGGGCAGGCGTGGCCGGCGCCTCCCCGGTCTCGCGCGTCGGGACCACTCCCGGGGGTGAGGTCACCGTCAAGCTGTAGCGGCTACAGGCCGATGGTCGCTCCATGGACGCCAGCGCGGGTGGGGACCGCCGCCGGGCACGCCACCGCCCCGGACGCAGCCTGCGCGCCGTGCTGCACGCCGCCCTCTACCGCCGGCTGGCCGCGGACGACGACCGGGCCGCCTACTGGGTCCGCCACGTCCGCCTCGGCATCGCGCTCACCGAGGTCGTCGCCGTGGCCGTGGGCGGATACGTGCTCCTGACCCCGGGCTCGGCGGTGCGCACCGGAACGCTGCTGGCCCTCGCCGGCGTCGCGATCGTCGTGTCCCCGCTGCTGCTCCTGCTGCCCCTGGCGAAGATGGTGCGCGATCCCCGCGGCGTCCTCCTGCTCTACGGCTGGAGCCTCGCGGTCACCGGACTGGTCACCGTCGCCTCCCGGGTGGACGGCGGGGCGGCCAGCCCGATGTTCGCGCTGCTCTTCCTGGCCCTCGCCTTCATGGCGATCGCCTACCCGCCGTGGGGCGTCGTCGCCATGGGCTCGGTGATGACCGGCAGCTACCTCATCGGCGTCGCCGGTGCCGACGTGGACTCCTCCGCGACGTTCATCGGGGCGGTCATGGCCACCTGCACGGTGCTCTGCGCGATGGCCTCGGCCAACCAGTGGGAGGCCCACGACCGGCAGACGCTGCTGCTCCGCGCCTCCGAGGCGCTCGCCGCCACCGACCCGCTGACCGGCTGCCTCAACCGCCGCGCCTTCCTGGACCGGCTCGACCGCGCCGCGGGGGCGGCCGGCTCCGGTGAGGCGTGGGTGGTGTGCCTGGTCGACCTCGACGGCTTCAAGGGCGTCAACGACCGTGGCGGCCACGCTGCCGGCGACGCCGTCCTGCGCTCGGTCACCGCTGCGCTGAGCGGCGTCGTCCGGGAGACCGACACCGTGGCCCGGCTGGGTGGTGACGAGTTCGCCGTCCTGGCCGAGGCGACCCCGGGGGAGGGGGAAGGTCTCGCCGCCCGGGTGCGTGACGCCGTGGCCGGCGTCGGCGCGGACCTCGGGGTCACCGCGAGCGTCGGTGTCACCGCCCTCCGGCCGGGCGACGAGGGGCACGCCGTCCTCGGCCGCGCCGACCAGGCGATGTACCGGTCCAAGGGCGCCGGCGGCAACCGGGTGACCGCGGTCGCGGGCTGACCCGGCCTGGACACGGCCGAGGGCGCCGTCCGCCCGACCACTCCTAGCTACGCTCCGTCACCGGACCTCGGCACCGCCTGCTCCGCCGGTGAGCTCCTGTGGGCGGCGCGGGGGAGATCCTGTGGACGGCCTGTGGGATGGCGGTGGATCGGCAGATGACGTCGCTCGGCGCGCGATGTGCCCCGCTGACCAGCACGGAGGGGTGGCGGGCGTGACGGCCGGTCACATGCGGCTCAACTGTCCCGTCCGCACTGGCGCGATCGGGTGACCATCGTGCACACTGTCCCCGGGACCCCTGGTCCGTAACCGCCGAACACAGCCTGTCACCGAATCGATCGTCCGTTGGGGAAGGCGAGACCGATCGAGTCGATGGAGGTACCCCGTGCAGCGACGGTCTACCCAGGGTGTCGTCTTCGTGCACGCGTGCCCGAAGGCGCTCTGCCAGCACGTCGAGTGGGCGCTCGAGCGCGTCGTCGGCGCGCCGGTCTCCCTGTCGTGGGCCGACCAGCCCGCGGCACACGGTTCCTACCGTGCCGAGGTCGCCTGGACCGGTGCTCCCGGGACGGGCGCCAAGCTCGTCGCCGCGCTGCGCGCGTGGCCGATGCTGCGCTTCGAGGTCACCGAAGAGGCCAGCTACGGCAACGACGGTGAGCGCATGTCCTACGTGCCCGGCCACGGTGTCTTCCGCGCCCCCACGAGCGCCAACGGCGACATCGTGGTGAGCGAGCAGCAGCTGCGCTCCCTCGCGGCCACCGCGACGTCCATCGAGGCGTTCCGGCACGGTGTGGACCAGCTGCTCGGCGCCGCGTGGGACGCCGACCTCGAGGTCTACCGGCACGCCGGCGACGGCAGCCCGGTCACCTGGCTGCACCAAGTGGTCTAGGCCCCGGTGCAGGGGCCCCGGCCCCGTCCCGGGTCCCGCCGCGAGCCTGCGAGGGTCGGTCGGCCCCGTCCCGAGGCTGGCCGCAAGCTTGCGAGCGAGGAGGGGGACGGGGTCCTTCGAGGGGTCCTTCGACGAGTAATGGGGGGCGCCGGGGTCTTCGACTTTGTCACGATCCGACCACGACGGGACGCGGGCGCAGCCCCTCCCGTCGTAGGCTCGGGGCCGGTCGTCCGGACGTCGTCGGGGAAGCGGCGTCCGGACGACCGGACAGCGCCGACGACCGGGGCCCGGCACCTGCAGGTGCCGGGCCCCGGTCGTCGCTGTGCGCTCCTACAGCGGGATGTTGCCGTGCGCCCCGCGGCCGGACGGCGCCGCCGCGAGCGCCTCCACCAGCCGCCGCTTGGTCCGGGACGGCTCGACCACCTCGTCGACGACCCCGATCTCCAGCGCCCGGTTCACCCCGCCGGCGATCCGCTCGTGCTCCTCGGCCAGCTGCGCGTGCAGCGCCTCGCGCTCCCCGGGCGGGACGGCGGCCAGCTTCTTGCGGTGCAGGATGCCGACGGCGGCCTTGGCACCCATGACCGCGACCTCGGCACCCGGCCAGGCGAAGACGGTCGTCGCGCCGAGCGAGCGGGCGTTCATCGCGATGTAGGCCCCGCCGTAGGACTTGCGGGTCACCAGCGTCACCCGGGGCACCACCGCCTCGGCGAAGGCGTGCAGCAGCTTGGCGCCCCGCCGCACCACGCCGTCCCACTCCTGGCCGACGCCGGGCAGGTAGCCGGGGACGTCGACCAGCACCACCAGCGGGACCCCGAACGCGTCGCACATCCGTACGAAGCGGGCCGCCTTCTCCGCCGAGGCGGAGTCCAGGCAGCCGCCCAGCCGCAGCGGATTGTTGGCGATCACCCCGACGGTGCGGCCGGCCAGCCGGCCGAGGGTGGTGACGATGTTCGGTGCCCAGCGCGGGTGCAGCTCCAGCGCCGGGCCGTCGAGAACGGCGGCCACCACCGGCTTGACGTCGTAGGCACGGTTGCTCTGCTCGGGCAGCAGCGCCCGCAGGTCGACGTCCCGCTCGTCCTCGGCCGGGGCGAAGGCGCCCTGCGCGGCCAGCAGGTCCACCGCCTGCCGGGCCGTCTCCAGCGCCGCCTGCTCCGTCTCGGTCACCACGTGAACGACGCCGCTGCGGCGGCCGTGGGTGTCCGGGCCGCCCAGGCTCTCCATGTCGACGTTCTCGCCGGTGACCGACCGGACGACGTCCGGGCCGGTGACGAAGACCCGGCCGGCCGGACCCATGATCACCAGGTCGGTCAGCGCGGGGCCGTAGGCGGCACCGCCGGCGGCCGGGCCGAGGACGACGGAGACCTGCGGCACCCGGCCCGAGGCGCGGACCATCGCCTCGAAGACCTCGCCGACCGCGTGCAGCGCGGTGACGCCCTCGGCCAGGCGGGCGCCGCCGGAGTGCCAGATGCCGACGACGGGCACCCGCTCGCGCAGCGCGGTGTCGATGGCATCGACGATGTGCCGGCAGCCGTCGATGCCCATGGCGCCGCCCATGACGGTGGCGTCGGTGCAGAAGGCCACCGTCCGGGTGCCCGAGACCGTGCCGCGGGCGGCCATGACGCCGGACGTGTCGCGGGGCGCCAGCAGCGACATCGAACCCGCGTCGAAGAACCGCTGCAGGCGGTCCTCCGGGTCGCGCGGATCGGGGCTGGTCAGGCTGGGAGCGGCTTGCACCGTCGTCACGGGTACCTCCGGGGTGTTGGTGGCCCCGTCCGGAGCCGCTCTGCGAGGGTCTGACGGCCCTGCTGCAGGGTCCCGTCACGAGCTTGCGAGTGATGGGGGGCAGTGGGGTCCTTCCGGGGGTCCTCTTTCAGGCGGTGGTGAACACCAGGGCGATGTTGTGGCCGCCGAAGCCGAAGGAGTCGTTGACCGCGGCGGTGAGCTGGGTGCGCCGCGGCTCGCGACGCACGATGTCGAGGGCCTGGACGGCCGCGTCGTCGTCCGGGTCGTCGAGGTTGGCGGTGGCGGGGACGAGCTGCTCGCGCAACGCCAGGACGGTGAAGATCGACTCCAGCGCCCCGGCCGCGCCGAGCAGGTGCCCGGTCTGGCTCTTGGTCGCGGTCACGAGCACGTGCTCGCCGAGCGTGGTGCGGATCGCCGCGGCCTCGGCCGTGTCGCCGACCGGGGTGGACGTGGCATGCGCGTTGACGTGGCCGATGTCGGCGGCGCTGAGCCCGGCGTCGCGGACGGCGGCGGCGATCGCCCGTCCGGCGCCCTCGCCCTCGGGGTGGGGGGCGACCAGGTCGTAGCCGTCGGCGGTGCCGCCGGCGCCGGCCAACCGGGCGTGCACCCGGGCCCCGCGGGCCCGCGCGGCATCGCCGCGCTCGAGCACCAGCGCGGCGGCGCCCTCGCCCAGCACGAACCCGTCGCGTGCCTTGTCGAAGGGGCGGGAGGCGCGCTCGGGCTCGTCGTTGCGGGTGCTCATCGCCCGCATCGCGGCGAAGCCGGCCATCGGCAGCGGGTGCACGCAGGCCTCCGCGCCGCCGACCAGCACCACGTCGGCCCGGTCGAAACGCAGCAGGTCCAGCCCCCAGCGGATCGCCTCGGCGCCCGAGGCGCAGGCGCTGACCGGGGCGTGCACGCCGCCCTTGGCGCCGACCGCCAGGCCGACGGCGGCGGCCGGGCCGTTGGGCATGAGCATCGGAATGGTGAAGGGGGAGACCCGCTTGGGCCCCTTCTCCTCGAGGACGTCGTCCTGGCCGAGCAGGGTCAGCGCCCCGCCGATGCCGGTGCCGAAGACGACGGCGACCCGCTCGGACGCGACGCCGGCGTCGGCCGCCCCGGAGTCGCGCCAGGCCTCCTCGGCGGCGACCACGGCCACCTGCTGGCTGCGGTCGAGCCGGCGGGCGCGGACGCGGTCGAGCTGCCCGGCCGGGTCGGCGGCCAGCCGGGCAACGAGCTGGGCCGGGAACTCCTTGATCCAGTCGTCGGTGATCCGGCTGACCCCCGACCGCCCGGCCAGCAGCGCGTCCCACGTGGAGGCGACGTCGCTGCCGAGCGGCGTGGTGGCACCGAGGCCGGTGACGACGACGTCGCCGACGGACGTGCTCATGACGGGTTCCTCCTGGAACGTGCGGCCGGGGGGCCGGGGGTGGCGGACATGGCCCCGCTGCAGGGCCCCGCTGCGAGTTCGCGAGCGGCGGGGGGCAGCGGGGTCCTTTCTCAGGCCCGGTTCTTCTGGATGTAGCTGATCGCGTCGCCGACGGTCTTGATGTTGCCGAGCTCGTCGTCGGGGATGGCGACGCCGAACTTGTCCTCGACCGCGGTGGCGATCTCGACCATCGACAGCGAGTCGACGTCGAGGTCCTCGGTGAACGACTTCTCCGGGGTGGCATCGGCGGGCGCGACGCCCGCGACCTCCTCCAGGATCTCGGCCAGACCGGTCTGGATGTCCTCGCTCACGCGGGGTCCTCTCTCTCGGATGGGGCGGGGGGACCCGCCGTGGGGCCCGGGGATGCCGGGGGTTGGTGGAGCCTGCTCATCGCAGCACGTTCACGGCAGGACGACGACCTGACCGGCGAACGTCAGGCCCGCGCCGTAGCCGAGGAGCAGGGCGGTGTCGCCGCTCCTGGCCTCGCCGCTCTCGAGCAGGGCCGACAGGGCGAGGGGCACGGAGGCCGACGACGTGTTGCCCGACCGGACGATGTCGCGGGCGATGACCGTGCGCTCGGGCAGCTTCAGCCGCTTGGCCATCAACTCGATGATCCGCAGGTTGGCCTGGTGCGGCGCGAACACGTCGATGTCGTCCGGGCCGACGCCGGCGCGCCGCATGGCCTCGGCGAGGGTCTCGGTGAGCCGGGTGGTGGCCCAGCGGTACACCGCCTGGCCGGCCATGCTCATCGCCTTCTCGCCCTCGGGGATGGCGATCGCCTCGGCCTGGTCGCCGTCGCTGCCCCACACGACCGGTCCGACGCCGGGTGTCTCCGACGGGCCGAGGACGGCGGCGCCGGCCCCGTCGGCGAAGATCACCGCGGTCGAGCGGTCGGTCAGGTCGGTGTAGTCGGTCAGCCGCTCGCCGCCGATCACCAGGGCGTTGCGGGCCGAGCCGCAGCGGATCGCGTCGGCGGCGGCGCTGAGCGCGTAGCACCAGCCGGCGCAGCCGGCGTTGACGTCGAAGGCACCGGGCCGCTGAGCGCCCAGGCGATGGGCGACCTCGGGCGCCAGGCCCGGGATCGGCCGGGGGAGGCTGGCCGAAGCGAGCAGGACGAGGTCGACCTCGGAGGCGTCGAGGCCGCTGGCGGCCAGGGCCTTGCCGCCGGCGGCGACGCTCATCTCCAGCAGCGTCTCGTCCGGCTCGGCCCAGCGGCGCTCGGCGATGCCCACCCGCGCCTGGATCCACTCGTCGTTGGTCTCCATGGCCTGGGCGAGCTCGTGGTTGGTGACCCGGCGACGGGGCCGGTAGCTCCCGAAACCGAGGATGCGGGCGCCGGGGGCCCCAGCGGTCAACTGGAGTCGGGTCATGACTGCACCTCCGGGTAGAGACGCGCGATCGGGTCGCCCGCGTCGACGAGGTCGCCGTCGTGCACCAGCCACTCGGCGAGCACGCCGTCGTAGCCGGCCGAGACGTTGACCTCCTCCCGGCGGCTGCGGATGCAGCCCAGCGGGGTGCCGGCCGGCAGGTGGGTGCCCTCGGTGATGTCGGCGGGGCTGACCGTCCCGCGCGCGGGAGAGACGACGACCCGCCAGTCGGGCAGGTGATCGGGCTCGGGCCGGCCGCGCTCGGCCTCGATCAGCTGACGGGCGCGGTCGAGGTCGGCCGGGCTGCCGACCGCCAGCAGCTCGATGTCGGCGCCCTTCCACTCCCGCTTGGCCAGACCGGCGAGGGCGCCGGCCGGCGGCAGCTCGAGGACCGCGGTGACGCCGAGCTGGCGCAGGGTGGCCAGGCAGGCGTCGAACCGGACCGGGCTGGTGACCTGGCTGACCAGGCGGGAGAGCACCTCGCTGCCTGCGGTCACCGCGGCGCCGTCGGCGTTGGAGAGCAGCAGCCGGCTGGGCTCGGCCGGGCGCAGGCCGCCGACCAGGCCCTCCAGCTCGGCGCGGGCGGAGGACATGTACTCGGTGTGGAAGGCGCCGGCCACCGACAGCGGCATCACCCGGGCCTTGGCCGGCGGGTCGGCCTTGAGCGCGGCCAGGCCGTCGAGCGGGCCGGCGGCGACGACCTGCCCGCCGCCGTTCATGTTCGCCGGGGTCAGCCCGTGCTCGTCGAGCACGGCGGCGACCTCGTCGGGGTCGCCGCCGAGGACGGCGGACATCCCGGTCGGCGTCTGCGCGCAGGCGGCGGCCATCGCCCGGCCGCGAACGGCGGTCAGCGCGATCGCGGCCTCGACGCTGAGCACCCCGGCGAGCGCGGCCGCGGTCAGCTCACCGACGCTGTGCCCGGTGATCACGACGTCCCGGCCGGTGTGCGGCGTGTGCGCCACCGGCCCGGGCAGGCCGCCGAGCTCACGGGCGACGAACAGGCTCATCGCGACCACCAGCGGCTGGGTCACCGCGGTGTCCTTGATCGCCTCGGCGTCGCCGGTGGTGCCCAGCGCGAGGAGATCGGCGTCGGCGATCGCGCCGGCCCAGCGGAAGAAGGACTCGGCGCCGGGGAGCTCGAGCCAGTCGGTCAGCATCCCGGGCTTCTGCGCACCCTGTCCGGGGGCGAGGACGGCCAGCACGTCCCTCACCGTGCCAGGGACGGCCGCGCCGTGTGGGTGGGGAGCGGTACGAAAGCATACCGCTGGTCTTTGGAGGATTCCCACAACGGCAGGCGTCTACCCGGCAGCAAACGTCGAGTCTCGTGGTGGGAACCGCACTGTTCCGCCGGGGTGGCCTCCCTTGCGGAGAAAGGATGCTCCTGCCCCTACCGCTCGGAGAAGGACCCCTCGAAGGGCCCCGTCCCCCTCCCCGATCGCAAGCTCGCGGCGAGCCTCGGAGCGGGGCCGACCGACCCTCGCAGGCTCGGGACGGGGCCGGAGCCTCGGGACGGGCTCAGGGGCGAGGAGGTCCTTCTTCAGTGCCAGAGGGAGCGGTCCTGGTCGAGGGCGGCGAGGGTCAGCGCGACCTGCACCGTCCAGCCGCCGCGGGGGTCGGTGGCCGACACCCCGGTGATCTCGGTGGCCCGCCTGAGGCGGTACCGGACGGTGTTCGGGTGCACGAACAGCGCGCGGGCGCTGGCCTCCAGGTTGCCCCCGCTGGCGAGCACCGCGCGCACCGTCTCCAACACCTCCCCGCCGGCGGCCTGCAGCGGCAGCGCGACCCGCTCCTGCAGGGTCGCGCGGGCCACCGGGTCGCCGTCCAGCGCCCGCTCGGGCAGCAGCGCGTCGGCCATCGCCGGGCGGGGGGCGCCCGGCCACGCCCG
>NZ_SPQN01000094.1 GCF_004571065.1 Geodermatophilus sp. DF01-2
GATCTGCGGCCGCCCGCGCCCGGCTGGCCACCGCCGGGCTGCGGCTGGCCCTGCTGGCGGTCGGGGTCGCCCAGGCCGGCTTCGCCTGGCCGTCGCTGGTCGCCGGTGCCGGCGCGATGAGCGCGCCGGTGCACATGGCGCACGAGACCGGGGCCTGGAACCTCGGCGTCGCCGTGGCCTTCCTCGCGGTGGCCGCCGCTCCCCGTCTGGCCGCCGGCGCGCTGCCCTTCCTCGGCACCTTCACCGTGCTGCTCGCCGTCCTCACCGTCGCCGACCTGCGGGCCGGGCACGTGCACGCCGATCGTGCGGTCGCGCACCTGCTGGTCCTGGTCGGGGTGGCGCTCGTGGCCGTCGTCGCCTGGCGGGGACGCCGACGCCGGCGGGCGGTGCCCGCCGTCGGCCGCGAGCGGGTGCCCGCGTGAGGCGCCCGGCACCGGGGGTGCTGCTGCTCCTGCCGGCCCTCCTCGGCCTGTGGCTGGGGGTGGGGGTGGCGACGGCGCCGTCCGCCGCCGCGCACGCCGAGCTGGTGTCGACCGACCCGGGGGAGGGCGCCCGCCTCGAGGAGGCGCCGGAGCAGGTGACCCTCACCTTCACCGAGGGCGTCTCCCTGGGCGCCGGCTACGCCCGCGTGCTCGACGCGTCGGGCGACCGGGTCGACGCCGGCACCGCCACGGTCGAGGGGGACAGCGTCGTCGTCCCGCTGCGCGCAGACCTGCCCGACGGCGGCTACCTCGTCACCTACCGAGTGGTCTCGGCCGACTCCCACCCCATCTCCGGCGCGTTCTCCTTCGTCGTCGGGGACGGCGAACTGGTGGCGGCGGACGCGGTCGCCGGCGGGGGCGGCACCGACCCGCTCGTCGCCGCGGCGCTGCCGGCCGCCCGCTGGCTGGGCTTCGCCGGGCTGGCCCTCGGCCTCGGCGTCCCCGTGCTCCTCCTGGCCGGGTGGCCGGCGGGCTGGAGCTCGCCCCGACTGTGCCGGATGGTGACCGGCGGCCTGGCCGCCGTCGCCGCGGGCGCGGCCCTCACCTTCCTCCTGCAGGGTCCGTACGCTGCGGGCAGCGGGCTGGGCTCGGTCGTCGACCCGGCACTGCTGCAGGCCACCCTCGCCTCGGCCAACGGGTCGACCCACCTGCTGCGGATCGTGCTCGTCGCGGGCCTGGCGGTCGTCCTGCGGTCGGTGTGGCGGCGCGGGGCCCCGACCCTCCCCGACGTGATCGCCGGCGGCGTCCTCGCGGTCGCCCTGGTGGTCACCGTGGCTGCCGTCGGCCACCCGGTCGCCGGGCCGCTGCCGGGCCTGGCGGTCGCAGCCGCCGCGGTGCACGTCGCCGCGATGGCCGTCTGGCTGGGCGGGCTGGCCGGGCTGCTCGGCGGGGTCCTCCGGGAGGACGCGCCGGCGGCGGACGTGGCCCGGGCCCTGCCCCCGTTCTCCCGGCTGGCCGCCGGCTCGGTGACCGCGCTGGTGGTCACGGGCGTCGTCCAGTCGGTGCGCGAGGTGGGCTCGCCGGTCGCCCTGGTGACGACGACCTACGGCTGGGTGCTGCTGGCCAAGCTCGCCCTCGTCCTCCTGCTGCTCGCCGCGGCCGGGGTCTCCCGGGTGTGGGTGCAGCAGCACCTGGGCGTCTCGCGGTCCCGGCCCGCGCCGCGCCGCCGGGTGACCGCACACGCGTTCGCCGCGAGCGAGGAGCCGGAGCCGGACCCGGTCGTCGCCTCCGCCGCCGGTGCCCGCGCCGAGGTGCAGGTGGCCGCAGCTGCGGCCGAGCGCCCCGCGCTGCGCCGGTCGGTGCTGGTCGAGCTGGCCGTCGGGCTGGTCGTGCTGGTGCTCTCGGCCGTCCTGGTCGGCACCCCGCCGGCGCGCGCGGAGGTGGCCCGGCCGGTGGACGTGACCCTGCCGGTGCAGACCGCGGCGGGGGAGGCCGGCAGCGTGCAGGTGTCGGTCGACCCGGCCGCCACGGGGCCGAACACCCTGCACGTCTACCTCCTCGACGAGGCCGGGCAGTTCACCCAGCCCGTCGACATCCGGGTGACCCTCACCGAGCCGGCCCAGGAGATCGGCCCGATCGACGTCCCCCTCGAACCTGCCGGGCCCGGCCACTACGTCGGCGACGGCATGGCCATCCCCGGCGCCGGCACCTGGACCCTCGCCGTCACCGTCCGGCTCGACGAGTTCACCGCCGGGACCGCCAGCACCACCTTCCCGGTGCGCTGATTCCTCCCTCCACCCGATCCGACAGGAGAACCGTGTCCACATCCCTGCCCCGACCGTTCGCGCGCCTCGGCGTCGTCGTCCTCGCCCTGCTGACGGCCCTGGCCGCCGCGCTCGTCGGGGCGGGCGCCGCCTCGGCGCACGTCGGCGTCTCGTCGACCGACGCCGAGCCCGGCGGCTTCGGCAAGCTCACCTTCCGCGTGCCCAACGAGAGCGACACCGCCAGCACCGTCGCGCTGCGGATCGCCATCCCGGAGGAGTCCGCGACGGCGTCGCTGCGCGCCCAGCCGGTGCCCGGCTGGACGGTCACCACGACCACCTCCGACCTGTCGACGCCGCTGGAGAGCCACGGCGAGCAGGTCACCGGCTACGTGTCGGTCGTCGAGTTCCGGGCGGAGGACGGCGGCGGCATCCGGCCCGGCGAGTTCCAGGAGTTCGCCCTCTCCGGCGGGCCGTTCCCGGACAGCGCGCAGCTGGCCTTCCCGACGGTGCAGACCTACAGCGACGGCACCGAGTCGGCATGGATCGAGCCGACCGTCGACGGGCAGCCGGAGCCCGAGCGTCCCGCCCCGGTGCTGACGCTGGCCGACACCTCCGCGGTCGGTCCCGGCCACGGTGTCGCCGAGGCGCCGACCACCGACACCGAGGCCGCGACCGAGAGCGCCACGGGCCACGGCGAGGCCGGCCCCGGCGCGCTCGCGCTGTTCGTGGCGATCCTCGCGCTGCTGACCGGGCTGGCCGGCGTCGTCCTCGGGTGGCGGGCCGGTCGTCGTACCGTGTCCTCGTGATTCCGTTCCACCGCAGCAGGCTGGCCGCCCTGGCCGTCTCGGCCGGGCTCGTGCTCGTCGGCTGCGGTGGCGCAGCCGCCGGCGAGGGCCAGGCCACCGACGCGAGCCACGACCACGGGGATGCCCCCGCCGCCGTGGTCGAGGCCCCCGAGGACCGCTACGCCGGGATCGACCTGCCCGACCCCTATCAGCGGCCCTCCTTCACCCTGACCGGTCCCGACGGCCAGCCCTACGACTTCGCCGCCGAGACCGCCGGGCGCCCGACGCTGCTGTTCTTCGGCTTCACGAACTGCCCCGACATCTGCCCGACCACGATGGCCGACGTCGCCGTCGCCCTGCGCGGGGTCGACCCGGCGCTGGCCGAGCAGGTGCAGGTGGTCTTCGTCACGACCGATCCGGCCTTCGACACCCCGGAGGTGCTCGCCGAGTACCTGGGCCGCTTCGACGCCGACCTGCCGACCCGCTTCGTCGGGCTGACCGGCGACCAGGCCGCGATCGACCGGGCGCAGCTGGCCGCCGGGGTGCCGCAGGCCGAGGACGACGGCCGGCTGCACTCGTCACTGCTGCTGCTGTACGGCGCCGACGACCTCGCCCACGTCGCCTTCGACGCGGGCAACACCAGCCGCGACATCGCCGGGGACCTCGGCCTGGTGGCCGGGGCGTGAATCGGGCGGCGGCCCGCCTGCTGGTCGTCGTCCTCGGGGCGCTGGCCGCCCTGCTGGTGGCCGGCCCGGCACTGGCGCACGTCGGCGGCGGAGCGGCCGGCAGCGACTTCGACGGGCGGATCCGGTCGGTCAGCCCGGCGCTCCCCGGCGTCTCGGTGCGGGTGCTGTCCTTCGGCGACGAGTTCGAGGTCGTCAACCCCACCGCGACCGAGGTCGAGGTGCCGGGCTACTCCGACGAGCCCTACCTGCGCATCGGCCCGGACGGTGTCTGGCGCAACGCGAACAGCCCGGCCACCTACATCAACCTCGACCGCTTCGGCCGGACGACGCTGCCGCCGCACGCCGGCCCGCACGCCGAGCCTGACTGGGTGCAGGTCTCGACCGAGCCGAGCTACGTGTGGCACGACCACCGGACGCACTGGATGAGCGAGGGCGTGCTGCCGCCTGCGGTGGCCGCCGACCCGACCCGCGACCACCTGGTGTCGGAGTGGGTCGTGCCGATGGCCTACGGCGGCACCGAGGTGGAGGTGCGAGGCGAGCTCACCTGGAGCCCGCCGCCCTCGCCGTGGCTGGTGTGGCCGCTCTACGCCGTCCTGGCGCTGGCCCCCGTCGCCGCCGCGCTGGTCGCCCGCACCCCCCGGCCCCTGGGGGCGCTGCTGCTGGTCGGTGCGGCGGGTGCGCTGTACCACGCGGCGACCACGCCGGAGCCGGCGGTGAGCGTCTCCTCCCACGCCGGCGCGGTCGTCTCGGCGCTGCTGCCCGGGCTGGCCGCCGTCGCCGTCGCGGGAGGCGGTTTCGTGGCGGCCCGCCGCGGTCGCGGGGGCCTGACCGCCCTGCTCGCCGTCGTCCTCGGCTGGCTGCTGCTCGTGCAGGGGCTGCCCGACGTCGACGTGCTGTGGACCGCGCACGTGCTGGCGAACGGCCCGGTGCTGCTGGCCCGCGCCGCGGTGGCGGTGCTGCTGGCCCTCGGCGCCGGCTGCGTCGTCGGTGGCCTGGTGGCGACCCGGCGGTTCCGCGAGCGCGGGCCCGCGGACCGCCCGGCCGACGAGCCGCGCCCGGTGGCCCGAATCGGCCGATGATCAGGTGAGCTGATCGTTCCGGCTCCGGGCTCACGACCAGTCGTGAGCCCGGAGCCGGAACGGTGAGCCAGGACGGCGCTGAGGCGCAGATCCGCTCAGGCCGGCTCGTCGGCGACCGGGTGCAGGTGTCCGCGCGCGGCGAAGAGCTCGTTGGCCCGCTGCAGGTCGGTCTCGAAGTCGACCTCGACGGCGGGGAAGCGGGAGATGTCCCGCGGCCGGAAGCGCAGCCCCGCGGAGGCGATCGCGGTTTCGATGCCGTGCTCGAAGTAGTCCTGGTCCGCGCAGGCGGCGAGGTGATCGACGAGCACGGGCTTGTCGGCGGACGAGACGTGGTTGATGCCCACCGCCTCGCCCAGGCCGCCGACGACGGTCTTCGACAGCTGCGCGATTTATCCGTCGGCGTCGACGGTGTATTTCACCTCCTCGTCGGCCACGGTGGAGGTGTCGACGCAGACGAAGCTCTCGTCGGACAGCAGCGCCGGCAGGGCCGCCTCCAGCACCGCCGGGTCGAAGACCACGTCGCCGTTGAGCCACAGCACCCCGCCGTCGCGGGTGGTGCGCAGCGCGCGCAGCAGGCTCTGCGAGGGGTTCGTGACGGCGAAGTGCGGGTTGTAGGAGAACCGGACGCCGTCCACGGCGGCCATCACCCGCTCCGCCGCGAAGCCGACCACGACGGTCACGTCGGCGGCCGGGCCGAGCACGGCGCGCAGGCCGTCGAGCTGGCGCTGCAGGATGCTGCGGCCGTCGTGCAGCGGGGTCAGCGGCTTGGGCCACGGCCGGCCCAGCCGGGTTCCCATGCCGGCGGCGAGGATCACCACCTGAAGCGGGGAGTGCTGCGGCGCCCGGGGGCCGGGACGTCGGGCAGCGTGCGGTCGTGGACCGGATGCGCGGTGGCGGCGCGGTCAGCGAGCACTGTCGTCCCCTCATCGGGTCGTGGGTGTTCCGGCGGGCGGGACCGGCGAGAAGAGCAGGTCGAGCACGCGCTCGGTGGCGTGCCCGTCGTCCAGGGAGCAGAAGGTCTCCCGGAACCGGGCGTAGCGCTCCGCGAAGGGGGCGGTCGCCGCGTCGAGGTCGGCGAGCGCGTCGACGAGCGCGGTGCTCGTCCCCAGCAGCGGCCCGGGCGTGACCTCCTCGAGGTCGACGTAGAAGCCGCGCAGGTCGTCCCGGTAGTGGGCGAGGTCGTAGGTGAAGAAGAGGATCGGCTTGCCCCGTGACGGCGAAGTCGAACATCACCGATGAGTAGTCGGTGTCCAGGACGTCGGCGGCGAGTAGAGCTCCGCGGGGTCGGGCTCGTCGGAGACGTCGACGACCGGGAGGCCGGCCGGCAGGTCGAGCCGGTCGGCGACGATGCTGTGCAGCCGCACCAGCAGGACGTGGTCCCCGCCGAGCCGTCCGGCGAAGTCGGCGAGGTCGACGCGCAGCTCGACATCGCGGTCGCCGATGCGGTCGAGGACCAGGTCGTCGCGCCAGGTCGGCGCGTAGAGGACCGCCGTCGTCCCCTCGGGGATGCCCAGCCGGTCGCGTACCCGGGTGCGGACGGCGTCCCGGTCGGGGCTGCTCAGCACGTCGTTGCGCGAGTAGCCGGTCTCGTGCACCGGCCCGCTGAAGCCGAAGGCCCCGCGCAGCCGCTGGGTGCTCGCCGCGTTGGGGGAGAGCAGGTGGTCCCACCGGGCGACGTCGAGGTCGGCGTCGTCCAGCCAGCCCGGGCGCACGGGCCGGACGTCGTGGTGGATCCGCTTGAGCGGCGTGCCGTGCCAGGTCTGCAGGTAGGTGGTCCCCGACTGCTTGTCCCAGCGCATGGACATGCAGTCGTTGGCCACGACGACGCCGGCCGACTCGAGCGCGGCCCGGGCCTCCGGGGTGTTGTAGAGGACCGTGTGCACGTCGGGCGGGAAGGTGCCCTGCGTCGCCGGCGTGCACAGCCAGGTGTGCGTGGCCTCCGGTCCGCCGCGGGCGAGGCGCCCCTCGTAGACGGCACGCGGGTTGTCGGCGTAGAGCCCGCGGAAGCTGAACCAGACGACCCTCATCGGCGACGGCCCTGGCCGGGTGCGGCCGGGCGCGGTCCACGCCTCGTCATGCGGCATCTGGTCCTTCTCGTGCGGTGCGGTGATCACTCCTCTGCCGACGGGCCTGGCCCGGGTCGGCGGGCTCCTGCCGCGGGTGAACGGGAGTCGTCGACCGGGTGGTGCAGCGTCGACAACAAGTACACGCAGGGAGCGGCGGCCGTCGAGTCGGGCCGCGCCGCTCGATGCCTAATCGAGGCCTGGAGACCCTTCCGCCCGACGTGGGACGCGTGGGACGTGTGGGACATCACTCTCGGCGTGTTCCCGAGGACACGCCGGACGGCCGGTCACGAATCCATCACGCAGTGTTTGGATCGGCCGCAACCCCATCGAGCCCGGCGACGGGCCTTCTTCCCTCGAGACGGGTAGGTGCATGGCCGGACGGCGTCGCGCTCAGCGCCCCGGGGACCTCCGGGTCCCCGCTCCTCCCCGGCCCCGTCGGTCGGCCTCGGATCCGCGCCGCGGTCCGCTGCTGCTGGCGGCGCTCGTCGCCGGTGGGCTGGTCGCGGGGGTCACCGGCGTCTCGACCGCGCCCGACGCCGCGGCGGAGCCGACCTCGGTGCTCGCCGCCCAGATGGAGCTCGCCACCATCGGCGACGACGTCGAGACGCTGCCCATGGCCTCGATCACCGTCGCCGAGGCCGAGGCCCGGCTGGCCGAGGTGGCCGCCTCCCGCGCCGAGCGGGCCGCCGCGGAGGCTGCCGCCGCGGAGGCCGCTCGGGAAGCCGCCCGCCCCAAGGCGGTGCTGCCGGTCGACGGCGCCCGGCTCACCAGTGGCTACGGCTCCCGGTGGGGCACCTTCCACTACGGCATCGACCTCGCCGCCCCCATGCGGACGCCGGAGTACGCGGCCGTCGACGGCGTCGTCCTGCGGGCCGGCTCGGCCAGCGGCTTCGGGCTGGCCGTCTACATCCTCCACGAGAACGGCGACGTGACCGTCTACGGCCACATGGACGAGATCCTCGTCGAGCCGGGGCAGTACGTGGAGGCCGGCGAGACCATCGCGCTGCTGGGCAACCGCGGCCAGTCGACCGGCCCGCATCTGCACTTCGAGGTTCACAAGGGCGGGATGAACGGCAAGCGGATCGACCCCATCCCGTGGCTGGCCGAGCGCGGCGTCGACATCTGACCCGACGGCCGCCCCCCGGCGCCGGGTGGCCGTCCGGGCCCTGTACAGTCGTTCCCGGCCCGGACGCACCGGACCGGGTCGGCACGGGGCTGTGGCGCAGCTGGTAGCGCACCACACTGGCAGTGTGGGGGTCAGGGGTTCGAGTCCCCTCAGCTCCACCCCGACGACCAGGCCGTTCCCCTTCCGGGGAGCGGCCTGAGTCGTCTCTGGTTGCAGTTGTGGTTGCAGTTCGCCCACCCTTACCTGGCAGCAGCAGGGTGCCCATGCGGTCGGCGGCTTCGCGGGCGAGGGCCGGCATGACGTGGCTGTAGATGTCCATCGTGGTGCGCATCTGGCTGTGGCCGAGCAGCTCCATGACCACGCGCGGGTGCACGTTCTCGCTCAGCAGCAGAGTGGCGGCGGTGTGCCGGCCGTCGTGCAGGCGGACGTGGCGGACGCCGGCCTGCTGCAGCAGCCGCGTCCAGTCGTCGTAGTCGGTCTTCTTGTCGATCGGCCGGCCGTTGGCCTGCGCGAAGACGAGGTGCTCGTCGTGCCACTCGGAGCCGGCCAGCATCCGCTCGCCGAGCTGCGCGCCCTTGTGCCGGTGCAGCTCGCCGACGAGAGGCATCGGCAGGGCGAGCGTGCGCTGGCTGCGGCGGGTCTTGGGCTCCTCGTAGATCAGCCCGCCGCCGCGGACCCGGTGGATGCTCCGCCGGACCGTGAGCGTGCCGGTGAGCAGGTCGACGTCCTTCCACTGCAGCGCCAAGGCCTCGGACTGGCGCAGGCCGAGGGCCAGCGCGACGGTCCAGCGGGCGGAGTTGCGCACATGAGCCGCGGCTTCGAGCACGGCACGGGCCTCGCCGAGGTCGAGGGCGGTGGCGACGTCGCTGGCGCGCTGGGCGGGCGGGTCGACGAGGGCGGCGACGTTGCGCGGGACGTGGCCGCGCTGGACGGCGACGGTGAGCGCCCGGGACAGGATGCGGTGGTGCCGCAGCACGGAGGCGGGGGAGTAGCCGTCGTCGAGCAGGGCGGTGTAGAGCTGGTCGAGGTGTTCGGGCCGCAGCCGGTCGAGGCGGTGCCGGCCGACGCCGGGGATCAGGTGCCTGCGAACGGCCGACTCGTAGCTTTCCACGGTCCGCTGTCGCACGCGGCGCGGGGCGATGGTCGTCAGCCAGTGCTCGAGCCACTCGGCGACCGTCGGGGTCGACGTCTCGCCGACCGTCCCGGAGTCGCGCTTGCGCTCGAGTTCACGGACCTTCGTGACCACGACGCCGCGGCTCTTGCTGCTGACGTGTCGGCGGTCGAGCTTGCCCTCCAGCGTGAACCCGACGGAGACGTAGCCATGCCAGCGTCCGTCGGCGCCCTTGTAGATCGTCGACTCGCCGTTCGAGGCGCGTCCCACCATCGGTCACTCCTGGGTCGTGGGCTGGAGTGTCAGTCTGGGCGAGCGGTCCGACACCGGCGGAGCGGTTGTGGATTCACGCGGCATCGGGCGACGTCGGGCCGAGTTCGAAGAGTCCGTGCTGGTCCGTGGTAGTCCGGGCACGGCGCAGCGCACGAGGAGCGGTGCGCGGAGCTTCCAGGCCGCGAACGTAACGTTCGAGCTCGCTGCGGGAGAGGCGGCAGCTCCGGCCGATGTGGACCGCCCGCAGGTCGCCGGCCTTCATCAGCGCGTACACCGTCGTGCGCCCGAGGCGGAGCACCGTGGCGGCCTCCTCCGGTGTGAGCAGCAGCGGGTCGCTGGAGACCGGCTCACGAGGTCGCTGCTCATCGCCCATCTCGCCCTCCTCGTCCTGTGGCCCCGTGCGCCGGCGCCCGGCGTCGCACGCCTACCTGGAGAAGGCGCCATTTCTGGCCGGTTGGTGACAGTGCCCGGCGAAGTTCCTGTTTTTCTCCAGTCCCTGCTGTCCGAGCTCCTGATCACCTGGGGCCGACGTCCGTCGAGTTGCTCGGTCTCCTGACCTGCTCCGGCGGGCCTCCGGTCTTCCTCCGGTACGTCGAGCGGTTCGCGCGGTGTCATGCGGTCGCGCAGGCATCGAGGGTCCAGCTCGACGAGGCCCGCACGGTCCGGGGCTCGGCGTGCTGGGCGTAGATCGCGGGCGCGGGCACCCTGGGCGCATGGGCTCCGACCTTCTGGGGTTGATCACCAGCGATCCGGCCATGCTGAGCGGCCAGGCGGTGATCGCCGGCACCCGCGTGCCGGTCAGCGTGGTGCTCGACTGCCTGGCCGCCGGAATGAGCCCCGAAGAGGTCGTCGCGGAGTATCCGACCCTGACCTCGGAAGGCGTGCAGGCGGCCGCCGCCTACGGGGGCGTTGCTGGCCCGTGAGGAACTGGTGCCGCTAACGCCTGAGTGAGGGTCCAACCCCACGTCTTCGGCAGGGTCGCCGCTGCGTGCGGCGCCACGTCACCCCGTCAGCGGACCTTCGCACCGTCGGCGACCCGATCGGCTACGTACACGCGTCCTCGCCTGCACGCTCTCCGCGGCCATCTCGACTGCCGAACCAGACAAGATCACGAGCCGACACACCTTATGCATCCAGGGCTGCGCAATTCGTTGTGACGAGTAGCCGACGACGGGGTGACAGAGGTGCGGTCAGCTGCCCAGACGGCATGCCGCGCGGGCGTCACCGGCGCGCGCTACCCCTCGCACTGGATCGGTGGGCCTCTCGGCGGGGCGTGCTGCGCGGCCAGGGGGCACTGCCGTCCAGCAGGCCGGGAGTCACGTCGCTAGCGAGGACCAGTGGCCCGCCGGTCGGGGTGACGTCGGGCCGGTCGGGTCGTCACCGCCCCCGTCACCTACGTCACCCCCCGTTGGCCTCCCGCTCCACGACAACTGTCGCGACGTCACCGTCGGCGCCGGTGCGCTACAGGAGAAATACGGGAGCTCCGGCTCCGGGCGCTCAGGGGAGGTCAGGTGCGCCGCTCCAGCGCGCCCGCCGCCGGTAGGACCGCAGGACCGGGTCCAGTGCCCGGCCGAGGGCCGGCAGGTCCCGGTCGTAGACGCGGCCGTGATCCAATTGACCGGCGAGCTCGCCGAGCAACCGCGGCCAGTCTCGACGGGTCGGCTCGAGGGGTACCCGGATCTCGACCTGCCGCTCGACCACCTGCACTGCCGTCCGGCCGGAGTTCGCCGCACGGGTCTGCTCCCAGGCCCGGTGCCGGCAGGTGGCCGAGCACCACTTCGGGATCGGGCCGCGCCTGCGCGAGGTGATTGGTCCGCCGCACCATCCGCAGGTCGTCGCGGCGATGCGGCGTTCGGGCCCGTCCGCCGCAGGGCCGGCCTGGTCCGGACGGGGGCGCTTCACTGCGGCCTGCTGGTGGCGTTGACGGCGTTGTTGCTCACCTGCCCGCCGTCGTGCCCGGTATTCGGGGGTGCCGCTCGTTCCCATGGCATGAAGTCTGCTGGCAGATCTCCTGTAACCCGTCACCACGAGCTCTCAGACCCTAGATACAGGAGGTGTGTGGCACTTGATCTTGTGAGTCTGCAGTAGGGCGGCCCCCTCGCGCAGGGCAACGTGCCCGCCGTACCTTCACGGCGTGCGGTTGGCAGGGTACGGGCGGTGGCCGGGCCGGCAGGTCGGTGAGGCAGCGGTACCTGCTTCCTCACCGCCCGATCTGACCGAGAACTGGGAAGGGGTGACGCTGCCTCTCTTGCTCCAGCCAGACGAGTGGCGACTTCGCGCGGTGGAGCAGCTCTCCGTTCGCAGCGCCCGTGTCGGCGTCAGGCGCCGGTCACTGCACGTCAACCCGTTGGGTGTGCTCCTGGGGCAGGAGGTTGGCGACGACGTCGAGTCCGCGTACGTCCTCTTGCCTGTCGTCATGATGACCAAACGCCCACTCTTCGGGTTCAACATTGCCGTCGATGACAAGCCCGCCTACCTCGTCCACCGAAGGGCGACCGCCGAGATCGAGGCCGGGCACGTTCGCGCGCTCGCCGAACGCGAAGGCGTTGCGACAGACGACCTCACGGATGCCGTCTTGGCAGCCATCTGCGAGTTCACTCCCGCGCCTTGGGAGCGCTTCCGAAGGACGTATCGCTTCCGCCCCCGCCGGGCTCTGCGCCGCTACTTGGAGGAGGGGCTGTCGCCGCTCACCGACGATTCCAGCGGGGACTCGTTGCTGACCCGACTACGAACCGCGGTTCGTGGGGCCATCCAGGAGCGGTTCCCTGCTCTGGCAAGCCGGTCTGCACACGTCGAACGACGCGCAAGAACGCCCCTGCGCATCAAAGATGAGCAGTTCGCCGAGCTCCGTGCTTCCTCGCAGCAGACTGGGCGACTGCTGCGACAGGCCCTTGGCGAGGGTTCGAGCGCGACCTCTTCCGCGGACGAGCCGTTGCTAGTGGCCCCCCTCCTCGCCGACCGGGGGGACGTCCAGAGCGTGGACGACCTCCTGAGGGCGATCACCTCTCTGGGAACCTTCGTGAATCGGCTTGTCGCCGTGGCCAATGGGCCGAGGCGCTCACTAACGCTTCGCACGCTGGCCGACTACGGCCGAAGGTGGCAGTCCATGGTTTGGTGCGAGGTTCCCCTCCGTCGCCCGTTCGTCGTCACAACCGAGCATCAGGTTCCGCTCGGCTTCGGTCCGCTCTTGCCGCGGGCGCGCCAGCCGTTCGACCTCTCGGACGCTCGGAGCAACCATGTGACGCTGGAGGTTGCGGTGGAGAACGTGGACATCGGCGCTGTGCAACTTCGTGGTGTGGACGGCAAGCAGACCGAGCGGACGCTCGCCTCGGGTCTACGGAAGTCTCGAGAGCACTGGGGTCTGTACACCTCCGAGAGAGACAGAGACCGCCGCGGCGTGCTCCGCCTCAGCCTCCGAGCCCCGCTCGCGATCCGCATACCTACCTGGACGATCCATGCTCTGACGTGGGTTGCCGTCGGGCTAACCATAGTCAGCCTTGACCGTGGCACCCTGACCACCGACGATCTGGCCGTGCTGGTGGTTCCAACGACCTTCGCGGCATCGCTGCTCTTGACGCGTGAACGCAACTCGTTGGCCTACCGGATCCAACGTCTCAGCCGCGTGGGGACCGCGCTCGCCATCGCGGCCCTATGGATCCTGGCCGCCTACGCCTACATCGGCCAACACCTGGTGCCGCCTCAATGAGCCGCGGCAAGTCAGCCGTACGCTGTCGGCACTCTGCGGCAGACTGGAAGCAGGAGCAGCGGAGCGGCAAGGACACCGAGGAGGGCCACGTGGCTAAGAACACGGGCAAGGGACGCCGAACCGGGGCCGTCACGGGACGTAGCCAGGTGAAGAACCCAACCTCCGGCCTCTGGACCAAGCGCAACACGTCGTCCGGCCAGTTCGTGGCTGTCAAGAAGTCAGGCGATGTCTTCAAGGGCGTCCGCAAAGAGAACTGAGCGCGCAGTGTGCCGCTGGCGACCTGTCCCTAAGGGCCCCCGCCAGTAGGTCAGCGGATGCGTCGTGATCGTGGTCGGTCGTCCCAGCGGTACAGCAGCCAGGCGGCCCGGCACAGTGCACGGACGGTGACGATCGCGGCGGCCAGGGCGAGGTAGGCATCGACGCAGTCGCGGCGGCGTTCGGTGCAGCGGCGCAGCTTGCCGAAGTCGTTGAGCCAGGAGTTGGTCCGCTCCACCACCCAGCGCCGGCCGACCTGGATCGGTGCCGGTTCGCCGCGGTGGGCGATCTGCCCGGCCAGGCCGCGTTCGTCTAGCGCTTCCCGGCAGGGCCGGTAGTCATAGCCGGCATCCAGGTGCACCAAGACGTCGGCGGGCAGCGGCGCGAAGTCCTTGAGCGCGTCCAGCGTCTGGGGCAGCAACGTGTCGTCGCGGGTGTTGGCCGGCGCGGACACCGTGGCCAGCGGCACCCCGGCGCCCTCGCACAGCTGCGAGCGCTTCATCCCGCCCTTGCCCCGGTCGACCGGGCTGCGACCGGCGCACTCACCCCCGCAGGGCGCCTTGGTGGTGCAGCCGTCCACGGCCAGGTGGTCCAGGTCCAGGCCGATCATCTTGTCGTAGGCGTCCAGGCAGGCCAGCCGCAGCCGGTCGAAGACGCCCAACCGGATCCACTCGTCCCGGCGGCGGCGCAGCGTGGTGGCCGAGCAGGTGGCGTCGGCGATCCGCTCGTAGCCGGCGCCGAACATCAGCACCTGCACGAGCTTGTCGAACACCACGGCATCGGCGATGCGCGGCCGGTGGCAGCCCAACGGGTGCTCATCGACACGCTCAGGCAGCAGGGCGAGGAACTCCTCGCGCAGCGGATCAAGGATGCACGATGGGACGGCAGGCACGAGCGGTCCACATCTCACGGAGCGTTAGCACCTTCGCGAGCGTGGCCCTCGTGCCTGCCCCCGACGATCAGCCACGCCGAGCGCGGTGATCATCCCTATTGGCGGACGCCCTAAGTGGGCGGCGCAGGGACAGGGCATCTTCGCGGACGAGAACGAGCCCGCGGCGGCCGGCTGAGGGTCGAAGGGCACCCCGACGGCGCTGCTATCCATCACAACGACTTGCGGGCTCCAAAGTGCAAGACGCGTGTTGCCTCGTGATCTTGGAATCTCCAGATGCCTGATGAGGGCACCGGCCGGGAGGCGGCGTGAGCCTCGCTCGGCGCCAGTGGGAACTGGAAGCCTTCTGGAAGGGCTGAACTCGGCGCGGCGCCTGTCGCTGCACGGAGGAGTGCCGGCTCTTGTCAGTGTCGGGGCCCTTCGGAGCGTCGACGGCCGTCCCAACCCGCTCGGCCGCGAGCGACGAGGTGCGGGCGTGTGGCGTTCCGGATCTGCCGGTGGGCGCGCATAGGGTCGCTGCGTGTAGCCCCGCCGGGTCCGTCCGTGGACCCGGCAGCGCCTCCGTCGGCTACCTGGGAGGGCGAGCAGTCTGATGTCGGTCCGGTCCTTGTTGATGACCAACGGCCTAGGTGCCTGGTGCCGCTTGCTTCGGACTGAGCGACTCACCGAGGGGAGCGCTCGCTGATGGCGCGGCTGACGCTGCCGCAGCTGGAGCGGCACCTCTTCGCCGCGGCCGACGTGCTGCGGGGCTCGATGGAGGCCTCCGCGTACAAGGAATACATCTTCGGCATGCTGTTCCTGAAGTATGAATCGTCCTGGGGCAGGTGAAGGGTCCAACCAGCAAGGAGACTGGACCTGTGTCTGCACCACGGAAGTTCGACTCGGAGACTCGGGAGCGCGCGGTCCGCATGTACGCCGACCGGGTGCGTGACGGCGAGTCGAAGCTCGCTGCCCGGCGCAAGGTCGGCGAGTTGCTCGGCGTCAACCCGGCGACGCTGCGGAACTGGGTTGAGACGGCCGAGA
>NZ_SPQN01000095.1 GCF_004571065.1 Geodermatophilus sp. DF01-2
GGCCTGGACGGCGTCCCACAGGGCGTCGACCCCGGCAGCGGTGCGCAGGTCGGCCCGGAAGCCGGACACGGCGGTGCCGGAGCTGCGCAGCTTGGCCGCGGCGCGCGTCGCGCGGACGCTGGTGCGCCGCAACGTCAGAGCGCGGTACACGTAGTCCAGGCCGGTCACCACGGTCAGCACCAGGGCCGCGGCCATCACCCACCAGCGGGCGCTGGCGAGCAGCCCCTCGAGGGGGAGGATGTAGAGCCCGATCGCCAGCGCCTGGACGACGGTCTTGGCCTTGCCGCCCCGGCTGGCCGCGATCACCCCGTGGCGGAGCACCCAGAAGCGCAGCAGCGTCACGCCGACCTCGCGGACGAGGATGGTCAGCGTCACCCACCAGGACAGCAGCGCCAGCACGGAGAGTCCGATGAGGGCGGTGCCGGTCAGCGCCTTGTCCGCGATCGGGTCGGCGAGCTTGCCGAACTCGGTCACCTGGCCGGTGCGCCGGGCGATCATCCCGTCGTAGCGGTCGGTGATGATCGCCAGCGCGAAGAACAGGGTCGCCCAGTAGCGCCGCTCGTCGTCCATCCCACCGGCGCCGAGCAGCAGGGCGGCGAACACCGGCACCACGGCCAGCCGCAGCAGGGTCAGCGCGTTGGGCAGGTTGACCACCCGCGCCGACTGGGGCGGCGTCGCGGCCGGGTCCGCCGGAGAGCTCATGCGCGCACCGCGGGCACCAACACCGTGGCCACCAGGTCGACCCCCTCGGTGCCGACGACCTCTGCGGGGACCAGCTGGCCGGCGACCGCCCCGCCGGGGACCCCGGTGACCGTCGTCGTCCCGTCGGCCTCGGGATCCTGGTGGGCCGCGTGACCTATCCAGCGCCCGGCCTCCGCTGCCTCGGCGCCCTCCTCGGCGGACAGGTCCTCGGTGAGCAGCACCTCGACCCGCTCGCCGAGGCGGTCCTCGGCGCGCTGCGCGGTGAGCTCCTCGACCAGGTCGGTGATGCGCCGGACGCGGGCGTCGATCTCGGTCCGGTCCAGCTTGCCGGGCAGCCCGATCGCCTCGGTGCCCTCCTCGTCGGAGTAGCCGAACACCCCGACGGCGTCGAGCCGGCCCTCGGCGAGGAAGCGCTCCAGCTCGGCGACGTCGTCCTCGGTCTCCCCGGGGAAGCCGAGGATGACGTTGGTGCGGAAGCCGGCGTCCGGCGCCAGCGCGCGGGCCCGGTCGATGAGCCCGAGGAAGTCGTCGGTGCCGCCGAACCGGCGCATCCGGCGCAGCAGCGCCGGCGAGGAGTGCTGGAAGGACAGGTCGAAGTAGGGAGCCACCCCCTCCGTCGAGGCGATGACCTCCAGCAGGCCCGGCCGCAGCTCGGCCGGCTGCAGGTAGGCCGCCCGCACCCGGGCGATGCCCTCGACCGCGGCCAGCTGCGGCAGCAGCCGCTCCAGCAGGCGCAGGTCGCCGAGGTCCTTGCCGTAGGAGGTGGAGTTCTCGCTGACCAGGACGAGTTCGGTGACCCCCTGGGAGGCCAACCACTGCGCCTCGCCGAGCACCTCGGCCGGCGGACGCGAGACGAACGAGCCGCGGAAGGCGGGGATGGCGCAGAAGGCGCACCGGCGGTCGCAGCCGGAGGCGAGCTTGAGCGCGGCCGACGGACCCGAGGCCAGCCGGCGTCGCTGCAGCCACCCGTGGCCCGGGATGGCCGGGGCATCGACAGCGGCGACGGCCGCGGTGCGGTCCACCGGGCTGATCGGGAGGAGCGTGCGCCGGTCGCGGGGGTCGTGCGGGACCAGCGGGCGGCCGGTCAGGACGTCGTCGAGCCGGTCCCCGATCGCCGCGTAGTCGTCGAAACCGAGGACGGTCGCCTCGGGCAGCGCCCCGGCCAGCTCGGAGCCGTACCGCTCGGCCATGCAGCCGACGGCGACCACCCGGGCGCCGGAGTCGGTGGCGGCCAGGATGGCGTCGACGGAATCCTTCTTGGCCGACTCGATGAAGCCGCAGGTGTTCACCAGGACGGCGTCGGCGCCCTCGGCATCCTCGACCAACCGGTAGCCACCGGCAGCCAGCCGACCGGCCAGCTCCTCCGAGTCCACCTCGTTGCGGGCGCACCCGAGGGTCACCACCGCCACCGTGCGGGCAGGGTCGGTCGGAGCTGTCACCGGTCCATCCTAGGCGCCGGGCAGCCACCGACCGGCGGACCTGGTGCGGCGGCCACCCTTCAGGGTCCCGCCGGCCCCGTCCCGGGTCCCGCCCCGAGCCTGTAATGGAAATCGGCGATTCCCATCGTTCGAGGCGGCCCGCAGGGGCCATGGATCCTGTGAGGGGTGGGGAGGACGGGGTCCTTCGACGAGGCGTGGGAGAAGGGTGGTCCTTCTACTCCCCGCCGCGCAGCGTGAACATCACCGACTCGAGCTCGTCCGGCTTGACCAGCACGTCACGGGCCTTGGAACCCTCGGACGGGCCGACGATCCCGCGGCTCTCCATGAGGTCCATCAGCCGGCCGGCCTTGGCGAAGCCCACCCGCAGCTTGCGCTGCAGCATCGACGTCGAGCCGAATTGGCTGGTGACGACCAGCTCGACGGCCTGGACCAGCAGCTCCAGGTCCCCGCCGATGTCCTCGTCGATCTCCTTCTTCTCGCCCTCGGCCGCGCTGAAGACCTCCTCGCGGTACTCGGGCTCGGCCTGCCGCTTGGTGAAGTCGACGACCGCCTCGATCTCGGCGTCGGAGACGAACGCGCCCTGCACGCGCATCGGCTTGCCCTGGCCGATCGGCATGAACAGCGCGTCACCCATGCCGATGAGCTTCTCGGCGCCGGGCTGGTCGAGGATCACCCGGCTGTCGGTGAGGCTCGAGGTGGAGAAGGCCAGCCGAGAGGGCACGTTGGCCTTGATCAGGCCGGTGACGACGTCGACGGACGGCCGCTGGGTGGCCAGCACCAGGTGGATGCCCGCTGCACGCGCCTTCTGGGTGATCCGGACGATCGACTCCTCGACGTCGCGCGGCGCGACCATCATCAGGTCGGCCAGCTCGTCGACGATGGCCAGGATGTACGGGTAGGGCCGGTACACCCGCTCGCTGCCCGGCGGCGCCACGATCTCGCCGCGCTCCACCTTGCGATTGAAGTCGTCGATGTGCCGCACGCCGGTGGCCCGCATGTCCTGGTAGCGCTGCTCCATCTCCTCGACCAGCCAGGCCAGCGCGGTGGCCGCCTTCTTCGGGTCGGTGATGATCGGCGTGATCAGGTGCGGGATGCCGTCGTACGGGGTCAGCTCGACCATCTTCGGATCGATGAGGATCATGCGCAGCTGGTCGGGCGTGGCGCGCAGCAGCAGCGAGGTCAGCAGCGAGTTGACGCAGCTGGACTTGCCGGCACCGGTGGCACCGGCGACCAGCAGGTGCGGCATCTTCGCCAGGTTGGCCGTGACGTAGCGGCCCTCGATGTCCTTGCCCAGCCCGACCACCATCGGGTGCGGGTCCTGCTTGGCCGTCGGCGAATTCATGACGTCGCCGAGGCTGACCGTCTCCCGGTCGACGTTGGGTACCTCGATACCGACGGCGGACTTGCCCGGGATGGGGGCGAGGATCCGGATGTTGTCGTTGGCGACGGCGTAGGCGATGTTCTTGGTCAGCGCGGTGATCTTCTCGACCTTGACTGCGGGGCCCAGCTCGACCTCGTAGCGGGTGACCGTGGGTCCGCGCGTCATGTCCTTGACGTAGGCGTCGATGTTGAACTGCTCGAGGACGCCGGAGATCGCCTCGATCGCCGCGTCGTTCGCCTGTGATCGGGCCTTCGGCGCAGAACCGGCCCGCAACAGCCTGACCGACGGCAACGTGTACTGCCCTTCGACCGGCTCGATGCGCAGCTGCTCGGGCTCGGTGATCGGCTCGAGCTCCGCCGGCTGCACGGTGCGGTCGACCACCGGCGGGCGGCGGGTGGGCACCGGTTCGGGCGCTGGCTCTACACACACCGCCTCGGGCGCCTCGTCGAGCGCGGCGTGGTCGATCGCCGGCACGGTCTCCACCGGACCGGTGTCGAGGAGGTCCTCCGACAGCGACCGGCGGCGGGCGCGGCGCGGCGCCGGGGGCTCGGCCGGCTCCTCCTCGTCGTCCTCCCAGTCCTCGTCGTAAGCGTCCTCGTCGCCGTGCGCCTGTCCCAGCAGCCGGTCGCCGAGCTCGCGCAGCCGCTCCGGGATCTGGTGTACCGGCGTCGCCGTCAGCACGAGCAGGCCGAAGAACGCCAGCAGGACCAGCAGGACGACGGCGACGACGGTGCCCACGCCGGCGACCAGCGGCGTCGCCGCGGCCCAGCCGACCAGCCCACCCGACCCCGGTTCGTCCCCGGCGAGGTCGGCGCCCGTCCCGACGACCTGGGCGATGCCCAGCACGGCCACCACCGCGCAGAGCCAGCCGATCGCCAGCCGGCCGCGGGCCTCGGGCCGGGGTCCGCGGCGGAGCAGCCGCAGCGCCGCGAGGAAGAGCACGACCGGGAGCACCATGACCAGCGACCCGACGACCCAGCGCACGGCCTGAGCGAAGCCCGCGCCGACCGGTCCGATGCCGTTGCTCCAGGCCGCCGCGCCGAGGACGACGGCGAGGCCGAGCACGGCCAGGCCGACGCCGTCGCGACGGTGCTCGGGTGCGAGCGGTTCGGCCTCCGCCGGGCGGGCGACCGAGCGGGCGAGGCCGCCGGCTGCGCGGGCCAGCAGCGACCAGCCGCCGCTGACGACGCTCCACAGGCCGGGGCCGGAGCTCTTCGCCGCGGGCTTGCGAGCGGCGGGCTTGCGGCCGCCGGCGGCAGGTCGCTTCGCGGGCGGGCGCTTCCGGGACGCGGTCGACCCGGAGCCGGAGCGGCCGCGCGCGGACGACCGGCCCGAGGGTCGGGTCGTCGTCGTGCGAGCAGGCATGTGTCGACGGTAGTCGCCCGGGCTTCCCGCCGACGGCAGGCGCGGCCTCGTGTCCGCCACCTACGGTCGGGGCCATGCCCGCACGCCGCACCCTCCCCTACGGGAGCTGGCCCACCCCCGTCACCTCGGAACTCGTCGTCCGGGCCGCCGCTCGGCTCGAGGATCTGGCCGTGGACGGCGGCGCCGTCTGGTGGTCGGAGTCGCGACCCGGCGAGGGCGGCCGTTCCGCACTGGTGCGGCGTGCGGACGACGGCACGACCGCCGACGTCCTGGCCGAACCGTGGAACGCGCGCACGCGGGTGCACGAGTACGGCGGCGGCGCCTGGGCCGTGTCCGGCGGCGTCCTGTGGTTCGTGCACTTCCCGGACCAGCGGCTGTACCGGCTCGACCCCGGCGCCGACCGGCCGGTCGCGGTGACCCCCGAACCGGACCTGCCGGCCGGGGTCCGGTACGCCGACCTCATCCCGGCCGGGGACGGCGGGCTGCTCGCCGTCCGCGAGACGCACACGGCGAGCGGGGCGGCCGCCGACGTGACCAACGAGGTCGTGCGCATCGGCGCGGACGGCGAGGTGGAGGTCCTGGTCGGCGAGCCGGACTTCGTCTCCGATCCGCGTCCCTCCCCCGACGGCCGGCATCTCGCCTGGCTGCAGTGGCAGCACCCCGACATGCCGTGGGACGCCGCCGCGCTCGTCGTTCGCGGTCCGGACGGCGGCGAGGCGGTCGTCGCCGGCGGCCGCTCCCCCGGCGGCACGGCGGAGTCCGTGGTGCAGCCGACATGGGACGCCGACGGCGCGCTGTGGTTCTGCGCCGACCGCACCGACGTCTGGGCGCTGTACCGGTGGCGGCCGGGCGGCGAGGTGGAGGCGGTGCTCGACGTCGGCGCCGACATCGCCGGCCCGCAGTGGCGCTTCGGCGCCCGGCGCTTCGCGCCGCTCGGGGACGGCCGCGTCGTCCTCGCGTTCCCCCGGGACGGCGCCGACCGGCTGGCGGTGCGGGAGACCGACGGCACGGTCCGCGAGCTCGACCTGCCGTACACGGCGTTCCGCTCGGTGACCGCGGCGGGCCGGTCGGTGGTGTGCGTGGCGGGCAGCCCGGCGAGCGAGCCGGTCGTGCTCCGGGTCGCGGCGGACGACGGCGCCGCGGAGCTGCTGCGGCCGGCACGCGACCTGGGCGTGGACGCGGCCTGGTTCTCCCGGCCCGAGCACGTCACCTTCCCGACCGCGGAGCGCGGCACCGGCATCGGCGAGGCGCACGCGCTGGTCTACCCGCCGACCAACCCGGAGGCGACCGCCCCGGAGGGCGCCCTCCCGCCGCTGCTGGTCGTCGTGCACGGCGGGCCGACGGCCGCGGCGACCCCGGTCCTGAACCTCGAGGTGCAGTACTGGACCTCCCGCGGCTTCTGCGTGGCCGACGTCGACTACCGGGGCTCGACGGGCTACGGACGGCGGTACCGCGAGGCGCTGCGCGGGGCCTGGGGCGTGGTCGACCTCGACGACGTCGTCGCCTGCGCGCAGTCCCTGGCCGACGCGGGCCGGGTGGATCGCGCCCGGATGGCGATCCGCGGCGGCTCGGCCGGCGGGTACACGACGCTCGCGGCGCTCTGCCTGCGGCCCGGTGTCTTCTCCGCCGGCGCCAGTCACTACGGGGTGGCCGACCTCGCCGCCCTGGCCGCCGACACGCACAAGTTCGAGTCCCGCTACCTGGACTTCCTCGTCGCGCCGTGGCCCGAGGGCGCCGACGTCTACGCCGAGCGGTCGCCGATCGCGCACGTCGACGCGTTCGACACCCCGCTGGCGGTCTTCCAGGGCGCGGAGGACCGGGTGGTGCCGCCCGAGCAGGCCGAGGCGATCGTCGCCGCGCTGCGCGAGAAGGGAGTGCCGCACGCCTACCTGCTCTTCCCCGGCGAGCAGCACGGGTTCCGGCGGGCGGAGAACATCCGCGCGGCGCTGGACGGCGAGCTGTCGTTCTACGCCCAGGTGTGGGGCTTCGCGCTGCCCGAGGAGGAGGGCATTGCGCCGATCGAGGTCAGCGGAGTCGCTCGGTGACGCTTTCCGTCACCGAGCGACTCCGCATCAGACCTCGAGGACGGTGGGGATGATCATCGGACGGCGGCGGTAGGTGTCGGACACCCACTTGCCGATCGTCCGGCGGATCACCTGGGAGAGCCGGTGCGGGTCGGTCACGCCGTCGGCCAGCGTGCGGCGCAGGTTCTCCTCGACCAGCTGCAGCGCCGGGTCGAAGACGGCGGGGTCGTCGGCGAAGCCGCGGGCGGAGAGGTGCACCGGCCGCACGATCGTGCCGGTGGAGGGCTCGATCACCACGGTGAGCGCGACGAATCCCTCGTCGCCGAGGATCCGCCGCTCCTGCAGCGACTCCTCCCCCACGTCGCCGACGTTGAGCCCGTCGACGTAGACGTCCCCGACCGGCACCGAGCCGGTGATCGTCGCCTTGCCGTCCACCAGGTCGACGACGACGCCGTTCTCCGCCAGCAGCACCCGGTCGGCGGGCAGGCCCGTCTGCTCGGCCAACGCCGCGTGCGCCCGCAGGTGCCGCCACTCACCGTGCACCGGCATCAGGTGCCGCGGCTTGGCGACGTTGAGCAGGGTGCGCAGCTCGCCGGCGGGCGCATGCCCGGAGACGTGCACCATCGCCGTCTCCTTGTGGATCACGGTCGCGCCGAGCCGGGCGAGCCCGTTGATGACCTTGTAGACGGCGGTCTCGTTGCCCGGCACCAGCGAGGAGGCCAGCACGATGGTGTCCCCGGCCTCGATGGTCACCTGGTGGTGGTCGCCGCGGGCCATCCGGCCGAGGGCCGACAGCGGCTCGCCCTGCGAGCCGGTGCTCACCAGGACGACCTGCTCGGGCGGCATGCTCGTGGCCTCGTCGAGGCCCACCATGAGCCCCGGGGCCACCCGGAGCAGGCCCAGGTCACGGGCCACACCCATGTTGCGGACCATCGACCGGCCGACGAAGGCGACCTTGCGCCCGTGCGTCTCCGCGGCGTCGAGGACCTGCTGGATGCGGTGCACGTGGCTGGCGAAGCTGGAGACGATCAACCGCTGCGTCGCGCGGGCGAAGACGTCCTCGAGCACCGGGCCGATGGACCGCTCCGAGGTGACGAAGCCGGGCACCTCGGCGTTGGTCGAGTCGGCCAGTAGCAGGTCGATGCCCTCCAGCCCGAGCCGGGCGAACGCGCCCAGGTCGGTGAGGACGCCGTCGAGCGGCAGCTGGTCCATCTTGAAGTCGCCCGTGTGCACCAGGAGTCCGGCCGGCGTGTGGACGGCGACGGCCAGCGCGTCGGGGATCGAGTGGTTGACCGAGATGAACTCGCAGTGGAACGGGCCGGCGACGTGGTCGTCCCCGGCCGCCACCTCCAGCACCACCGGATCGATCCGGTGCTCGCGCAGCTTGGCCTTGACCAGGGCGAGGGTGAACCGCGACCCGACCAGCGGGAGGTCGCCGCGCAGGCGCAGCAGGTAGGGCAGCGCGCCGATGTGGTCCTCGTGCCCGTGGGTGAGGACGACGGCCACGACGTCCCCGAGCCGGTGCTCGATGACCCCGAAGTCCGGCAGGATCAGGTCGACGCCGGGCTGCTCGGCCTCCGGGAAGAGCACGCCGCAGTCGATGACGAGCAGCTTCCCGTCGAACTCGACGACGGCCATGTTGCGACCGATCTCGCCGAGCCCGCCCAGAGCCATGACCCGCAGGCCGCCGGCCGGCAGCGGCGGCGGGGCCTGCAGGTCCAGGTGGGGCTGGGTGGCCGGGGTCGTCACAGGGTCGCGCTCACAGGTGGATGCCTCCGTCGGCGAGATCGGCGCGCAGTTGCGCGAGCTGTTCGGGGGTGGCGTCGACCAGCGGCGGGCGCACCGGCCCGGCCGGCAGGCCGAGCTCGCGCAGCGCCGCCTTGGTCAGGATGACGCCCTGGGTGCGGAAGAGGCCGGTGCAGACCGGCAGCAGGCTCTCGTTGACCGCCCGGGCCTTGACCAGGTCGCCGGACTCGACAGCGCTGATCAGCTCGGCCAGCCGCGGGCCGACGAGGTGCCCGGCGACGCTCACGACGCCGACCGCGCCGACCGCGAGCAGCGGCAGGTTCAGCACGTCGTCGCCGCTGTAGTAGGCGAGGTCGGTGCGGGCCAGGGTCTGCATCACCGCGCCGAGGTCCGCCTTGGCGTCCTTCACCGCGACGATGCGCGGGTGCTCGGCCAGCCGGGCAAGGGTGTCCACCTCGATGGGGACGACCGAGCGCGGCGGGATGTCGTAGAGCATGACCGGTAGGTCGGTGGCGTCGGCCACGGCGGTGAAGTGGCGCAGCAGCCCGGCCTGCGGCGGCTTGTTGTAGTAGGGCGTCACGACGAGCAGGCCGTGGGCGCCCAGCCGCTCGGCCCGCCGGGCGTTGTCGATGGAGTGCGCGGTGTCGTTGGTGCCGACGCCGGCCACCACGATCGCCCGGTCCCCCACGGCGTCCACCACCGCCTCGAGGACGGCGGACTGCTCCCCGTCACTCAGCGTCGGCGCCTCGCCGGTCGTCCCGAGCACGACCAGGCCGTCGTGCGCCTGCCGGTCCACCAGGTGCGCGGCCAGTTCCTGGGCCCCGGCCAGGTCGATCGAGCCGTCCTCGGCGAAAGGGGTCACCATCGCCGTGAGCACACGCCCGAACGGCCGGGCGGGGTCGCTGGTCATGCCCAGAATCTACCGACCGGCCCCGGGAGACACGGCGGCGTCGGTCGCTGCACGCGCGTACTCCGACACCGTGTACCGCAGTCCGGTGGCCGAGACCGACCAGCCCGCCTCCGGGGCGCGCGACGCCCGCACCCAGCTCCCGCCCAGCTCGGGGGCCCAGGTGTCCCCCTCGACGGCGGTGTCGACGTCGGTGATCACCACCCGGTCGGCGTGCGGGAGGAAGGCGGCGTAGACCCGGCCACCACCGATCGCCCACAGGTCAGCGTCGTCCGCCCGGGCCAGCACCTCGTCGACCCCACCGGCCGGCTCGGCGCCGTCGGCGATCCACGACCGGTCGGTGGTGAGGACGACGTTGCGCCGTCCGGGCAGCGGGCGGAACCGCCCGGGCAGGGACTCCCAGGTGCGCCGGCCCATGACCACGGTGGCACCCATGGTGAGGTCGCGGAACAGGCGGAGGTCCTCGGGCAGGTGCCACGGCAGGCGGCCGTCGGCGCCGATCACCCCGCCCCGGGCCTGGGCCCAGACCAGCCCGACGGGCACGCGGTCAGACCGCCACGGCGGCGCGGATCGCCGGGTGGTGGCGGTAGTCGCGCAGCGTGAAGTGCTCGTAGGTGTAGTCGAACAGTGACGGCGCCGGGGCGAGGTCGAGGACCGGGAAGGGCAGCACCTCGCGGGAGAGCTGCTCGCGGACCTGGTCGACGTGGTTGCTGTAGACGTGGCAGTCGCCGCCCACCCAGATGAAGTCGCCGGCGGCCAGGCCCACCTGGTCGGCGACCATGCGGGTGAGCAGCGCGTAGCTGGCGATGTTGAACGGGACGCCGAGGAACATGTCGGCGCTGCGCTGGTAGAGCTGGCAGGACAGCCGCCCGTCGGCGACGTGGAACTGGAAGAGCGCATGGCACGGTGCGAGCGCCATCTCCGGCAGCGCGGCCACGTTCCAGGCCGAGACGACCATGCGCCGCGAGTCCGGGTCGGTGCGCAGCGTCTCCAGGACGCCGGAGATCTGGTCGACGTGGTCACCGTCCGGTGTCGGCCAGGACCGCCACTGGACGCCGTAGACCGGGCCCAGCTCACCCTCCGGGGAAGCCCACTCGTCCCAGATGGTGACCTTGTTGCCCTGCAGCCAGCGCACGTTGCTGTCGCCGCGGAGGAACCACAGCAGCTCGTAGGCGATCGACCGGAAGTGCACCGACTTCGTCGTGATCAGCGGGAACCGCTCGGACAGGTCGTAGCGGAGCCGCTCCCCGAAGAGGCTGACGGTGCCCGTCCCCGTCCGGTCCTCCTTGGGTGTGCCGTGCTCGAGCACGCGGCGCAGCAGGTCCTCGTACTGGGTGTCGATCGGGCCGTCGGTTCCGCTTCCCACGCGCCCGAGACTACGGGCGGGTGCCGACACCGGGCCGCGACACCGGTCACCCACCGATCGCTCCCGTCCTCCCGGTCAGACTCGTCAGCGTGGACTGGTGGGGTGGGCTCGTCGCGGTCGCCGGCGGGCTCCTCCTGCTGTGGGGGGTGCTGCTCCTGCTGCTGTGGCGGGCGCGGCCGCCGGACCTGACCGTGCGTGAGGCGCTGCGACTGCTGCCCGACCTCGTCCGCCTGGTGCGCCGGCTGGCCGCCGACCGGGCCCTGCCGCGGGGCGTGCGGGCGCGGCTGTGGCTGCTCCTGGGCTACCTGCTCCTTCCCGTGGACCTCGTGCCCGACATCGTCCCGGTGCTCGGCTACGCCGACGACGTGGTCGTGGTGGCGCTGGCGCTACGGTCGGTGGTGCGCGCGGCCGGCGCGCCGGCACTGCAGCGCGCCTGGCCGGGCAGGCCCGCGGGCCTCGCCGTCGTCCGGCGGCTGGCCGGCCTGGGCGAGACCTGAGGTCCGCTCAGCGGACGACGGCGGCCAACTCGGGGGCGAGGTCGCCGCGCTCCTCCACGACCACGGCCTCCAGGAGCATCCAGCCGGCCATGAGCGCCAGCTCGTCGGCGAGGGCACTGGCCACCTCGGCGCGGTCCACGCCGGGCTCGGCGAACGCCGACTGGACCCGCAGCACGCCGGCCTGCCGGTCGGCCTTGAGGTCGACGCGGGCGACCAGCCGGTCACCGAGCAGGAACGGCAGCACGTAGTAGCCGTGCACCCGCTGGGCGGCCGGCGTGTAGATCTCCAGCCGGTAGCGGAAGCCGAAGATGCGCTCGACCCGTGGCCGCTCCCACACCAGCGAGTCGAACGGGCTCAACAGGGCCCGTGTCCGGATCCAGCGGGGACGGCGGGCCTCGGGGTGCAGCCACGCGGGGGCGCCCCAGCCGTCCACCGCTACCGGGAGGAGCTCGCCGGACTCGACGAGTTCGGCGACCGCCGCCCGGGCCGCCGGGGGCCGCAGCCGGAAGTAGTCCCGGAGGTCCCGCTCGGTGGCCACGCCCAAGGCACGGGCGGCGGTGCGCACCAGTTCGCGGACGGCGTCGGCGGGCTCCGGGGTGGGTGCCTGCAGGACGGCGGCCGGCAGCACCCGTTCGGTCAGGTCGTACACCCGCTCGAAGCCCGCCGTCCGGCCGCGGGTGGTGATCACGCCGCTGTAGAACAGCCACTCCAGCGCGACCTTGCCCGCGTGCCAGTTCCACATGCTCCCGGGCCGGTCGGGCCGCGGCTCGGCGAGGTCGCTGGCCTTGAGCGGGCCGGCCTCCCGCACCCGCTCGAGGACCTCCCTGACGTAACCCGGCCGCTCGCGCTGGATGCGGACCATCGACCCCCAGGCGTGCTCCTCGGCGGCGGCCATCCGCCACCGCAGGTAGGGGTGCAGCCGCACGGGGAGCAGCGACGCCTCGTGGGCCCAGTACTCGAACAGCTCGCGGCGGCGGCCGGCGAGGTCGTCGAGGGCCTCCCGGGGGTAGCTGCCGAGCCGGCTGAACGCGGGCAGGTAGTGCGAGCGGGAGAGCACGTTCACCGAGTCGATCTGCAGCACGGCGAGCCGGGACGCCATCCGGCGCAGCTGGCGGGTGTCGACGGCGCCCGCGGGCCGCGGATCGGTGAACCCCTGGGCGGCGAGGGCGATGCGGCGGGCCAGGGCGGCCGGCAGCCGGTCGATGACGGGTGCTCCCACGGGCGCCGATCCTGCCTCGGGGCTCCGACGGGTCGCGGGAGGGACCCGAGGGCGGCCTACGCTGCCCTGCGTGCAGCCCCCCTCGCCGTTCCCCCGCCGGTCGGGGACAGCGGACGTGTCGGTGCGTCCCGCCCGGCCAGTCGACGCCAGAGCGATCGCCCGCGTGCAGGCGGTGACCTGGCGGACGGCGTACCGGAGCGTGCTGCCGCTCGAGGTGCTCGACAGCTGGGGCGAGACGACGGCCGCGGATGCCTGGCGGGTGGCGGTCGAGGCACCGCCCACCCCGGGGCACGGCGTGCTCGTCGCCGTCGAGCAGGACACGGTGGTCGGCTTCGCCGCCTACGGCCCGCCGGAGCTGGCCGACGGCGAGCGCCCGCACCCGGCCGGCCCCAGCACCGAGGTCGCTCCGCTGCTGGTCGAGCCGCGGTGGGGACGGCGCGGCCACGGCAGCCGACTACTCGCCGCCGTCGCCGACCTGGCCCGCGGTACCGGGGCTGCGCGGCTGCAGGTGTGGCTGCCGGAACAGGACACCGTGTCCGCCGACTTCTTCGAGTCGGCGGGCTGGGCCCGCGACGGGTGGGTGCGCACACTGGACACCGGCGGGACTCCGTTGCGCGAGGTCCGCTGGCACACCCTGCTCGAGGAGACGGACGAAACTCGATGAGGTTCGAGGGGTTTCCCGACGAGGGGCTGGTCTTCTACGAGGGGCTGGAGGCGGACAACAGCAAGACGTACTGGACCCGCCACCGGGCGACCTACGACTCCGCGGTCCGGGCGCCGATGCAGGCACTGCTGGCCGAACTGGAGCCGAAGGTCGGCACTGCCAAGCTCTTCCGCCCCTACCGGGACGTCCGCTTCAGCCACGACAAGACGCCGTACAAGACACACCAGGGAGCCGTTCTCCACCCGGACGGCCGCGGCGCCGGGGCCTGGTACGTGCAGGTGTCCGCCGGCGGACTGATGGTGGCCGGCGGCTGCTGGCGGCTGGAGTCCGACCAGGTGGCCCGCTACCGCCGTGCGGTCGCCGACGACGTCCAGGGACCACGCCTGCAGACGGAGGTCGACCGGCTCGCAGCGGCCGGGTGGTCGATCGACGGTGACCGGCTGGTGCGCCTCCCGTCCGGGTTCGGCGCGGACAGTCCCCGCGGGGACCTGTTGCGGCACAGATCCCTGCACGCGACACGGCGGTGGGAGCCCGCCGACTGGTTGCACGACCGGCGCGCCCTGGAGGAGGTCCGCACCTCCTGGCACGACCTGACGGCACTCAACGCCTGGTTCGCCGACAACGTCGGGGCGACGACGAAGGAGTCCCGCGCCCGCCGTTGAGCCGGCCACGCCCCGTCGGCCGCCGACGGCGGCGGATCTGTCCTGGACCTGCATGAAGGGCCCTCACCGGGTGGTGAGGGCCCTTCATGGAATGGTTGTCCGGCGGCGTCCTACTCTCCCACCCCGTCTCCGGGGCAGTACCATCGGCGCTGAGAGGCTTAGCTTCCGGGTTCGGAATGGGTCCGGGCGTTTCCCTCTCGCCATGGCCGCCGTA
>NZ_SPQN01000096.1 GCF_004571065.1 Geodermatophilus sp. DF01-2
CAGGCTCGGCCCGACGGGGGGACGGCACCTGGCCGCGGTGTCGTGAGGAGTGGGGCCCGGAGGGTCCCGCGACGAGCGACGGTCAGGCTCGGCCCGACGGGGGGACGGCACCTGGCCGCGGTGTCGTCCGGTAGGACGACGGTGTCACAGCGCGGCGGTGACGACGGCCTTGGCCTCTTCCTGCACCTGGGCGAGGTGGTCGGGGCCGCGGAAGGACTCGGCGTAGACCTTGTAGACGTCCTCGGTGCCCGACGGGCGGGCGGCGAACCAGGCGTTCTCCGTGGTGACCTTGAGCCCGCCGATCGGCGCGTCGTTGCCCGGGGCGCGGGTGAGCTTGGCGGTGATGGGCTCGCCGGCCAGCTCGGTCGCCGTCACGTCCTCCGGCGACAGCCTGCCCAGCGCCGCCTTCTGCTCGCGGCTGGCCGGGGCGTCGACGCGGGCGTAGGCCGACTCCCCGTACCGCTCGGTCAGCTCGGCGTGCAGCTGCGAGGGGGACCGTCCCGTCACGGCCTGGATCTCGCTGGCCAGCAGCGCGAGCAGGATGCCGTCCTTATCCGTCGTCCACACGCCGCCGTCCCGCCGGAGGAACGAGGCGCCGGCGGACTCCTCGCCGCCGAAGCCGACCGACCCGTCGAGCAGCCCGGGCACGAACCACTTGAAGCCGACCGGGACCTCGACCAGCGGCCGGCCGAGGCCCGCCACCACCCGGTCGATGAGGGACGACGAGACCAGCGTCTTGCCGACGGCGGTGTCGGGGGACCAGCCCTCGCGGTGGGCGAAGAGGTAGGCGATCGCTACCGCGAGGAAGTGGTTGGGGTTCATCAGCCCGCCGTCGGGGGTGACGATGCCGTGCCGGTCGGCGTCGGCGTCGTTGCCGGTGGCGATCTGGAACTGCTCCCGCTTGCCGATCAGCGAGGCCATGGCGCTCGGCGACGAGCAGTCCATGCGGATCCTGCCGTCCCAGTCCAGCGTCATGAACCGCCACGTGGGGTCGACCAGCGGGTTGACGACGGTGAGGTCGAGCCGGTGCCGCTCGGCGATCGCCGCCCAGTAGTCGACGCCGGCCCCGCCGAGCGGATCGGCCCCGATGCGTACGCCGGCGTCGCGGACCGCGTCGAGGTCGAGCACCGACGGCAGGTCGTCGACGTAGTCGCCGAGGAAGTCGTGCGCCTGCGCGGTCGCCCGGGCTCGGGAGAACGGCACGCGCCTGACACCGTCCAGCCCGGCACGCAGCAGCTCGTTGGCGCGGTCGGCGATCGCCTTCGTCGCGTCGGTGTCGGCCGGGCCGCCGGACGGCGGGTTGTACTTGAAGCCGCCGTCGCGGGGAGGGTTGTGCGACGGGGTGACGACGATGCCGTCGGCCAGCCCCGAGGTCCTGCCCTGGTTGACCCGCAGGATCGCGTGGCTGACCGCCGGGGTGGGCGTGTACCGGTCGGCGGAGTCGACGAGCACGGTCACGTCGTTGGCGGCGAGCACCTCCAGCGCCGAGGCCCAGGCCGGCTCGGAGAGGGCGTGCGTGTCCCGGCCGAGGAACAGCGGCCCGTCGTACCCCTGGCCCGCGCGGTACTCGCAGATGGCCTGGGTGGTGGCGAGGATGTGCGCCTCGTTGAACGCCCGGTCGAACGCCGATCCGCGGTGCCCGGAGGTGCCGAAGGCGACCTGCTGCGCCGGCTCGGCCGGGTCCGACTCGAGCGTGTAGTAGGCGGTGACCAGCGAGGCGACGTCGATCAGGTCGCTGGGCTGGGTGGGCTGTCCGGCGCGGGGGTCGGTCATGCGCCGATCCTGGCCCTGCACCGGCTGCCCCCGCGACCCGGTGGGCACGGGGCCGGCTGCGGGGTGCCCGGGCCGCCGGCCGGCTCAGACGGAGGAGGCGACGCCGATGAACAGGAACAGCAGCAGGAACCCCACGCCGACCCAGCCGAGCACGATGCCGGCCGTCGCCATGCCGCCCCCGGTCTCGCCCCGCTCGCGGATCTGCTTCTTCGCGACGTAGCCGAAGACCAGCGCCAGGATGCTGCCGATCCAGTACAGCCAGAGGATGCCCAGGACCATGGAGGCGATGGCCAGCCCGTTGGTGCGCTGCGGCGGCGGGTAGGCCCAGCCGTACGGCTGGCCGGAGGTCCCCGGCCAGCCGCTCCCCGGCGGGAGCGGGGCCTGGTACCCGTAGGGCGGCGGGTACCCGCCGCCGTACGGTGCCTGCTCCTGCCCCCACGCGGGCGGTGTGCCGTACGGGTCACCGGCACTCTGGGGGTGCGCACCTCCGTGTGCCATCTGCTCGCTCCTGATCACTGCGTCCGGCGGTCGACCACATGGTGACGGCCGGTCAGGAGTTGCGGGGCGCGGCGCGCAGCCCGGCCACCCCGACTGGGGAGAGCATGGACGAGGAGGTCTACGCCGGATCGGCGGCGTTCGCTCCCTCCAGGGCGGCGGCCACGGCTACGAACTCGGCCAGCGCGGCGGTGAGGTCGTCGATGATCTCCCGGGCGATGACCTCGGGTGCGGGCAGGTCGTCGACGTCCTCCAGCAACGCTTCCTTCAGCCCGGTGATATCGAGGTCGGCAGCCGGAGCAGCGTGTGCACGTAGTCCCGCAGCAGCTTGTGCCGGATGGTCTCGCCCGCACCGCCCTCGAAGAGCACGTTGTCGGGGAGGACGACGGCCGCGCGGCCGTTCCTCGCCAGCTCGTCGACGGCACCGCCCGGCTGGCGGCGTGCTTCTCGCCCCCGGCCCTGGTCGCGGGACTCTTGTCAGGGACTCGAGCAGCGACTGCGGAAGACCCCCGCCGCCGGAGGGAGCCCTCCGGAGCCAGCCTTGCCCGGAGTCATGGGAACGCTGGCCACCGGCGATGCAAGGAGGTGTGCATCCGGCCCGAGATTCTCACCGATGTGCCGCTTGACCTGCGAGTTCTGTCGTACCCCCGCCGTATGTTCGACCTGTCGATCCGGTGCCGGACCGTGGGAGGAGGGCGAGGTGTCCGAACTGCGCTCCGCCCTCGACGGGCTGGCCGAGCTCGACCTCGCCGAGCTGTCCGACGACGCGCTGCTCGACCTGGTCGGTGAGCTGTCGGTCACCGCTAACCGGGTCGCCGCCGCGCTGACGTCCGCGGTACGAACGGCCGACCGCCGGGAGTCCTACCGCCGCGACGGCGCGGTGTCGATGAAGGGCTGGCTGCGCGGCAGCTGCCGGCTGGCACCGGCCGAGGCCACCGCGATCGTCTCGACCGGGCGCCGGCTGGAGCAGTTGCCCGCGACGGCCGCCGCCTTCGCCGCAGGCGAGATCACGGCCACGCACGCGCGGGCGATCACCAAGGCCATGACGCCATCTCGGGTTGCCAAGGCGGCCGAGGCGGGCATCGAGCTGGGGGAGACCGATCGCATCCTGGCCGAACTGGCCCGGCAGACGGCGCCGGAGGAGACAGCCAAGGGTGTGGCGCGCTGGGTGGCCGGGGTCGACCCCGACGGAGCGCTCGACGACGCGGCCGACACCCGCCGCCGGTTCACCATGGCCTCCGGCCTCGACGGCCGGGTGCACCTGCGCGGCGACCTGGACGCTGTTGGCGGCGAGTACCTGCACACCGCCCTGGCCGCGCTGATGAACGGCGACCGCCCAGCGGGCGACACCCGCGGCCACGCCGAGCGGCAGGGCGACGCGCTGGTGGCCCTCGCCCGCGGAGCCCTGGACGGCGGCTCGCTGCCCGACGTCCGCGGAGAACGTCCGCACGTGCGGGTCACGATCGACTGGATGGCCCTGTGCGCCGAGCGCGGCGCCCCCGGTGTGGCCGGCGGCGAGCTGGGCTGGGCCGGGCCGATCACCCCGGAGACGGCGCGCCGGCTGGCCTGCGACGCCAGCGTCGCCCGGGTCATCGTCGGGCCGAACGGGCTGCCGCTGGACGTCGGCCGCGCCCAGCGCACGGCCAACGCGGCCATCCGGCGGGCGGTCGAGATCCGCGACGGTCACTGCGTCTTCGCCGGCTGCGACGCCCCGCCGGAGTGGTGCGACTACCACCACGTCGTCCACTGGGCCCACGGCGGCCCCACCAGCTGCGACAACGGCGCGCTGCTGTGCGAGCGGCACCACACGTCGGTACATGAAGGCGGCTTCGCCATCGCGCGCGACCCCGGAACGAGCCACTGGCACACGTACCGACCCGACGGCACCGAGATCCTCAGCCGGGCCGGCCCCTGACCACGGCGGCGGCTCGCCGCCGTTCCGTTCCCAGCCGGCCCTTCGATGCCGGTCCTCACCTCACTGGCGCGAGCAGGTCAGTCGCCTGCTGCGCGGCGATCTCCTCGACGATTTCGGTGTCCGTGCTGCGCCCGGTCAACCGCCCGGAGAAGGCCGCCTCCAACAGCGCCCGGCGCAGTGCCTTGGACCGCTCACGGCCGAGACGCAACCCCTCGGACAGCCGCACTGCAGCCTCCTGAACCTCCGTGTGACGGCGGGCGATCGCCTCCTGCTCGGCCTCGGGGACCCACGGAACCCGGACGACGAGGAGGTTCTTCTGCGAGACGTTGCGCATCGAGTCGCTCGTCCCGGTCGCCACCGCGGAGATCTGCCGGCGGGCTCGGTGCCGACAGCTCTGTCACCAGCCACTCCCGGTTCACGTCCGAGCGAGGAGCCAGGCGGAGGCTCTTGTCGCTGAGCAGTCGCCGCTGGGGCGTGGCCCGGACCAACACCGGTGCACCGACGTAGGCGGTCGTGTTCGCACGACTCACGAGAACGTCACCTGGGGCGATCTCGAACCTCGGGTCCACCCGGTCCGCCAGGCCAGGTTCGCCCGGGCCTCCGTCCTGAACCGCCCAGCCCGCCATCAAGAGTCGTCGGTCGATGAGCACGCGCGCACGCTGCTCAGCGGTCAGCTGACTGGCGTTCCCCATGCCGGCCATGTCATCGGCACGACAGGCCGTTCCGGCTACGGAGTGCGGTGACGCCACCGGCGTCCCGTCGGTCGGATCCGCAGCCGAATGGGTGCGGCCTAGCCTGGTCGGGTGCTCGATGCGGAGATCAGCCGGCTGTCCGACGCCACGATCCGGGACATCGTCGGTGCCGATACGTACCGTCGCGCCGTCGCCTACGTCCGTGACGAGCGGGTCTCTGACATCACGATCCAGCGGGGCCGGGGACTGCTGTTCGCCACGGTGCAGGGCACGGATCAGGCCCCGTACTCCGTGATCGTCACCTTCACGGACGGCTGGTGGTACGGCGAGTGCACCTGCCCGGTCGGCGAGGACTGCAAGCACGTCACCGCCGTGATGCTGGCCGCTCGCGATGCGCTGCGCGGTTCCGGCCCGGTGGCCGCACCGGCCTGGGAACGCTCGCTCACCGACCTCCTGCAGGCCACGACCAGCTCACCGGCATCCGGCACCCCGATCGCGCTGCAGTTCGAGCTGGTCGCCGCCGCGGCGGCGCCGCACGCCTACGGCTCCCGGGCTATGACCTCGACCGGCGGCTCCCTGGTCCGCATCCGGCCGGCGGTGCCCGGGAAGAAGGGCGCCTGGGTCCGCACCGGGATCTCGTGGCGTCAGCTGCAGTACGACTACGGGCGCTCCTCGTTCGTGCCGGCGCACGTCGCCGCCGTCCGGGAGCTCTACGCGACCCACCAGGCCGGCAGGGAGTCCTACTACGCCTACGGGGACGTCCCGGTCCACCTGCACGAGTTCGGTCCCGCGCTGTGGCCGGCGCTGGAGAACGCCGTGGCCAGCGGTGTGCCGCTGGTGCCGGCCAAGGGCAGCCCCGGACCGGTCCGTCTCGCCCAGGCGCCGGCGGACGTCGCCGTGGATCTGCACCGGTCCGCACCGGAGGGCGACGCCCTGCTCGCGCCGGTGGTCACCGTCCAGGGAGCGGCGCTGCCCGCGTCGGCAGCCATGTTCCTCGGCACGCCGGCGCACGGCATCGCGGTCGACGGTGCCCCGGACGGACTGCTGCTCGCGCCGCTGGCCAGGCGGACCACCGCGGCGGTCTCCGGGCTGCTCACCAGGGGCACGAACCTGCCGATCCCCGCCGCCGACGTCGACCGGTTCCTGCGCGACTTCTATCCCGGGCTGCGACGCGTGGTCCCGGTCACCTCGGCCGACCGCTCGGTGGAGCTGCCCGAGATCGTCCCGCCCCGGCTGGCGCTCGAGGTCGGCTACGCACCCGACCACCGCACCACTCTGGCCTGGTCGATGCAGTACGAGACGGGCGGCGAGCGTCGCCGGCTGCCCCTGCACGAGTCGGCGGAGCAGGCGGAGTCGGTGCGCGACCGGCCGGCGGAACACGCGCTGCTCGACGGGCTGACCCTGCCCGGCCGGCTGCTGCCCCCGCTGTGGGACGACGTCGAGCAGCGGCAGCTGGCACCGACGGCCCAGCTGCGCGGCATGGACGCCGTCGTCTTCACCGAGGAGGTGCTGCCCGTCCTCCGGGAGCGGGACGACGTGGTCGTCGAGGAGACCGGCACCCCGCCGGACTTCCGGCAGGCCACGTCGCCGCCACGGATCGAGGTGTCGGCGACCGACACCGGGGACACCGACTGGTTCGACCTGGGTGTCACGGTGACGGTGGACGGCGAGGACGTGCCGTTCGCCGCGCTGTTCCTCGCGCTGGCCTCGGACGAGGAGCATCTGCTGCTGCCGAGCGGAACCTGGTTCGACGTCCGGCGGCCGGAGTTCGAGCAGCTGCGCCGGCTGATCGAGGAGGCGCGGGCGCTGCAGGAGGTCGAGGGCGAGGGGCTGCGGATCAGCCGGTACCAGGCCGGGCTCTGGGAGGAACTGGCCTCCCTGGGGGTGGTGGAGGAGCAGAGCGAGCGGTGGGGGCGCAGCGTCTCCGGCCTGCTCGAGGTCGACGTCGCCACCCCGCCCGCGCCGCCGTCCGGCCTGGCCGCCGAGCTGCGGCCCTACCAGCAGGAGGGCTACGGGTGGCTGTCCTTCCTCTGGGACGCCGGCCTCGGCGGCATCCTGGCCGACGACATGGGGCTCGGGAAGACCGTGCAGACCCTCGCGCTGCTGTGCCGGGCGCACCAAGCCGGGGAATTGACCGCGCCGGTGCTCGTCGTGGCCCCGACGAGCGTGGTGTCCAACTGGGCGCGGGAGGCGGCCCGCTTCGCGCCCGGGCTGCGGGTGGTGACCGTGGAGGCGACCGAGCGCCGCCGCGGCGTCCCGCTGGCCGACGCCGTCGCCGGGGCCGACGTGGTGATCACCTCCTACGCGCTCTTCCGCATCGAGTACGACGACTACTCGGACCTGCCCTGGCGCGGGCTCGTGCTCGACGAGGCGCAGTTCGTCAAGAACCACCAGGCGCGCACCTACGCGTGCGCCCGGCGGCTGCCGACCCCGTTCAAGCTGGCGATCACCGGCACGCCGCTGGAGAACAGCCTGATGGACCTGTGGTCCATGCTGTCGATCACCGCGCCCGGGCTCTTCCCGAACCCGCAGCGCTTCAGCGAGTTCTACCGCGTCCCCATCGAACGGGGCACCGCGCCGGAGCTGCTGGCCACCCTGCGCCGGCGGATCCGGCCGCTGATGCGCCGGCGCACCAAGGAGCAGGTGGCCGCCGAGCTGCCGCCCAAGCAGGAGCAGGTGCTCGACGTCGTCCTCGACCCCAAGCACCGCAAGGTCTACGACACCCACCTGCAGCAGGAGCGCCGCAAGGTGCTCGGCCTGGTCGGCGACCTGAACAAGAACCGGTTCACCATCTTCCGGTCCCTGACCCTGCTGCGTCAGCTGAGCCTGGCTCCCGCGCTGATCGACGAGGAGTACGCCGGCATCCCCGCCAGCAAGGTCGACGCTTTCCTGGAGCACCTGCGCGAGGTGGTCGCCGAGGGGCACCGAGCGCTGGTGTTCAGCCAGTTCACCGGCTTCCTCCGGATCGTCCGCGACCGGCTGGACGGCGAGCGGTTGCCGTACGCCTACCTGGACGGCCGCACCCGCAACCGCGCGGCACGGATCGAGGAGTTCCGCTCCGGCCGGGCGCCGGTGTTCCTCATCAGCCTCAAGGCCGGCGGGGCGGGGCTGAACCTCACCGAGGCCGACTACGTCTTCGTGCTGGACCCGTGGTGGAACCCCGCGGTGGAGGCCCAGGCGGTCGACCGGGCTCACCGGATCGGCCAGGACAAGACCGTGATGGTCTACCGGCTGGTCGCCGCCGGCACCATTGAGGAGAAGGTCATGGAGCTCAAGGCCCGCAAGCAGGACCTCTTCGCCCGGGTGATGGATGACGACGCGCTGCTCTCCGGCCCGCTGACCGCCGAGGACATCACCGGCCTGTTCACCTGAGCTGCCCGCTCGATGCATGTTCCGGTGTATGCGTCGGACCAACATCTACCTGGACGACGCCCAGACCGCCGCCCTCGACGAGATCGCCCGCGCACAGGGCCTCTCGCGTGCAGAGCTCGTCCGACGGCTCGTCGATCGTGGCATCTCGGCCACGCCGGCGGACCTGGAGAGCGATCTGGCTGCCATCCGTGCATCGTTCGGCGTCTGCGCCGACGACGACGTGCCGCCCCGGGGGCCGGACCAGCGCGCCGCCCATCTGGCGCGGGTGCGCCGCGGGTGATCCTGCTCGACAGCGACGTCCTCATCGCCCACCTGCGGGGCGTACCGGCGGCCGGGGAGTGGCTCCTCGTCGCCGGCACTCCGCTCTGCCGGCGTCTTCGGCGCAGTGCCGGCGCGATTCCGCCCGCAGAGGCCGGATCCCGCCGGTGGAGCGGGGCCGGTCAGCGCTCCACGTGGTCGAGGAACCGCCGCAGCGCCTGGAGGAAGACCTCGGGCTGCTGGGAGTGCACCCAGTGGCCGGCGTTCTTGACCCGCACCAGCCGGGTGTTCGGACACAGCTCGTCCATGCGCGCGCGGTCCTGGGGCAGCACGTAGTGCGAGTCCGCCCCGGCGATCCACAGCACCGGCCCGTCGTAGGTCGCGCCCGGCGGCGGATCGGGGAAGCCGCGCAGCTCGCCGAGGTCGCGCTCGAGCAGCTCGAGGTTGACCCGCCAGCGCCAGCCGCCGCCGGCCCCCTCCCGCACCAGCGACTGCAAGAGGAACGAGCGGACCATCCGGCTCGGGACGGCAGCGCGCAGCGCGGCGTCGGCGTCCTCGCGGGTCTCCAGCGCGTCGAGGTCCATGGCCCGCATCGCGGCGATGTAGGCGGCGAAGGGGGATGCCTCCTCGTCCGGGTCGTCGGTGCGGCCGCCGGAGACGGGGTACTCGACCGGGGCGACGTCCACGACGACCAGCGCGCACAGCAGCTCCGGGTGGCGCAGCGCCAGCTGGAGGGCGACCTTGCCGCCCATCGAGTGGCCGACGAGGGTCACCGGCTCCCCGAACGACCCCAGCTCCGTGGCGACCAGGTCGGCCATGTCGACGTAGTCCACCCGTTCGGTCCACGGCGAGTGCCCGTGGTTGGGCAGGTCGAGGAGGGCGACCCGGTGATCGCCGGAGAGGCCCTTGGCGATCGTCGTCCAGTTCTTGCCCTGGCCGAACAGCCCGTGCACGAAGACCACCCGCGGTCCGGCCTGGCCCAGCGTGCGGGCGTGCAGCCGCTCCTCACTGCTCACGGCACGATCTCACCACGCCGCTGCGACGCATCGTGATGCGCAGGCCCACGCGTCATGACGTTAACCTGGGCGGATGCGGACGACGGTCAACCTGGACGACGACGTCATGGCGGCGGTGGAACGGCTCCGTCGGGAGGAGGGCCTGGGCCTCAGCGACGCCGTCAACCGGCTCGCCCGCGCCGGCCTGAGCCAGCGCCGGAGCGCACGTCGCTTCCGGCAGCGCACGACGAGCCTGGAGTTCACCGTGGACGTGCGGAACATCGGCGAGGTCCTCGACCTGCTCGACGAGGTGCCCTGATGCTCGTCGACGCCAACCTGCTGCTGTACGCGGTCAACGACGCCGCGCCGCAGCACGACGCGGCACGCGCGTGGTGGGAGGCGACACTCAACGGTTCCAGCCGGGTGGGGCTGCCGTGGCAGACGATCGGGGCCTTCGTCCGCATCGTCACGCACCCGCGGGTGATCCGCCGTCCCCTGACCGCCGAGGATGCCTGGGGTTACGCCGCCGAGTGGCTCGACGTCGACGTCGTCTGGATGCCACCGGCCACCGAGCGGACCGCCGCCGTCCTCGGCGCCCTGCTCCGGCGGACGGGGGTCACCGGCAACCTCGTCCCGGACGCCCAGCTCGCCGCCCTCGCCATCGAGCACGGCCTCGTCGTCGCGTCCGCGGACAGCGACTTCGCCCAGTTCCCCGACGTCCGCTGGACCAACCCGCTGCAGTGACCCCGCCCGATGGTCATCGTGCGGCGCGCGTGTCACCGACGAGCACCGCGCTGCAGGCCGATGGCGAGGCCGCCGGAGCCGGTGGCCGCCGGGCCGCCGTCACCGAGGCGATCAGCCGCCGGAACACCGAGCAGCTGGCCCGACGACTGGCCACGGACGGCGGGCAGCCGGCGTCCGGGCGCGTCCCGCCGGCTGCGCCGCGCGGCCGCCCTACCGTCGTCGACCGACGATGACGCTGGTCGGCTTCCGCGCCCCGGTCCGCTCCTCGCTCGTTCCTCGCTGCGATGCTCCCGGGGCTGTCAACCGACCGAGGGGGAGCACATCCATGCCCGGACGGCGCCGGCGGACGACGAGCCGCTCGACCAGCACCACCCGCACCCCGACGGCCGCCCGGCGGAAGCCCCTGGCGCGCCACGGTGCGAAGCCGGCGCCCGAGCGGCTGGTCGCCGGCCCGGGGGAGCGGGTGTGGGTGCTCGCCGTCCCGTTCCGGGCGCCGGCGCCGGGCGCGCAGTGGCGACCCGATCTGCAGGTACACGTGTGGGTCGGCCGTGAGCTGCCTCCGGAGCTGGCTCCCTACGACCCGCCGCCGTACACCCTCGAGCGTTTCCTCGAGGACGAGCTCAACGCCACGCCCCGGCCGGTCCCGCCCGGTCGGCCGCTGGTCCCGCGCGAGGAGCAGGCCACGGGCGCGGAGGCCGTCGTCGCCTCCGCCGCGGCCGGTCACCGCGTCTTCCTGCTGGGGGACGACCCCGGGGTGGGGAAGACGGGGACCACCGTCCTGGCCGCCCGGGAGATCTGCGAGACGAGGGGTGGGACGCGGGTCCTCGTCGTGGCCGACCGCCCCGCGGCGATCACCATCCCGCACTGGGCCCGGTCCATCGCCGGCTTCGGCGACGGAGGGCTGCGCTGGTGCGTGACCACGTGGGACCGGCTGGCCAAGGTGTCGAAGCTGCCCTTCGACGTCGTGATCGCCGACGAGGCGCACATGGTCCGGCACACGACGACCCAGCGGTGGAAGCACTGGAAGGCCGTCTCCGGCGCCGGACGAGCCAAGGACGTGCCGTTCGTGATCGCCGCGACGGCGACCCCGGCGCACACCCCGCTCGAGCTGCCCTACCTGGCGCCGCAGCTCGCCCAGCGCGCCGGCGAGCCGATCAGGGCCTGGGCCGACCTGCCCGCGAAGCTGGCCGAGCACGGGTTCCACGTGGAACGTGGCCGCTACGGCTGGGCGTGGACGGAGGACGCCGACGCCCGCCGCGCCGACCTCGCCCGGCTGCAGGGCTGGCTCGACGACGGTGACCCGCCGGCGACCCTCCATCGGTCGGCGCCGTGGGGGCCGGTGTCGGTGACCGGGACGCCGGTGGCGCTGACGCCGGCCGAGCGAGCCGCGTACGAATCGGGCTGGCAGGAGTTCCGGGCCGAGATGCGGCTGGCCCGCCGCGCCCGGCAGACCGCGCGGGGCCGGGCGGCGCTGCTGCGGTTCCGGCAGAAGGCCGGCCTGATCCGTGCACAGGCCACCGTCGACTGGATCCGGGCGCAGGTGGAGGCCGAGCGGCAGGTCGCGGTGTCGGTGGAGTTCGTGGAGACCGCGGCCGACCCGATCCGCGAGGCGCTGCTCGACGCCGGCATCGCGGTGGCGTCGATCTACGGCCGGGACCGGTTCGACGTCGAGGCCGAGCGGCTGCGCTTCCAGACCGGCGCCGCACCGGTGTGCGTCTTCACCGTGACCGCGTCGATCAGCCTGCACGCCGGCGAGCTGCTGCCCTCGGGTCTCACAGCGTCCACCGGGCAGCGGGTCGGACTGTTCCACCAGCCGCGCTTCTCCGGCATCCAGGCCCGCCAGGTGACCGGCCGCACCCACCGCGACGGCCAGGTCTCCCCCTGGCGGGTGGCCTTCGCCGAGGACACCGTGGAGGAGCAGGTCGCGCGGGTGATGGTCGAGCGGCTCGCGGTCAGCGGTTCCACCGCCGGCGCGGACACCTCGGCGCTGCAGCAGATCGCCGAACTGCTCGACGCCGACTGGCTGCCGCCGACCGCGCTCACCGACGCCTGAGCCGGCAGACCCACCTCCGGTTGATCATGGGATTCTTGCTGTGCGACGCCCCATCCGCCGCGTGTCTGCGTGCACCGACCCCATGATCGACAGCATGTGGTCGCGGCGGTACAGGTCTCGGCTACCTGGCCGGGTCGAGGACCCGGTCGAAGACCGCGCCGGTGCCCTGGGCCTGGACGTACTTGTCCACCACGTCGACGAGCGCTTCCTTGGCCGACCACTCCTTCGGGTGGTACAGCCCCAGTGCCGTGTTGAGCGCGACGTCGCCGACGTAGACCACGCCGAAGACGGCGTTGACCGCCTTCTGCCCGCGCAGGCCCCGCGCAGCGGCGACCCCGTACGCCGCTCCCCACATGGTCCCGAGCGCGACATGGGTGACCCAGTTCAGGCGCCGACGGCCGCCGGGAGTGCTCGGGTGAACCGGTGTCACCTTCTCGGCGAAGTCGGCCGGGGCGTAGCTCTCACCGCGCTTGGTGAGCGGCATCTCGACGAGCTTCTGGAAAACCGTCATGACGACGGTCCCGGCCACCCCCGCGACGACGCCGCGCACGATCAGGTCACCGGTCGACACCTGTTTCCTCTTCATCGCGCCCCCCTACCCGGACACCGGAGGCCGACACGGAGACGCAGGACTCCTGTGTCGATCATGGGATCGTTGCCGCCCGCCGCGCCGGGTGGCGGCGTGTCGCCCGCAACGAGCCCATGATCATCGCGGGTTGGTGACCCCGGCTCTTCGAGAGCCGGACGGCCGGGCGGTGTTACGTTCGGGGAGCACGTGGCACGGGGTGTCCCCGACCGGGGACTGAGAGCACACCCGTCGAACCTGCTCCAGTTCACACTGGCGAAGGGATGCCGGCATGTCTTCCGTCGACCTGCGCGCCGCCCGCGCGGCGCTGCACGCGCGCACCCCCCTGGTGCACTGCCTGACCAACACGGTGGTGCAGACGATCACCGCCAACGCCCTGCTGGCGGCAGGCGCCGCCCCGGCGATGGTGGACGCCCCCGAGGAGGCCGGCGACTTCGCCGCGGTCGCCTCCGCGGTGCTGGTGAACGTCGGCACGCTGCATGCGCGCACCGCCGAGGCGATGCGGCTGGCGGTGCGCTCGGCGAACGCCGCGGGAACGCCCTGGGTGCTCGACCCGGTCGCCGTCGGCGGGTTGGTCTACCGCACCGAGCTGGCCACCGACCTGGTCGGGCTGCGTCCCACCGTGGTCCGCGGCAACGCCTCGGAGGTCATGGCCCTGGTCGGCGCCGGCAGCGGCGGCCGCGGCGTGGACAGCACCGACAGCGCCGACGACGCCGCCCGGGCCGCCGCCGAGCTCGCCATCCGCACCGGCGGCGTCGTGGCGGTCAGCGGCGAGGTCGACCTGGTCACCGACGGACGCCGAACCGTCCGGGTCGGCGGCGGCTCCCCGCTGCTGACCCGCACCACCGGCGCCGGCTGCGCGCTGGGCGGCCTGGTCGCCGCCTACGTCGCCGCGACGGAGGACCCGCTCACCGGCACCGTGGCCGCGCACGCGCACGTCGCCGTCGCCGCGGAGCGGGCCGAGATCGG
>NZ_SPQN01000097.1 GCF_004571065.1 Geodermatophilus sp. DF01-2
GATCTAGAGCACGATCGTGAAACCGCTCGGAGCGGCCGGCTACGCGGCGGCGCTGGCGCTGCCCGGGGTCCGGCCGCTGCTGGCCGACGGTCGGGCGGCCGGCCTCGGGAGCGGGGAGCTCGCCGGCCAGGTGCTGGTGCGGATCCCGCTCGGCACCGTGCTGTGGGAGGAGGTCGCGTTCCGCGGGGTGCTGCTGGCCGCGCTGGCCCGGCTGCTCCCGCGGGCGGACGCGGTGGGGGTGTCCGCCGCGGTGTTCGGGCTCTGGCACGTGCGGCCCACGCTCAGCGCGCTCGCGGCCAACGACCTGGTCGACGGTCCGCTGGCCCGCGCCGGTGCCGTGGTGCTGGCCTGCCTGGTCACCGCGGCCGCCGGCGTGCTCTTCGCCGAGCTGCGGGAGCGCAGCGGGAGCCTGCTGGCCCCGGTCCTGCTGCACCTGGCGACGAACTCACTGGGCCTGCTGGCCGCGGCCACAGCCCACCGGCTGGCTTGACGCCGACTTCCGGTCGTGGGCCTCGGCGATGCTCGGTGACCGGGTGGAGCTGCTGCGGCCGGGCCGGCTCAGGCCGGGCGGGGCGAGCGGCGCAGGAAGTCCTGCGCGATCTCGTCGAAGGTCGCCCACCGGACGCCGTCGTGGCCCTTGATGTGCGCGATGATGCGTTCCAGGGCCATGAGCACCTGCGGCCGCCCGGCGACGTCGGGGTGGATGGTCATCGTGAAGGCCGCGTAGTCCTGCTCGCGGTACACCCAGTCGAACTGGTCGGTCCACATCTGCTCGATGTCGCGCGGGTTGACGAAGCCGTGGCTGTTCGGGCTGGTCTTGACGAACATCATCGGCGGCAGGTCGTCGAGGTGCCAGTTCGCCGGGATCTCCACCAGCTCGGTCTCCCGGCCGCGGACCAGCGGCTGCATCCAGGTCTCCGCCGGCTGCGAGTAGTCGATCTTCGTCCAGCTGTCGCCCACCCGGACGTAGTACGGCTCGAAGTCCCGGTGCATCAGCGAGTGGTCGTAGGTGATGCCGCGCTCGAGCAGCAGCTCGTTGGTGACCGGGCTGAACTCCCACCACGGCGCGACGTAGCCGGTGGGCCGCCGTCCGGCCCGCTTCTCGATGAGGTCGATGCAGCGGTCGAGCACCGCAACCTCCTGCTCGCGGGTCATCGCGATCGGGTTCTCGTGGCTGTAGCCGTGGACGCCGATCTCGTGCCCCGCCGCCACGCAGGCGTCGAACTGCTCCGGGAACGTCTCGATGGAGTGCCCCGGCCAGAAGAACGTCTGGGTCAGCCCTTCCCGGCGGAACAGCTCGAGGATGCGCGGCACCCCCACCTCGCCGGCGAACAGGCCGCGCGAAATGTCGTCGGGGGAGTCCTCCCCGCCGTAGGACCCCAGCCACCCGGCGACGGCGTCGATGTCGACACCGAAGGACACGAAGATCTCCTTGGCCATGCCCGTTCCCCTCTCGATCCGTCGGTGTCTCAGAGCCGGCCGGCGAGGACCCGGCCCGGGTCGTGCCGGTCCACTGCCAGGGCGGCGGCCAGCAGCAGCCGCCCCTGCCACGGGCTCAGGTCCCCGCCGAGCAGGGCCCCGGCCCGGGCGAGCTCCGCCCCACCCCCGGCGTAGAGGGGCGCGACCGGCCCGGCCGGCACGCGCGAGCAGACCAGGACGGGCACGCCGCCCGCGACCAGCTCGGCGGCCGCCGCCGCGACCGGCGGCGGGACGTTGCCGGCGCCGAACGCCTCCAGCACGACCCCGGCCGCGCCGGCCGCGACCGCGGCGCGCAGCAGGGCGTCGTCCGCCCCCTGGGAGCAGGCGACGACGTCGACCCGCGGCAGCTCGGCCTCCAGGTCCAGCGGCAGCGCCGGCGGCCGCGCCGGGCGGGCCAGGGGGACGACGGCCCGGCCGGCCACCCGCAGGACGGGTCCGCGGCCGGGCGCGCCGAAGGCCGCGCTGCGCAGGGTCTCCACCTTGCGGACGCCGCGGGCGGCGAAGACCAGGCCGTCGAAGGCCAGCAGCACGCCCAGCCCGCGCGCCGCGGGGTCGGCGGCCACCCGCAGGGCGTCGGCCAGGTTCGCCGGGCCGTCGGGGGCCGGTGCGTCGAACGGCCGCTGCGCACCGGTGAACACCACCGGCCGGTCGTCGTCGTGCACCAGGTCGGCGAGGAACGCCGACTCCTCCATGGTGTCGGTGCCGTGGGTGACCACGACGCCGTCGACACCGTCGGCCAGGTGGCGGTGGACCTCGCGGAGCAGGCCGCGGACGTCGGCGCCGGTCAGCGCGAAGCTCGGCACGGTCGTGAGGTCGCTGACGGTGACCTCGAGGCCCGGCAGCGGCCCCGCTGACTCGAGCAGCTCGGCGGCCGGCGTGGTGGCCGCCAGCCCGTCGCCGGTGCGGCGGCTGGCGATCGTGCCGCCGGTCGCCAGCAGGTGGACCCGTGCCACGACACCTCCCGGTCCCTCGCCTCGGCCCCAGGTGACCACGACGCCCCGGCCGGCGCACCTCGGTGGCGGCCCGGAGGCGCACGCTGCCGCCGACCCGACCACCGGGCCGCAGCCGTCGCCGGTGAGCGGGCGGGCCGGACAGCGTCGACAATCCCGACGCAGAACCGTCCGCACCGCGCCCTCAGGAGACCAGGTGGCGACCTTCAGTTCCGCCCAGCTCACCCCCACCGCCTTCCTGGAGCGCTCCGCGCGGGTGTTCCCGGAGCGCACCGCGGTGATCGACGGGGACCGGCGGTTCACCTACCGGGAGTTCGCCGACCGCTCCCGGCGGTTGGCCGGTGCGCTGGCGGCCCGGGGCATCTCGCCCGGCGACCGGGTGGCGGCGCTGTGCACCAACAGCTCGACGATGCTGGAGCTGCACAACGGCGTGCCGTGGGCCGGGGCGGTTCTGGTCCCGCTCAACACGCGGCTCTCCGCGGGCGAGCTGGGGTACATCCTCCGGCACGCCGGCGCCGCGATCCTGGTCGCGGACGCCGTGCTCGCCCCGACCGCCAGCGAGGTCGCCGCCGCGGTGGGGATCCCGCTGGTGCTGGCCGGCGGCGAGGCCGGCGAGTACGAGCAGCTCCTGGCCTCGGCCGAGCCCCTGGCGCGGCGGTGCGCCGACGAACGGGGCTTGCTGGCGCTCAACTACACCTCCGGCACGACCGGCCGGCCCAAGGGCGTCATGTACAGCCACCGGGGCGCCTACCTGCAGGCGCTGGCGATGGCGCTGCACACCGGGCTGGGCCCCACCAGCCAGTACCTGTGGACGCTGCCGATGTTCCACTGCGACGGCTGGTGCTTCCCCTGGGCGGTGTCGGCCGGCGGCGCCACCCACGTGTGCCTGCCGCGGGTGGAGCCCGCCCGCATCTGGGCACTGTTGCGCGACGAGGGGATCACCCACTTCAGCGCGGCGCCGACCGTGCTGACCATGATCGCCAACGCGGAGGAGGCGGAGGCCGGCCCGGTCTCCCCGCGGGTCGCGGTGCAGACCGGCGGCGCGCCGCCCACGCCCACCCTGCTGGCCCGGATGTCGGCGCTGAACATGGACGTCACCCACCTCTACGGGCTCACCGAGACCTACGGGCCGGTGGCCGTCAACCAGTGGCACCCCGAGTGGGACGACCTCCCGCAGGAGCAGCAGGCCGAGTTCAAGGCCCGGCAGGGTGTCGCCAACGTGGTCGCCGAACCGCTGCGGGTGGTGGGGGAGGACGGGACGGACGTGCCCCGCGACGGGGAGACGATCGGGGAGATCGTCGCCCGCGGGAACGACGTCATGCTCGGCTACTACCGGGACGAGGAGGCGACGGCGAAGGCGACGCTGCCGGGGCCGGACGGCGGCCCCGGCTGGTTCCGCACCGGGGACCTCGCGGTCGTCCACCCGGACGGGTACCTCGAGATCCGGGACCGCAGCAAGGACATCATCATCTCCGGTGGCGAGAACATCTCCTCCGTGGAGGTCGAGCGGGCGCTGGACGCCCACCCCGCCGTGCTGGAGTCCGCCGTGGTCGCCGAGCCCCACGAGAAGTGGGGGGAGGTCCCGGTCGCGCACGTGACGCTGCGGCCGGGCAGCGAGGTCACCGACGAGGAACTCGCGACCTTCGTGCGGTCGCGGCTGGCGGGGTTCAAGGTGCCCAAGCGGTTCGTCTACGGGGAGCTGCCGAAGACCTCCACCGGCAAGGTGCAGAAGAACGAGCTGCGCGCGCGGTCCTCCGGCTGACCTCCGCAGGCCCCTCAGACGGCGGCGGTCCCGATCAGGCCCTTGCGGGTGACCAGGCCGGCCAGCTCCTCCTCCGACATGCCGTCGGTGCCCTCGGGCCGGCGGGACACCACCAGGTAGCGCGACTCCGCGCTGGCGTCCCACACGCTGATCCGCGTGGCCGCCGGGAGCTCGAGGCCGAACTCCTCGAGCACGCCGCGCGGGTCCCGCACGACCCGGGAGCGGTACGCCTCGCTCTTGTACCAGGCGGGGGACGGGCCGAGCAGCGCGATCGGGTAGCAGGAGCACAGCGTGCAGACCACCACGTTGTGCTCGTCCTCGGTGTTGGCGACGACCTTCAGCCGCTGCTCCTGCAGGCCGCCGGCCATCGACAGCCCGACCTCCCTGATCGCGGCGTTGGCGTCGGCGAGCAGCCGGTCCCGGAAGCCCGGGTCCACCCAGGCGCGCGCGGTGATCCGGGCGCCGTTGGCCGGCGAGCCCCCGGCGAGGAACTCGTCGATGCGCCGGTCGATCTCGCCCTCGTCCACGAGGCCGCGCGCCTCGAGCAGCGCCTCGACGTGCCGGACCCGCTCCGAGATCGCCGAGCTGCCGTGGTGGTCCCCGCTCATGGTGTCCCTCCCGAGGGATCGGCCGGCTCCAGGTAGTCCTCCCAGAGCTCCACGGTGACGGCGTGGTCGCCGTCGCCGAACAGGTCCGCGGCGGCGAACCGCACGTGGTAGACGGCCTGCGTCGTCCCCGGCAGTCCCCGGGCCCGGTCGTCGGCGAGCGGGTGGTGCCCGGCGAGCTCGACCACCCGGCCGACGGCGCCGCGGGCGTACCGCGGCAGCCGGGTGTGCCATGTCGGGTCGGCGGTGCTGGTCCGCACCGCGTCGCCCGGGGCGAAGCGGTCAGGCACCGGCGGCGTCCCCGGTGGCGGCGAGCTCCTCCGGCGTCGCCACGCCCTTCTCGACCAGCAGCGTGGTGATGGCCGTGAACCACTTCTCGTAGTAGGAGCTCGCGAGGTAGGCCGCGGGCTCCATCCGCTCGATGGCGTCGCGGAACTCGTCGAGGTTGTAGACGCCGCGCCGGATCAGCGCGGCGTTGAGGGCCAGCACGTGCGCTTCCCAGTCGGCGTGGAAGGCGGGCTCGTCCGGCTCCTCGGCGATCGCGGGGAACCCGACCATGCCGCCGACGTCGTTGATGCGGCTCACCCCGTGTTCCTACGCCGTCGCCGCGGCCCGGTCCAGCTCTCCGTACCGGCCTCTCGGCCGGCGCCGTGTCCCGGGGCGGCGGCCGCTCCGGGACACGCGGGCCTCATCGGTGCAGCAGCTCCCCGAAGCGGGCGCAGCTCTCGTCGACGGCGGCCTGGGCGGCGGGGGAGACCGCTCCCATGGCGAAGAAGCCGTGAATCAGCCCGTCGCAGCGGCGGACGTCCACCGGCACGCCGGCCGCGCGCAGCGCCTCGCCGTAGGCCTCGCCCTCGTCGCGCAGCGGGTCGTACTCGGCGGTGACGACGACGGCCGGCGGCAGCCCGGAGAGGTCGGCGGCGTGCAGCGGCGAGAGGCGAGGGTCCTTCGCGTCGTCCCAGGCGCCGGCGTAGTGCCCGTAGAACCAGTCCATCGTCGGCTGCTCGAGGAAGTAGCCCCGGGCGTTCTCCTTCCGCGACGGGTAGTCGCCGAGGGCGTCGACCGCGGGGTAGACGAGCAGCTGCCCGACCAGGGGGGTGCCCTCGGCAGTCAGCGTCTGGGCGACGACGGCGGCGAGGTTGCCGCCCGCGCTGTCGCCGGCGACGGCCAGCCGGTCGTCCCCGCCGAACTCGCCGAGGTGCGCGGCGATCCAGCGGGCGGCGGCGACGGCGTCCTCGGCCGCGGCGGGGAAGGGGTGCTCGGGGGCCAGCCGGTAGTCGACCGCGACGACGACCACCCGGCTGCCGCGGCAGATCGAGCGCACGGTGTTGTCGTGGGTCTCGAGGTCGCCGATCACCCAGCCGCCGCCGTGGAAGAAGGCGACGGTGGGAAAGGGGCCCTCGCCCTCGGGGCGGTACACGCGGGCACGCAGCTCGCCGTCGGCACCGGGGACGGTGGTGTCCTCGGTCGCGGCCACCGGCACCACGTGCTCGGGGGCACGCGCCGCGCTCAGTGCCAGGTACTGGGCGCGGCCGGCGTCCGGCGTCCCCTCGTACATGGGCGGCATGCCGCTCTCCTCGAGCATGGTGAGCAGTGCGGCGATGTACGGGTCGACCGGCACGGGACCTCCTGGTCGGTAGGGATGTGCGCTGGGTCACGGGAACCTACCGACGCCGTCCGACGGTTCCGGCACGCGGGTGTCCGCACCCCGCGGGATGGGGAGGCGGGGCGCGGCGGGCGGAGGGAGCAGCGCGGTGGAGGAGCAGGACCACGTGTACGTGCCCCGGCTGCTCACCGGCGACGCGATGGCCGAGCTGGCCGCTCTGGACCGTCCGCTCGTCGTCGGCCGCGAGGAGCCGCCGACGCGGGAGGAGATGCTCGCCGGCGTGGCGGGAGCGGCCGCGGTGGTGTGCACGCTCACCGAGCGGGTGGACGCCGCGGTGCTCGACGCGGCCGGCCCGCAGCTGCGGGTGGTCGCCAACACCGCCGTCGGCTTCGACAACGTCGACGTCGCCGCGGCCCGGGAGCGGGGCGTCGTCGTCACCAACACCCCCGGCGTGCTCGACCGCGCCACCGCCGACCTGACGATGGGGCTGGTCCTCGCCGTCGCGCGCCGCATCGCCGAGGGTGACCGCCTCCTCCGCCGCGGCACCCCGTGGGTCTGGGGCCCGCGGATGATGGTCGGCCTCGACCTCTCGGCCGGGGCCACCCTCGGCATCGTCGGGTTCGGCCGGATCGGCCGGGCCGTCGCGCGACGGGCCCGCGCCTTCGACCTGCGGGTGGTGGCCACGCCGACCCGCGCCGCGCTGGACGACGACGAGCGGGCGGCGACGGAGTTCCTCGAGCTGCCCGAGCTGTTGCGGCGGTCCGACGTCGTCTCGCTGCACTGCCCGCTCACCCCGGACACCCGGCACCTCGTCCGGGCGGAGACGCTGGCGCTGGTGCAGCCGCACGCCCTGCTGGTGAACACCGCACGCGGCGGCGTCGTCGACACCGACGCGCTCGTCGCGGCGCTGCAGGAGGGTCGGATCGGCGGCGCCGCCCTGGACGTGTTCGAGGACGAGCCGGACGTCGACCCGCGGCTGCTGGAGCTGGAGAACGTCGTCCTCACCCCGCACCTGGGCAGCGCCGCGGCGGCCACCCGCAGCGCGATGTGCCGGCTCGCCGTGGCCAATGCCGCCGCCGTCCTGGCCGGCCGCCCGGCGCCGACGCCCGTGCCCTGATCGACTAGTGGATCCGCAACCGACCCTGGGAGGACAGCCGTGCACCTCGGCGTCGACAGCTTCGTCGCAGCGGTCACCGACCCCGCGACCGAGCGGCTCATCGGTCCCGAGGAGCGGATGGCGCACCTGCTGGAGGAGATCGCCCTCGCCGACGAGGTGGGGCTGTACTCCTTCGGCATCGGGGAGCACCACCGCCCGGAGTACTACGACTCGGCGCCGCCGGTCATCCTCGGGGCGGCGGCGGCCCGCACCGCCCGCATCCGGCTCGGCAGCGCGGTGGCCGTGCTCAGCGCCGCGGACCCGGTGCGCGTCTTCCAGCAGTTCGCCACGCTGGACCTGATCTCGAAGGGGCGTGTCGACCTGGTGGTGGGGCGCGGCTCGTTCATCGAGGCGTTCCCGCTGTTCGGCCTGGAGCTGGCCGACTACGACTCCCTCTTCGAGGAGAAGCTCGACCTGCTGTTGCGGCTGCGCGAGTCCGAGCAGGTCACCTGGTCCGGTCGGCACCGGCCCGCGCTCACCGGGCAGGGCGTCTACCCGCGGCCGCTGCAGGACCCGCTGCCCATCTGGGTCGGTGTCGGCGGGACGCCGGAGTCCTTCGTGCGGGCCGGGCTGCTGGGCCTGCCGCTCATGGTGGCGATCATCGGCGGGGAGCCGCGGCAGTTCGCCCCGCTCGTGGAGCTCTACCGCCGGGCCGGGGCGCAGGCCGGGCACGCGCCGGAGCGGCTGCAGGTGGGCCTGCACGTGTTCGGCTACGTCGCCGGGAGCACCCAGGCCGCCGCCGACACGATCTACCCCGGCTGGCACGAGATGTTCACCAAGGTCTCCCGCGAGCGCGGCTTCGCCTCGCCGACACGGGCGCAGTTCGACGCGACCAGTGGGCCGGACGGCGCCTTCTTCATGGGCGACCCGGACACGGTGGCCGCCAAGCTCGGGCGGGTGTCGGAGCAGCTCGGCGGGGTGGACCGCGTCTCGCTGCAGATGACCAACCCGCGCCTGGCACACACCGACCTGATGCGCGGCATCGAGCTGCTGGGCACCGAGGTCGCGCCCCGGGTCGCGGGCTACTGAGCGCAGCGGGCGGTCGCCAGCAGCACCGGCTCGGGCTGGCCGGCCCAGGTGCCGGTGAGCATCGCGCCGGTGGCGGTCGCCGTCAGGTCCAGGACCCGGCGGACGACGAGCTCCAGGTCCCCGGCACAGACGGTCGTCGCATCGGCGGAGTCGGTGACGACGGGACTCTCCAGCGGCCCGACCTCGCCCGCCGACCCGCTGCCGGTCACCCGGGCGCTGGGCTCCCGGCGCTCCGGCGTCCCGTCGACCTCGACGAACTCCTCGGCCTGCGGGCTCCCGGCGAGCAGGGCCCCGGCCAGCGCGGCGACGTAGACCGGGTCGCCGCAGGCGTCGTACACCCAGCGCCGCCCGAGGACGGAGTGCTCCATCGTGCCGACCAGGTACGCCTCCTGCCCGGGCGCCGGGGCGCCGCGGTAGGTGAGCGGCACCTGGCGCAGGCTCCCGTCGCCGGCGCGGACGACGAAGGTCTCGACGCCGACCTCGCCCTCGGGGTCGTCGAAACGGTAGGCGGCCACCTGCTGCAGCCCGGCTCCCGCGGCCGCGCCGCCCCACGGCCGGGTGGGCACCCACCCGCCCACCAGCTCGAGCTTCGTCGGTCGCAGGTCGGCCCGGTGGATGATCGCCATGTCCCGACGCTAGAGGGTGCGGGTGACCACGCCCAGGGTGCCGGCCGGGCGGGCTCCGGCCCGGTGTGGTGCGGTGGGCAGGGGACCGCGGGGAGGGGACGCCGGATGGCACGGGGTACGGCGGTCGGCCGGACGCACACGTCTCTCCGGGCCCGGGCTGCCGTCTTCCTGCTCGGCCTGGCCGCGCTGCTGCCCATCTACTCTCCCCAGCCGCTGCTGCCCGAGCTCGCCCGCGACCTCGGCGTCCCCGCGACCTCCACCGCCTGGACGGTCAGCGCCACGGCCCTCGGCGTGGCGGTTGCGGCGCCGTTCGCCGGGGCGGTGTCGGACCGGCTGGGGCGCCGGCGGGTGATGCTGGCGGCGATCGGCGCGACGGCGCTCGCGACGGTCGCCTGCGCGGCCGTGCCCGGATTCTCCGCGCTGCTGGCGGCCCGGTCGGTCCAGGGTCTGCTCGTCCCGTTCGTCTTCGCGGTCGCGGTGGCCTACGTCGCCGAGGAGGTCGCCGGTCCCGGCGCCGCCGCGCTCAACGCCCTGTACGTCTCCGGGACCGCGTTCGGCGGCTTCCTCGGCCGGTTCCTGTCCGGGGCGGTCGCCGCGCAGCTGGGCTGGCGGGCGTCCTTCGTCGCGCTCGCGCTGGTCCTGCTGGCGACCCTGGCCGGCGTCGCGGCCTGGCTCCCGCGGGAGCGGCGCTTCCGGCCGTCGGGCGGCCTGCTGGCCGGCGTGCGCGGCATCGGCGGTCACCTGCGCAACGGGCGGCTGCTGGGCACCTGCCTGGTCGGTGCGGCGCTGCTGTTCGTCCAGGTCGGCGCCTTCACCTACGCCGGGCTGCACCTGGCGGCGCCGCCGTTCGGGCTCGGCACGGTCGAGGTCGGGGCGGTGTTCGCGGTGTTCCTCGTCGCCGTCGTCGTCACGCCGTCCACCGGCCGGCTCGTCCCCCGGATCGGTCCCCGCGTGGTCCTCGTGCTGGCGACCGCCACCTCGCTGGCCGGTCTGGCGCTGACGCTGGTGCCGTCCACGGCAGCGGTCGTCGCCGGGCTGGCGGGGGCCTCGACGGGCGTGTTCGCGGCCCAGGCCTGCGCCACCGGCCAGGCCGCCGAGTCCGGGGGGCGCGCGCGGTCGAGCGCCGTCGGGCTGTACCTGACCTGCTACTACGCCGGCGGCGGCATCGGGGCGGTCGCCCCTGCGCCGCTGTACGAGGCGGCCGGGTGGGCCGGATGCGTCGCCCTGCTGGCGGCGGTGACCGTCCTCGCCGCCGTCGCCGGATCCCTCGCCTGGCCCGTCGGGGCCGGCCGTGCGGCTCAGCCGCCGGCGAGCAGCGCGCGCACGGCGTCGATCGTGTCGGCCTCGGCCGGGGACTTGTCGGGCCGGTACCGCACCACGCGGGCGAAGCGCAGCGCGACCCCGCCGGGGTAGCGGGGGCTGCGCTGGGCGCTGTCCAGGGCGACCTCGACGACCAGCTCCGGCTCGAGGAGCACACCCCACCCGTGTTGCTCCCGGGCGTGCCCGGGGAAGGTCCGCGTCTGCCAGTTCAGCAGCTCGTCGGTCATCCCCTTGAAGGTCTTGCCCACCATCACCGGCTCCCCGCCGTCCGGGTCGCGTGCGCCGAGGTGGATGTTGGACAGCTTCCCGGAGCGCCGGCCGTAGCCCCACTCCGCGCCGAGGACGACCAGGTCGAGGGTGTGCACCGGCTTGACCTTCTGCCACGCCCGGCCGCGCCGGCCGGCGGCGTAGGGCGCAGCGAGGTCCTTGACGACGACGCCCTCGTGCCCGGCGGTGAGGGCGCCGTCGAGCACCCCGGCCGCCTGCTCCGGGGTGGGCCGGCGGACGCCGGGCATCCGCAGCGCGGCGTGCTCCTCGCCGCCCAGCAGCTCCGCCAGCGCGTCGAGGCGGACGTCCAGCGGCTCGTCGAGCAGGTCGCGGCCGTCGAGGTGGAGCAGGTCGAACAAGAAGGGGCTGAGCAGCACGGCGGCGTCGGAGGCGCCGCTGCCGAAGCGGCTCATCGTGTCCTGGAAGGCGCGCGGCCGGCCGTCGTCGTCCAGGGCGAGGGTCTCCCCGTCGAGGACGGCGGTGCGGCACGGCAGTGCCCGGATGCGGTCGACCAGCTCGGGGACGCCGTCGGTGACCTCGCGCAGGGTGCGGGTCCACACGCGGACGTCGTCGCCGTCCCGGTGCACCTGGATGCGGGCGCCGTCGAGCTTGTGCTCCACGGTGACGTCCTCGCCGAGGTCGGCGAGGGCGGCGTCCAGGGACGAGCCGGGGCTGGCGAGCATCGGCCGAACGGGTCGGCCGACCTGGAGGGTGATGGCTACCAGTGCCGGCGTTCCGCCGGTGAGGGCGGTGGCCGCGGTGCCGGGCAGGCTCCCGGACAGCATGAAGGCCCGCCGGACCGTCGCCGCCGGGACGTCGGCCGCGGTGGCGATCGCGTCGAGGACCACGCCCTCGAGCGCGCCCTGGCGCAGCTCACCGGTGAGCAGGCGGACGAGGAAGCGCTGCTCGTCGGCGGTGGCGCTGCCGAACAGTCCGGCCAGCGTCGCCTCGCGCCTCGTTGCGGACCCGGGGCCTGCGGTGCCGGCCAGCTCGGTGAGCGCGCGTTCGACGGCGGCGACGGTCAGCGTCGGCGCCGGAGCGGCATCGTGGGTCAGCCGGGCGAGCGTCCGCCAGCCGACCCCGAGCCGGCCCTGCAGGGTGTCGCCGGCCAGCCATGCGGTGACCGGCTGCACCTCGTCGTCGTCCGCGCGGCGGAGCACGTCGGCGATGGCCGTCGCCTTCGCCGTGCGCGACCGGGTGGCCGCCACCGTGGCGGAGGCGGTGACGACGTCGGCGAGCAGCACGGCGCGATGATGACAGCCGGCCACGACGAAACCGGTCGCTGCGCCGCTGACCAGCGCTTTCTCGCTCGTAGGCCTTGATCCCGTCAGTGTCCGAACGTATGATCGAGAGCATGGACGGCGGGACGCAGACCAGCACCTCGGGTGCTGGCGCGCCTGCTGTGGGGTGGGCGTCGGGCCCGCTGGGGGTGGTGCAGGCCGCGGATCGGGAGATCGGGCGCCAGACGGCTCTTCGGGCGCGGGCGGTGGCGGCGTTCGCCGCTTCCCGGCCGGCTTCAGCCGACCGCGCCCAGGGTGAACGTGGTGCGATGAGCGCCGAACGCTGGGCCGCCCGGGCGGAGGTGTTGCGCCCGGTGTCGGAGTGGGCGACGCCGGAGGTGGCGATCGCGCTGAACCTGACCCAGCAGGGCGCCGAGCGGCTGCTGGCCGAGTCGCTGATCCTGGTGCACCGGCTGCCGGCCATGCTGGCGGCGCTGGAAGCGGGGGTGTTGCACGCCGGGCATCTGTGGCATCTGATCGACAAGGTCGCTCCGGTCGCCGATGACGCGCTGCGCGGGGAGATCGAGGCCGAGCTGCTTGCCTGGGTCGCGAAGCGGAACCAGGTGACCAGCCCGGCCCAGCTGGGGGACAAGGCCCGCCGGGTGGTCGCGAAGCGGGACGCGGCCGCGGCGGCGCGGCGGTTGGCCCGGGCGCTGACGGAGCGGGGGATCTCGCTGCGGCCGGAGCGGGCCGAGGGGATGGCCGCGCTGACCGTGGTGTGCACGATGCCCGAGGCGCGGGCGCTGCACGCCGCGCTGGTGCGGTGCGCCGACGCGCTGGCCGACGACCCCGACGGTCCGGACGGTCCGGAGGGTCCGGTGCGGACGCGGGGGCAGAAGATGGTCGACGCGCTGCTGGACCTGGTGCTGCGACCGGGTGAGACCGACCTGCCGCCGGTGCGGGTGCTGCTCTCCGTCGTGGCGTCGGTGGGCACGCTGCTGGGCGGGGATGCTGCGGCGGAGGTGGACGGGGAGCTGGTGCCCGCGGAGATGGCCCGTCAGCTGGTGCGCGCCTTCGCCGGCCACGACTCGACCCCGACCACGGCTCACCCGGCCGCGGCGGGCGCTGCTGCCCCGATCGGCTCGGGCGCCGGGGCCGACGAGGACGTGGTCGGCCCGGGCGGCGAGGCCGTGGTGACCGGGTCGGGGGACTGGTTCGACGATCCGGTGTGGTGGGCCGAGGCCGAACGGCGGATCGCCGCCGGTGACTTCGGCGGAGCGGGGCTGCCCGGCTGGTCGGCGTTCGTCGGGGACGCGGTCGAGCCCGGTGAGCCGTACTGGTCGGAGACCGTGCATCCGTCGGAGTGGGTGACCGATCCGGCCGAACGCGCCGCCTGGCTCACCGCCGGACAAGACCGCGAGCGGAACCTGGAGAGCCCGCCGGCGAACACGGGCGCGCCACCGCACACCCACTCGCCACCGCGCACCGGGCCGCCATCGCAGGCCGCGTTCCCGGACGTCGGCCCGCAGCCGCACGCCGCGTCCCCGCACGCTGCCGCCCCGCCGCACGCCGCGTCCCCGGACGCCGACCCGCCCGCGCACGCCGACCCGTCCCCGCACGTTGCCGCGTCCCCGCACGTTGCCGCTTCTCCGGACGTCGACCCGCCGCCGGACGCGGCCGGGCCACCACCGCCAGATGCCGACCGGCCACCGTCGGATGGCTGGTGGGCGGCCGCCGACCGCGCGGTCGACGACGCCG
>NZ_SPQN01000098.1 GCF_004571065.1 Geodermatophilus sp. DF01-2
TCTCGCCGACGGCACCGGCAGCGGCCGGTCCGCAGCCGGCCGCCTCGGCGGCTCCGTCGACCCCGGCGCCGCCGGTCGGCACGCAGGTCGCGCAGCACGTCGCCGTCCTCCGCACCGGCCCGGACGGCACGCACACGATGACCGTGGTGCTCACCCCGGAGACCCTGGGGCCGGTCGAGGTGCAGGTGACCCTGAGCCAGGGCTCGGTCGACCTCACGTTGCGCGGCGCCACCGAGGCCGGCCGGACGGCGCTGCTCGAGGCCCTGCCCGACCTGCGCCGGGACCTGCAGAGCGCCGGCCTGACCTGCACCAGCGCTTCGGTCGACCGGGACGCCGGGGGCGGCTGGTCCTCGGCGCAGCAGCACGCCACCGGCGACCGCACCGGGCAGCACGGGCAGCCCGACGGCCGCCACCGGCCGTGGCTGCACGCCACCGACGCCGACGCGGGCCGGCCCGTTCCCGTCAGTACCGCCATCCCGTCGTCCGGCCTGGACGTCCGGGTCTGAGAGGAGCGATCGACCGATGCCCGATGCCGTCGGTGGGGTGGGCGGTACCGCCACCTCGACCGCCACCAGCACCGTGACCCGCAGCGACCAGATGGGCAAGGACGTGTTCCTGCAGCTGCTGGTCGCCCAGATGCGTTACCAGGACCCGAACAGCCCGACCAGCACCACCGAGTTCATGTCGCAGACCGCGACGTTCACCCAGGTGGAGAAGCTGGAGGAGATCGCCGCGCAGAACGCCGCGATGGTGGCGCTGCAGCGGTCGCTGAGCGCCGGCGCCCTCGTCGGCCAGACCGTCAGCTACACCGACGAGGAGGGCGCGACCGTGACCGGCACGGTCGGCTCGGTGCGGATCACCGGCGACGAGCCGACGGCGGTCGTCGACGGCGTCGACGTCCCGCTCGGCCGGCTGACCGAGGTCTCGCTGCCCACTTCGCGCTGACACGCCCCGACCCCTTTCCCCCCGACTCCCGAGGAGCCCCCCGTGCTGCGTTCCATGAACTCCGCGATCTCCGGCCTTCGCGCCCACCAGACCAAGCTCGACGTCACCGGCAACAACATCGCCAACGTCAACACGGTCGGCTACAAGGCAAGCCAGACCGTCTTCGAGGACACGCTGTCCCAGGTCGTGCGCAACGGCTCCGCGCCGTCGGCCGAGGCCGGTGGCACCAACCCGGCACAGGTCGGGCTGGGGGTCAAGGTCGCCGGCATCACCACCAGCTTCGAGCAGGGCGCGGCCCAGAACACCGGCCGGTCGACCGACTTCATGATCAGTGGTGACGGCTTCTTCGTGACCCGCGCCGGCAACGAGCAGGTCTACACCCGTGCCGGGTCGTTCAACTACGACGCCGTGGGGAACCTGGTCACCCCGGACGGAGCCCTGCTGCAGGGCTGGATGGCCGAGGACGGCGTCGTCGACACCAACGGGGCCATCGAGACGCTGACCGTCCCCTTCGGCCAGGTCATGCAGCCGACGCGGACGACGACCGGCGCGGTGGTCGGCAACCTGTCGAGCTCCGCGGCCACCGGCACCGGCGTGCAGACCCAGATCACCGTGTACGACGCCATGGGCACCGCGCAGCAGCTCACCCTCGCGTTCAGCAAGACGGGCGACAACACGTGGGACGTCGTCACCACCGACGCTGCCGGCGGGACGCAGACGAACACGATCACCTTCGACACGGCACCGGGCCAGGAGGGCCGGCCGCTGACCGGCCAGACCTTCACGTTCGGTCCGAGCAGCGGCGTCTGGCCCGCCGACATCACGATCGACCTCGCCGACATGCGCCAGTTCGGTGGCCCGTCCTCGCTGGCACCCGCGCGGATCGACGGCAACGCCATGGGCAGCCTGCAGTCCATCTCGCTCAGCGGCGACGGCACCGTCATGGGCGTCTACTCCAACAACCTGCGCGAGCCGATCGGCAAGCTGGCCCTGGCCACCTTCGCCAACCCCGGCGGCCTGGCCAAGGCCGGCAACAGCTCCTACCGGGTGGGCGACAACTCCGGGCAGCCGGCGATCGGCGAGCCCGGGGCCGGTGGCCGTGGCAGCCTTATCGCCGGCGCGCTGGAGATGTCCAACGTCGACCTGGCCGAGGAGTTCACCGGCCTGATCGTGGCCCAGCGCGGGTTCCAGGCCAACAGCCGCGTCATCACCAGCTCCGACGAGATCCTGCAGGACCTGGTCAACCTCAAGCGCTAGTTCGTCGGCCCACCTGTAGGGCCCCGCCGCGAGCTCGCGAGCGACGGGGGGCCCTACAGGCGGGTCCTTCAGCTCCCTCCTCCCCACCACTCGCAAGCCCGTGGCGGGCCCCTGGAGGGAGGCCGTGCGGCCCGGTCCCCTTCGGCGGGGGGCCGGGCCGCCGTCATGAGATCGGGCGGCTCGTCACGTCATCGCCGACCGGGCTCGGCGGGGTTGCCCCCGCCGTCCTTCCTGCCCGCGGTGGCGGCTCACCCCACGGGGTGAGCCGCCATGCCGCCGTTCGGCTCAAGCCGTGCCCGCGCCACGCCGATGACACCTGCAGACCGGCGGCTCCTCGAACAGCCGCCGTCATGCCCTCCCGACCGAGCAAGAGGACCCCCCGTGATCCGTGTGACGCGCCTGAACGGAGAGCGGTTCGCGCTCAACCCCGACCTCGTCGAGCGGGTCGAGGGCCACCCCGACACCGTCGTGTTCCTCGTGGACGGCACCAAGTACGTCGTCTCGGAGAGCGTCGACCAGGTGCTGGTGGAGATCCGGGAGTACCGCGCGAGCATCCTCGCCACCGCCTACGAGATGGACCGCGGCACCTACCGCTCGCCGTCCTCCTCGAAGGAGGACGACGCCCCCGCGCCCGGCACCCGCGCCTCGGTCGTCCCCTTCCCGGCCCGCGAGGAGCGCTGACCCATGGATCCGGCCACCCTGATCGGGTTCGTCGTCTCGTTCGTCGCCCTCATCCTCTTCATGGTGCTCGAGGGCGCCGACCCGACGTCGCTGCTCTTCCTCCCCGCGATCATCCTCGTCATCGTCGCCACGTTCGGCGCGACGCTGTCCGGCCAGACGACGGCCGACCTCAAGAAGCTGCCCGCCTGGTTCAAGCTGGCGCTGCTCCCGGCCAAGGTGCCGCCGGCCGGCGACCAGATCAAGACCCTGGTCGGCCTCGCGGAGAAGGCCCGCAAGGAGGGCCTGCTCGCCCTGGAGGCCCAGGTGAAGCAGATCGAGGACCCGTTCCTCAAGCGCGGCCTGCAGATGGGCATCGACGGCACCGACCCCGAGGAGCTGCGCGGCGTCCTGGAGGGCGAGATCGCGGCCAAGAAGGCCGAGGACAAGGTCGCCGCCAAGTTCTTCAACACCATGGGCGGTTACGCCCCGACCATCGGCATCGTCGGCTGCATCGTCGGCCTGATCAACGTGATGGGCAACCTCAACGACCCCGAGTCGCTGGGCCCGATGATCGCCGCGGCGTTCGTGGCCACGCTGTGGGGCGTCATGGCCGCGAACTTCTGGTTCCTGCCGATGGGCGCCAAGATCACGAGGGTCAGCGAGCTGCAGGCCGCCCAGATGGAGCTGCTGGTCGAAGGCATCACCGAGATCCAGGCCGGCACCAGCCCGCGCGCGGTCCGGCAGAAGCTCACCTCCCTCGTCCCGCCCAGTGAGGTCGCCAAGGAGGCCGCATGAGCGAGCCGGCGAGCTCGTCCGTGGGAATCGTGAACGAGCTCGCGAGTTCGCCCGGGGCGGCACGGTGAGTGCCGGCGGCCACGGCAGCCGGCGCCGAGGCAAGAAGCACGAGGAGGAGGAGCACGAGAACCACGAGCGGTGGATGGTGTCCTACGCGGACATGATGACGCTGCTCCTGGTCCTGTTCATCGTGCTGTACGCGATGAGTCAGGTGGACAAGGCGAAGTTCGCCGCACTGGCCAGCGGCCTCTCCGAGAGCTTCGGCGGCCCGATCAGCGTGACGCCGGCGCCCTCTCCGGAGGGGGCCGTGCTGGAGGGGCTCCCCGGCGCGATCGACATCGCCTCGGCCATCGCGCCGGAGCAGACCGTCGAGCAGGCCGAGGTCGACGCGGCGGCCGCACAGGCCGCCCTCGCCCGAGCCCAGCAGATCGCCACCGAGGCGCAGGCGCAGTACGAGGACCTGACCGCGATCCGGGAACGGATCGAGGCGGCGCTCACCGCCGCCGGGTACGCCGGTGCCGCCCGCTACGAGATCGACGAGCGCGGGCTGGTCGTCCACATCGTGGCCGACCAGGTGCTCTTCGACGCCGAGCAGGCCGTGCTGCGGCCCGAGGGCCGGCAGATCCTCGACGCGATCGCGCCCACGCTCCGCGACCTGCCCAACGCCCTGGGCGTCGAGGGCCACGCCAACCACCTGCCGGTCACCCCCGGGGGGATGTGGCCGTCGAACTGGGAGCTCTCGGCCTACCGCGCGACGACCGTCGTCCGATACCTGGCCACCGGCGGCGTCCCGCAGGACCGGATGGTCGCCAACGGCTACTCCGACACCGAGCCGCTCATCGCACCCACCGATCCCGACGCGATCAGCGTTAACCGCCGCGTCGACGTCGTCGTCATGTCCACCGCCTCCGCCGAGGCCAACGACCTGCTCCCCGGCCTGGACGCCGGCAACCCCCAGGAAGGCACCGATGGCTGACAAGAAGAGAAAGGCCGAGACCCCCGAGGACGACGAGGCCACGGACGGCGGCAGGAAGAAGCTGCTGGTCGTCGGGCTCGCGGCGGTACTCGCTCTCGCCGGCGCGGCGTACTTCTTCCTGTTCGCCGGCAGCAGCGAGGCCGAGGCCGCGGCCCCCGAGCACGGCGGGTACGTCGCGCTGGAGCCGATCGCGGTCAACCTCGCCGGCGGTGGCTACCTGAAGATCGGCATCACCCTGGAGATCACCGCGGACGCCGCCGGGGGTGGGCACGGAGGCGCCTCCGTCGACGGGGCGAAGGCCCTGGACCTGCTGATCTCCACCTATTCCCAGGCCCAGCCGGCCGACGTCACCGGTGCGCGGGACGCCCTCAAGGAATCCCTCGAGCAGAAGATCATCGAGGCCTACACCGAGCACGGCACGCAGATGGTCATGGGGATCTACCTGACGGAGTACGTCACCCAGTGACCCGGGTCGACGAAGTGCGCTGAGGCCCGGTTCCGGGCTCCAGAACCGGGCCTCGGCGCACATCATCGCGGGCCGGCCCGGCGCCGGCGTTCCCCGAAGCCCCTCTCGCACCACCCGTCACACCCGTACGCCCTGACCGGCAGTCCTCGTTCCCGCCGGTCAGGGCGGCGTCGTCCCCCGCCGATGACGGGAACGTGACCCGCCCCGAGAACGGACCCGCCCCCACCGGGCGCAGCCGGCGCGGCGAGCCCCGCACCTACGACTTCCGCCGGCCGACCAAGCTCTCCCGCGAGCACGTCCGCGTGCTCCACATCGCCCAGGAGGCGTTCGCCCGGCAGGCGACGACCGTCCTGACCACGATGCTGCGCGCCGGCGCACGGCTGGAGCTGCTCGGCATCGAGCAGCACTCCTACGACGACTACGTCGCCGCGCTGCCCGACCCGTGCTTCATCGCGACGTTCACGCTGGAGCCGCTGGCGGGGAAGGGCGTGCTGGCCTACCCGCTGGACATCGCGATGGCCGCCGTCGACCACATGCTCGGCGGCTCCGGCGCCGCCGACCAGCCGGACCGGCCGATGACGGTGATGGAGACGGCGATCACCAACCACCTGCTCGGCCGCCTGCTGACGGAGTTCACCGCCTCCTTCGCGCACATCGTCCGGCTGCAGCCCGAGCTGTCCGAGCTCGAGTACAACCCGCAGCTGGCCCAGGCCGCGGCCGGCTCGGACACCGTCATGGTGGCCTCGTTCACCATCGGGATCGGGGCCCGCAACGGCGAGGCCACCCTGGTGCTGCCCTTCTCCTCCTTCCAGGCCTCGCTGAGCAACGCCGCCTCACCGCAGCTGTCGGAGTCGGCCCAGGCCAAGCGCCGCCGCGCCTTCGAGGCGCTCAGCGAGCGGCTCACCCAGGTGCCGGTCGACGTCGGTGTGCGGTTCACCCCGCTGGACGTCTCCTCCGAGGACCTGCTCTCCCTCGCCGTCGGCGACGTCCTGCTGCTGCGCCACCCGCAGGACGCCCCGCTCGAGGTCACCACCAACGACGTGACCTTCGCCTACGCGATCGCCAGCAACCACCGCCGCCGGCTCGCCGCGGCCATCGTCCCCACCCCGGCCGCCACCCAGAACCCAGCCCAGAAGGACACCGCATGACCGCCACCGTGGAGCACTCGCAGGCCTCCGAGACCGTGATCGCCGTCGTGGCCTCCGCCGCCCGCGCCGCGGCCGCGCTGGTGCCGGCGACGGCGGAGCTCGTCCCCGGCGCCCCGGTCAGCGACCCGGACGCCGTCCTCGCGCCGGCCACGGCCGCCGCCGCGGTCGCAGCGAGGCTCTCCGGCGAGGTCACCGGGGACGTCGTCCTGGTGGTCTCCGCCGAGGTCGTCGACGCGCTCGCCAACTCCCCCGTCGGCCCGATGGACGTCGCCGCCGCGCTGCGCCCGGCCCTCGAGGCCGCCGCCGCCACGCTGGGCCGGGTCCGCGTCGACGCCGAGCGCACCGAGGACCCCGACGCCGCCATGGACGGCCTGCGCGACAAGGGCATGTTCGTCGCCGTTCCGCTGATGGGTGCCGGCGGCACCGTCGAGGCGGTCTTCGCCCTGCAGGTGACGCTGCCCCAGGCGCGCACCCAGCGCGGCAGCCTGGACCTGCTGCGGCACGTGGCCATGGAGGTCACCGTCGAGATCGGCCGCACCCGGATGACCGTCGGCGAGCTGCTCTCGCTGCACCCCGGGGAGGTGATCGAGCTCGACCGCGCCGCCAGCGCCCCCGCCGACCTGCTGGTCAACGGCACGCTGATCGCCCGCGGTGAGGTCGTCGTCGTCGACGAGGACTTCGGGCTGCGGATCAGCGAGATCGTCACCGACGCGGCCTCCGAGATCGGGGTCCAGCGAGCGTGAGCGAGCTTGCGAGCTCCGCCATGAGCAGAGCGACGGACGTCATGCGGTCGCCGAGCGCCGGCGAGGTGACCCCATGACGTGGATGATCATCCGGCTGGTGCTCTCGCTGGCATTCATCGCCGCGGTGCTGTGGTTCGCCGCCCGGGTCGCGCACAAGCGCGGCATCGGCCAGGGCAGCGGGCTGATCGAGGTCGTCGCCCGGCAGCGCATGGGCCGGGCCAGCAGCGTCAGCGTCGTCCGCATCGCCGGGCGGGTGCTCGTCGTCGGCTCCACCGAGGAGCAGGTCACTCTGCTCGCCGAGGTGGACGGCGACGTCGTCGAGGAGGCGATCGCCGAGCGGCGGGCGGCCTTCGCGCAGCCCGTCCCGGCCGGTGCCCCCGGTGTGCTCGCCGGCTCGGTGTTCGACCGCACCGGCTGGACGGCGTTCGTGGCGCAGCTGCGCGAGCGGACGGTCCGCCGCTGATGACCTCCTCCCCCGCTCCCGCCCGGGGCGTCCCGGTGGCCCGGCGTGTGGGGCTGGTCCTGCTGCTCGCGGCGCTGCTCGGCCTGGCGCTCGCGCTGCTGGCCGGCCCGGCGTCCGCGGCCCCGACCGCGCCGACCGAGCCGACGGCCCCGACCGCCCCGGTGGATCCGGCCGTCGGCGGCGGTGTGGAGATCTCGATCGGCGGCGGCAGCCCGAGCACCTCGATCACGCTGATCCTGGCGATCACCGTGCTCTCGGTCGCCCCGGCGGTGCTGCTGCTGACCACCTCGTTCACCAAGATCATCGTGGTGCTGTCGCTGACCCGGAACGCGCTGGGCATGCAGATGTCGCCGCCGAACACCGTGCTCACCGGCATCGCCCTGTTCCTGACCCTGTTCGTCATGGGCCCGGTGTTCTCCGACATCAACGAGGTCGCCGTCCAGCCGTACCTGAACGGCGCCATGACGGTGTCGCAGGCCTACGACGTCGGCGTCGTCCCGCTCCGGGAGTTCCTGCTCGCCAACACCCGCGAGGACGAGCTCGCGCTCATGATCGGGCTCTCCGGCGAGGAGGCACCGACCGACGCGGCGGCGGTCAGCATGACCACGCTGATCCCGGCGTTCGTGCTCTCCGAGCTCAAGAGCGCCTTCATCATCGGGCTGGTCGTGTTCATCCCGTTCCTGGTGCTGGACATGCTGGTCAGCGCCGCGCTCATGGCGATGGGCATGATGATGGTCCCGCCGGTGATCGTGTCGCTGCCGTTCAAGCTGCTGCTGTTCGTCGTCGTCGACGGCTGGGCGCTGATCACGACGGCCTTGGTGGGATCGTACGGATGAGCGACGCCGACGTCACCGAGATCGCCGTCGCCACCATGCTGGTCGCCGCCAAGGTCGCCGCACCGGTGCTGCTGACCGCGCTGCTGGTCGGGTTCCTCATCTCGCTGTTCCAGGCGGCGACCCAGATCCAGGAACCGACGCTGTCCTTCGTGCCGAAGATGATCGCGGTCGCCATCGCGTTGCTCGTCACGGGCAACTGGGTGCTCTCCGAGCTGGTCAGCTTCACCCAGGGCCTGTTCGACGTGCTGCCCCGGCTGCTCGACCGGACGTAGCGACCGTGGACCTCGAGGTCCCGGCGGGCACCCTGGCGGCGCTGCTGCTCGGCACCGCACGGGCTGCCGGCTTCGTCCTGCTGGCGCCGCCGTTCAACTCGCGCAGCATCCCCGCCCCGGTGAAGGGCGCGCTGGCGCTGGCCCTGTCGGTCGCGCTGATGACCCGCATCGCCCCGGACCTGCCCGAGCCCACGACCGGGTTCCTCGTGGTCGGCGCCGTCACCGAGGTGATCATCGGCGCCGCTCTGGGCTTCGTCGTCCACGTGCTGTTCGCCGCCGTCCAGTACGCCGGTGACCTCATCGACCTGACCGGCGGCTTCTCGCTCCAGCCGGCCTACGACCCGCTGTCGATGACCACCAGCTCCTCCATCGGCCGGCTGCACTACCTGCTCGCGACCACGCTGCTGTTCACCAGCGGCGGTCACCTGCTGATCGTGCGCGGCTTCGCCACCTCCTACGAGGGGCTGCCGGTGGGCGGGTCGGTGCCGACCGAGCAGCTCGGCCAGGTGCTCATCACCGCCCTGTCGATGATGTTTCTGGCGGCGCTGCAGATCGCCGGGCCGATGGTGGCGGTGCTGCTGCTCGCCGACGTCGCCCTGGCGCTGCTGTCCCGCGCCGCGCCCGCGCTGAACATCTTCGCGTTCGGGTTCCCCGTGAAGATCATGCTGACGCTGGCGCTGCTCGGCCTGACCTTCCCCCTCCTGCCCCCGGCCCTCGACGCGCTGCTCGAGCACGCCGTCCGCGCGATGGTCTCGCTGCGGAGCGGGTGATGGACCGCTACGCGTGTGCGCCCACGCCCGGTTCCGGGGCCTGGAACCGGGCGTGGGCGCACACGCTGCGGGCCCGCCCTGACCGAGAGGGTGCCTGATGGCCAAGGACGGGCCGGGCGGCGAGAAGACCGAGAAGCCGACTCCCCAGCGCCTGAAGAAGGCGCGCAAGGACGGCCAGATCCCACGGACGCAGGAGCTCGGCACCTGGGCCGGTGCCGCGGCGGCCAGCGTGCTGCTGCCGATGGTGGTCGGCAACGCCTTCGACGGGGTCGGCCGGATGTTCGTGCAGGTCGGCGTGGTGGTGCAGCGCCCGGAGGCCGGCGTGGTGTCGGCCCTCTTCGCCGAGGCGCTGATCACCTTCCTCACCACGGTGCTGCCGATGGCGCTGGCCCTCCTGGTGGTCGGCGTCGCGGCCTCGGCGGCCCAGGGCGGTGTCGCGGTCAGCGGCAAGCCGATGCAGCCGACGCTCAAGAAGCTCAACCCCTTCCCCGGGATGAAGCGGATGTTCGGCGGCCACGGGATCTGGGAGGCGACCAAGGCCGTCATCAAGACCGTGGCGCTGGGCACCGTCGTCGTGGTCACCAGCGACCGTGCGCAGGAGCTGGTCTCGGCGTCCGGCGCGCTGCCGCTCTCGGCGGTCACCAGCGCCTTCGCCGACTCCGCCGTCCTCATGTTCCGCGTCGTGGCGGTCACCGGCCTGGTGATTGCGGTCGCCGACTACGTCGTCGTCCGCCGGCAGATCATGAAGCAGCTCAAGATGACCAGGTACGAGATCGAGCAGGAGCACAAGCAGTCCGAGGGCGACCCGCACATGAAGGCCCAGCGCCGGGCCACCCAGATGGCGATGTCGCGCAACCGGATGATGAGCGAGGTCGCCACCGCCGACGTCCTGCTGGTCAACCCCACCCACGTCGCGGTCGCGCTGAAGTACGAGGCCGACCGCGGCGCTCCCCGGGTGGTCGCCAAGGGCGCCGACGAGGTCGCCGCCACGCTCCGCGAGCGCGCGGAGGAGGCGCGGGTTCCGCTGGTGCAGGACGTCCCGCTGGCCCGGGCGCTGCACTCGTCCTGCGAGCTCGGCCAGGAGGTCCCCGCCCAGCTGTTCACCGCCGTGGCCCGGGTGCTGGCCTTCGTGATGCAGCTGAACGCGCGCGGGGTGCGCGGCGGCTTCCACCGGCCCGGCTTCGCCGCCCCCGACGTCGAGGGGCTGCCGCGGGCCGGCCGGCGGCGATGACCGGGCAGACTGGGAGACAGCTGGTAGCTTCTTCCCATGAAGGCCGTCGTCGACTCCGTCGGGCGCATCGTCGTGCCCAAACCGCTGCGTGACGTGCTCGGCCTGCGGCCGGGTTCGACCGTGGAGATCTCCCGCTACGGCGCCGGGCTGCACCTGACGCCCACCAGTCGTACCGCCCGGGTGGTCGAGGAGGACGGCGTCCTGGTGGTCACCGGCGAGACCACGATCGACGACGAGACCGTCTTCGGCCTGCTGGACGACGGGCGGCGGTGACGGCGCCTCTGGCGCTGGACACCAGCGTCGCGGTCCCCCTGCTGGTCCGAACACACACCGCGCACGCCACCGTGGTCGACTGGTGGGCCGGGCGGCGGACCGCTCTGTGCGGGCACGCGGTGGCCGAGACGTACTCGGTGCTCACCCGGCTCCCCGGCGACCTGCGGCTGGAGCCGGCAGATGCGGCCCGTCTCCTCGAGCAGCGCTTCGCACCACCCCTGACGCTCGCCCCCGAGACGACTCGGGACCTCCCCGGCGTGCTGGGTCGGCTCGAGCTCGCCGGTGGCGCCGTCTACGACGCGCTGGTGGCGCTGGCCGCGATCGAACACGAGGCCGTTCTGGCGACGCGTGACTCCCGGGCCAAGGACACCTACGAGAAGGTCGGCGTCCGCGTCGTCGTCGCGGGCTGACCGCCGGCCGACGGCCGTCCGTCGAGCCGCGGAGCGCGGGACGGGAGTGACGCGTGAGTCGCTCGATCCCGTCCCGGTGCGACGCCCCGCGGCGGGTGCCGATGAGTGGTCCGTGCAGAAGCTGACGAAGGCCGCCGTCCCGATCGGCGTGGTGGCCATCGTCCTCATGCTGGTCGTGCCGCTGCCGGCAGCGGTGCTGGACCTGCTGCTCGGCCTGAACATCACCGCGTCGCTGCTGATCCTGCTGGTCGCCATGCAGATCAAGCGGCCGCTGGACTTCGCGGTCTTCCCGTCGCTGATCCTCATCGCGACGCTGTTCCGGCTGGCGCTCAACGTCTCCTCGACGCGGCTGGTGCTGACCGACGGCTACGCCGGCAAGGTCATCGAGGCCTTCGGGCACTTCGTGATCGGCGGCTCGCTGATCGTCGGCCTGGTGATCTTCGTGATCCTGACGATCATCCAGTTCGTCGTCATCACCAACGGTGCCGGCCGCGTCGCCGAGGTCGGCGCCCGGTTCACCCTCGACGCGATGCCCGGCAAGCAGATGGCGATCGACGCCGATCTGAACGCCGGCCTGATCAACGAGGCGCAGGCCCGCAGGCGACGGCACGAGGTCACCGCCGAGGCCGACTTCTACGGCTCGATGGACGGCGCCTCGAAGTTCGTCAAGGGTGACGCGATCGCCGCCATCATCATCACGCTGATCAACCTCATCGGCGGGATGGCCATCGGCGTTCTGCAGCTGGGCATGGCCCCGGCCGACGCCGTCTCCACCTACTCGCTGCTGACCGTCGGCGACGGCCTGGTCTCCCAGATCCCCGCGCTGCTGCTGTCCACCGCGACCGGCATCATCGTCACCCGCTCGGCCTCCGACGGGGACATGGGCTCGGACCTGCTCGCCCAGCTCGGCCGGTTCAAGCAGCCGGTGCGGATCGCCGGCGGTGCCTCGCTCGCGCTGTGCCTGATCCCCGGCCTGCCCAAGCTGCCGTTCCTCGTCATCGGCGGGGTCTTCCTGCTCATGGCCTCGCGCCTGCAGGAGACGTCGTCCGAGGACGACGCCGAGACGCAGACCCCCGCGGACGACGAACCCAGACCCGACTCCCCCGAGGCGATCGCCGAGAAGATGCGGGTCGACCCGCTCGAGCTCGAGGTGGCCTTCGACCTGGTCGACCTGGTCGATGCCTCCCGCGGCGGCGACCTGCTCGACCGGGTCAAGGCGCTGCGCCGGAAGGTCGCCATGGAGACCGGCCTGGTGATCCCGCTGGTACGCACCCGCGACAACCTCGACCTGCCGGCCTCCCAGTACGTCATCTGGCTCAACGGCGTGCCGGCCGCCAAGGGCACCTCGCCGGCCGGCACCGTGCTCGCGATCGGTGACGCGCTCGACGGGCTGCCCGGCCGGGCCACCCGCGAGCCGGTGTTCGGCCTGCCCGCCAAGTGGGTGCCGGTCGAGCTGCAGCGGCAGGCGGAGATGGCCGGCGCGACCGTCGTCGACCGCTCCTCGGTCATCACCACGCACCTGGCCGAGGTCGTCCGGCAGAACGCCGCCGACCTGCTCGGCCGGGAGGACGTGCGGGTGCTGGTCGAGATGGTGCGCCGCACCCACCCGATCGTCGTCGAGGAGCTCACCCCGACGCTCCTCACCCTCGGCGAGATCCAGCGGGTGCTGCACGCGCTGCTCGCCGAGAACGTCTCCATCCGCGACCTGGTGCGCATCTTCGAGGCGCTGTCGGTGCGGGCGAAGGTGTCCACGGACGTCGACGGCCTGGTCGAGGCCGTCCGGGCGGCGCTCGGGGCGGCGATCAGCCATCCCTACGTCACGCCCGACGAGCGGCTGCACGTGATGACCCTCGACCCGGCGTTCGAGCAGCGTCTGCTCGAGGCCGTGCGGCCGAGCGAGGGCGGACAGGTCCTCGCCCTGGACGCCGGCACGGTCGACGCCCTGGTCAACGGGTGCAGCGGCCTGCTGACCGACGCGGAGCGGCTGGGCCTGGCCCCGGTGCTGGTGTGCTCGCCGCAGGTCCGGGCCGCGCTGTCCCGCCTGATGCGTCAGATCCTCCCCCGCCTGCCGGTGATCTCCTATGCGGAGGTCTCCCGCACGGCCCAGATCGAGTCGCTGGGAGTGGTGAACGGTGCCGTTGCCGTCCGTTGAGGCCGCCACCCGCGAGGGCGCCATCGCCGCCGCGCGGGAGAAGTACGGCTCGTCCGTCCGGATCGTCGGCATCCGCCGGGTCCGCACCGGTGGGGTCATGGGCTTCTTCACCACCGAGCGCTTCGTCGCCGAGGTGGAGGAGCTCGCCCCGGCCCCCGTCGAGCGGCGGCCGGCGTCGAAGGCCGAGTCGCTGGCCCGGATCGAGGCGGCGCTGCGCCGTGACCCGGTGCTGCCGGGGCGCCACGGCGCGCTGCGCCGGGTGCTCGTGGGTCTCGGTGTGCTCGGGCTCGTCCTGGCCGTGCTGGTGGGTGGCGCGCTGTGGTTCCTCACCGACCGCTACGCGGGCA
>NZ_SPQN01000099.1 GCF_004571065.1 Geodermatophilus sp. DF01-2
GATCTGTGCCCGACGCCGTGGTCGACGTCGCCGACGGGTCCATCAGCTGGGTCGGGCCGACCGCCGCCAGCACCTCCGCACGCCGGGCGGCGAGTTCCCGGCGGAGCCGGCGCAGGTGCCGGGCGAGGTCGCCGCTCTCGGCGAGCGCGGTGAACACCCGCTGCCCCGCCCGCGCCGGCCGATTGCCGGTCGCCGTCCGCCGGTCGACCAGCGCCGTACGCAGCTCCGGCGGGGCGACCAGCCAGCCCACACCGAGCGTCGGGCTGACGATCTTGCTGGTGGTGCCCAGATGCACCGCGACGTCCGGCCCGAGAGCACCCAGCAGCGGCAGGGGTGCGACGTCGTAGCGCAGCTCGCCGTCGTAGTCGTCCTCCAGCACCCACCAGCCCTCGGTGCGGGCCCGGGCGACCAGAGCCAGCCGCCGGGCCGCGGAGAGCCGACTGCCGAGGGGGTACTGGTGGGCGGGGGTGCAGTAGACCGCCGCCAGTCCCCGCGGGACGGCGTCGACGACCAGGCCGTCCCGGTCCACGGGGACCGGCACCACGGTGACGCCGCCGTCGCGGAGCGCACCGACCACCCGCTGGTAGCCGGGGTCCTCGACCGCCACCCGGCTGCCGCGGGGCAGCAGCCCGGCCAGCTCGGCGACCGCCGCCGAGGTTCCGGCGGTGGCCAGGACGTCCTCGGGCGCAGCGGCCAGGCCGCGGTGGCGGAGCAGGTGCTCGGTCACCGCGCGTTGGAAAGCCGGGTCGGCGACCGGCTCGGGACCGGGGTCGGGGGCGAGGTCACCGGCGGCCCGCCAGGCACGCCGCCAGGCCGCCCGGTCCAGGACCTCCAGACACGGCGCACCGGCGCGCAGGTCGACCGGCGCGGCGGTCTTCCGCGGACGCGCGGGACGCGCCGGCGCACGGGCCGGCAGCGCGGCCGCCGCGCCGACCACGAAGGTGCCGACCCCGCGGCGGCCGCCCGCCCAGCCCTCGGCCAGCAGCTGGTCGTAGGCGGCGCTGGTGACGGTGCGGCTGATCCCGAGCGCGGCCGCCAGCTCCCGCGTCGAGGGCAGCCGGTCCCCGGGACGCAGCGTGCCGCCCACCGCCGCCGCCCGCAGCGCGTCGGCCAGCTGCACCGACAGCGGCGTCCCCGACGTGCGGTCGAGCACCACCGGGGGGACGTCGACCACGGGACCTCCCCCTGGGACGGTGGCCTGCTGGGATGCCAGCGTATTGGCCCTGGAGGAAGGCCACTCGACCGGGCACGGTGGGGGCCATGGACGCCGCACCGCCGCTCTCCCCCACCGCCCGCAGCACCGTCCGTCGCGGCGCCAGGCGGGCCCGGACCGACCGTGCCGAGCTGCACGCCGTGCTCGACGCCGGCCTCGTCGGTCACCTGGGGCTCGTGGTGAACGGCTCGCCCATCGTGCTGCCCACCGGCTACGGGCGGCGGGGCGACATCCTCTACCTGCACGGCTCCACCGGCGCGGCGTCCCTACGGGCCGCGGCCGCCGGCGTGCCGGTCTGCTTCACGGTGACCCTTCTCGACGGCGTGGTCTACGCCCGTTCGGCCTTCCACCACTCGATGAACTACCGCTGCGCCGTCGTCCACGGCGTCGTCCGGCCGGTCACCGACCCGGACGAGCGCCTGCTCGGCCTGGAGGTGCTCACCGAGCACCTGGCCCCGGGCTCCTGGGCGGCCACCCGGCAGCCCGACCGCAGAGAGCTCGCCGCCACCGCGCTGCTCGCCCTGGACCTGACCGAGGCCAGCGTCAAGGTGCGCACCGGCCCGCCCGGGGACGACGACCGCGACGTGCCCGGTCCCGACGAGCCGGACCCGGTGTGGGCCGGGGTGCTGCCGGTTCGCACCGTGGTGGGCGAGCCGGAACCGTGCCCGTTGCTCCCGCGCGGCACCCCGGTGCCGACCCGCGTCCGCGACCGGGTGTCCTGACCGGAGCCCCCCGGACGCGATCTGCGCGCCGTGGATTCTCAGGGGGTGACGCGCAGGAGGACGTCGTCGCCGCCGCCGTTGTCGGTCGTGACGTACAAGGCCCCGTCGCTGCCCTGTTGCACGGTGCGGATGCGACCGTACGTGCCCTCCAGCTCCGGCAGGCGGAACTGCTCGACCAGCGAGCCGTCCTCGGCCAGCCGGAGCGCCAGCACGCCCTGGTCGCGCTGCACCCCGAGCAGCAGCAGCCCGTCGTAGGCGCCCCACTGCCCGCCCTCGAGGAACGTCGCTCCGCTCGGTGCGATGGTGGGATCGCCGGAGGACCACACCGCCGGCACGGCGCCGGGGATGTCCGGGTCGGTCATCGGCACGCTCTCGTCGTATCCGCCCCGTCCCGGGTCCCAGCCGTAGTTCGCCCCCGGCTCCAGCAGGTTGACCTCGTCGTCCACGTCCGGCCCGTGCTCGACGGAGAAGACCTGCTGGGTCCCCGGGCGCACCGCCAGGCCCTGCACGTTGCGGTGGCCGTAGGTGTAGATCCGGTCGTCGGCCCCGTCCCCGGGACCGACGAACGGGTTGCCCGTGGCGGCGTCGCCGGTGTCCGGGTCGATCCGCAGCACCTTCCCGGCGAGGGAGTCGAGGTCCTGCGGGTTGCTGCCGACGGCGTTGTCGCCGGTCCCGACGAGCAGGGCGCCGGACGGGTCGAAGCGCAACCGGCAGCCGCCGTGCCGGCCGCTGCGCTCGTTGACCGGGATGTCGCCGAGCAGCGGGTCGTCGACCCGGGTGGCGGTGGTCCACTCCTCGTCGACGATCCAGGCGATGACCTGGATCTCCGCGCCGCCGTCCTCCTCGACGCCCTGGCAGGTGTAGAAGCGGCGGTTGTCCGCGAACTCCGGGTCGAGCACCAGGCCCATGAGCCCGGTCTCGCCGGTGGCGAACAGGTCGTCGAAGTCGGCGTCCAGCTCGCGCACCGTCCCGTCGGGGAGAACAGCGGTGAAACCGCCGGCCCGCTCGTCGACCAGGAGGGTCCCGTCAGGCGCCTGGACGACGTCCCACGGGTGGTCGAGGCCGTCGGCGAGCACGTCCACGTCCAGGGCCGGTGCCGCGGCCGGGACGGTCGCCGCCGTCCCGCTGGTGACACCCGCCGCGGCGGGGCGGTCGGGCCCGGCGGAGGTCGTCGAACAGGCGGCGAGCAGCAGGAAGGCCCCCAGGCAGGGTCCCGCCGCGAGCTTGCGAGCGGTGGGGGGCATGGGGATCCGTGCTCAGCTGGTACGGGTGACCACGTAGTCGCACAGAGCGGAGAGCGCCTCGCGAACCGGGCCCTGCGGGACGTCGACCAGCCGGGCCCGTGCCCGGGCGGCGTACTCGTGCAGCACCCGGGTCGCCCGCTCCAGGGCCGCCGACGACCGCAACAGGGCCAGCGCCTCGGCGTGCTCGGCGTCGTCGCCGATGGGGCCGGCGACCAGCTCGCGCAGCCGTTGCTCGGCCGGGTCGTCGCCGGCGAGCGCGAAGAGGGCGGGCAGCGTGGCGATGCCCTCCCGCAGGTCCGTGCCCGGGGACTTCCCGGAGGCGCCGTCCTGGCTGACGATGTCGAGCAGGTCGTCGGAGAGCTGGAAGGCGACCCCCACCTCCTCGGCGAAAGCGGTCAGCGCGGCGACGAGGTTCGGGGCCACCCCGGCGAAGGAGGCACCGAAGCGGGCCGAGGTGGCCACCAGCGAGCCGGTCTTGTCGGCCAGCACGTCGAGGTAGTGGGCGACCGGGTCGTCGCCGGGTTGAGCGCCCACGGTCTCCCGGATCTGACCGGTGACCAGCCGCTCGAACGTGCGGGCCTGGATGCGCACCGCTTCGGGGCCGAGATCGGCCAGCAGGTCGGAGGCGCGGGCGAAGAGGAAGTCCCCGGTCAGGATCGCGATGCTGTTGGACCACCGGCTGTTGGCGCTCGGCGCCCCGCGGCGGACGGCGGCCTCGTCCATGACGTCGTCGTGGTACAGCGTGGCCAGGTGGGTGAGCTCGCAGACGACCGCGGCCTCGGTCACCCCCTCGGCGTGCGGGTCCCCCAGCTCGGCGGCGAGCAGCGCCAGCAGCGGGCGGAAGCGCTTGCCACCGGCGGCGACGAGATGTCCGGCGGCCTCGCGCACGAAGGGATGCTCGCTGCCGACGGCGGTGAGCAACGCGTCCTCGACCCGGGTCAGCCCCTCGGCGAGCCGGACGCCGAGGTCACCCTCGGGCAGCCACGGCCCGACCGTCGAGGGGGGCGTCGAGATCCGCTGCCAGGAGTCGATCGGGGTCTCCCCGCCGACGGCGGCGCTGGCTCCGGTCATCAACCGACGAAGATAGCCGCCTCCTCCGCCAGATCGAGCACCGCCCCGGGCACGACGCCCAGGACCACGGTCGCGGCGACCGTCACGGCCAGCACGATCGTCGTCGGCAGGCCGGGGACGCCGACCGTCGGGCCGTCCGCGGCCGGCTCGGAGAAGTACATGAGCACGATGACCCGCAGGTAGAAGAACGCCGCGACCGCACTGGCCAGCAGTGCCACGACCACCAGCGGCCAGGCGCCGTCGTCGATCGCGGCCCGGAAGACGGCGAACTTGCCGGTGAAGCCGCTGGTGAGCGGGATGCCGGCGAGGGCGAGGAGGAACAGCGCCATCACCGCCGCGGTGAGCGGCGACCGGCGGGCCAGCCCGGCCCACTTCGACAGGTGCGTGGCCTCGCCGTCGCCCTCGCGCACCAGGGTGAGCACCGCGAAGATGCCGAGCGTGGCCAACCCGTAGGCGAGCAGGTAGAACATCGTCGCGCCGAGCCCGGAGCCCGTGCCGTCGGCGCCGCCGCCGAAGCCGAGGACGCCGGTGAGCAGGAAGCCGGCGTGCGCGATCGAGGAGTAGGCCAGCATCCGCTTGAGGTCGGTCTGGGTGAGCCCGAGGACCGCGCCGACCACCATCGAGACGATCGCGATGCCGTAGACCAGTGGCCGCCAGGTCCACTCGCTGGTGCCGAAGGCGACGTAGAGCAGCCGCAGGATGGCCCCGAACGCGGCGACCTTGGTGCAGGCGGCCATGAAGGCGGTGACCGGGGTCGGAGCGCCCTGGTAGACGTCCGGCGTCCAGGCGTGGAACGGGGCCACGCTGGCCTTGAACATCAGGCCGACGATCAGCAGCGCCAGGCCCAGGACCAGCAGGACGCCGCCGCCGGTCTCCGCGGCGGCATCCTGCCGGATGGCGGACAGCCGGATGCTGCCGGTGGCGCCGTAGACCAGGGCGAGGCCGTAGAGGAAGAACGCCGAGGCGAACGAGCCGAGGAGGAAGTACTTGACCGCCGCCTCCTGCGACAGCAGCCGACGACGGCGCGCCAGCCCGCTGATCAGGTAGAGCGGCAGGCTGAGCACCTCGAGCGCGACGAACATCACCAGCAGGTCGTTGGCCGCGACGAAGAGCATCATGCCGCCGATGGCGAACATCGTGAGGGGGTAGACCTCGGTCTGCACCCGGTGCGCCGTCATCAGCTCGCGGTCGCGCGGGCTGCCCGCAGGCACGGCCGCCGCGGCGACGAACGCCGATCGGGCCGGGTCCAGCGAGCGCTCGGCGAACAGCAGGATCGACAGCGCGCCGAGGCCGGCGATGGTGGCCTGCAGGAACACCGCCGCCCCGTCGACGGCGAGCGCGCCGCCGGCGGTGACCTGCCGCTCGCCCGCCAGCAGCAGGCTGGTGACCAGCCCGCCGAGCGTGCCGACGAGGGCGATGGCGACCTGCACGGGGTGCCGGGTCTCGCGAGGGGCGAAGGCCTCGACGAGGACGCCGACGCAGGCTGCGCCGAAGACGAACAGCAGCGGCGCCAGGGCGCCGAGGGACAGGTCGGGGGCCTGGATCATCAGTCGGTCCCCTCCGTGTCGGCGGGCACGACGCCGTCGCCGTCAGGATCGAGTTCGAACTCGCTCATCGTGGCGGCGACCGCCGGCTCGATGAGCTCGATGAGCGGCTGCGGATAGACGCCCAGCGCGATGACCAGCGCCACCATCGGCGCGGCGACGGCCGTCTCCCGGCGGGAGAGGTCCCGGACCCGCAGCCGGGGGACGGCAGGAGGAGCCGGGGCGGTCACCGTCGCGGTGGCGGCGGACGCACCGCCGCGGGCCGGAGGGACGTCGTCGTACGGATCGCCGCCGTGGATGCCGCCCTCGAGCAGCACGCCGCGCGGCGGGCCGTGCATGGTGCGTTGGTAGAGCAGCAGGACGTACAGCGCGGCGAGCACGATGCCGACGGTGGCCAGCACCGTGAACACCGGCCGGGTCGGGAACGAGCCGATCAGCACCAGAAATTCGCTGACGAAGCTGTTGGTGCCCGGGAGGGCCAGCGAGGCCAGCCCCGCGACGAGGAAGACGCCGGCCAGCAGCGGCGCCTGCCGGGCCACGCCGCCGTAGTCGCCGACCTGCCGGGAGCCGCCGCGGGCGATGAGCATCCCGACGACCAGGAACAGCAGGCCGGTCGCGATGCCGTGGTTGACCATGTAGAGCACCGCCCCGGTGCCGGCCTCGGTGGTGAAGGCGAAGATGCCCAGCGCGATGAAGCCGAAGTGCGCGATCGAGGTGTAGGAGACCAGCCGCTTCATGTCGCTCTGACCCATCGCCAGCAGTGCGGCGTAGAGGACGCCCGCGACGGCGAGGACCAGCACGTAGGGCGCGAGGTCGCGGGAGGCGTCGGGGAACAGCGGCAGGCAGTAGCGGAGGAACCCGAACGTGCCCACCTTGTCCAGGACGCCGACCAGCAGCACCGACCCGCCGATCGGCGCCTCGGCGCCGGAGTCGGGCAGCCAGGTGTGGAAGGGCACCAGCGGGGCCTTGATCGCGAAGGCGATGAAGAAGCCGAGGAACAGCAGCTTCTGCACGCCCGGGTCGATCTCGATCTGCCGCAGCGCGTCGAAGGCGAACGTCCCCTCGCCGAGCTCGCTGGCGCTGACCACGTACAGCCCGATGACCGCGGCCAGCATGACCAGCCCGCCGACGAGGCTGTAGAGGAAGAACTTGACCGCCGCGTACTGCCGTCTCGGGCCCCCGAAGCTGCCGATGATGAAGTACATCGGGACGAGCATCGCCTCGAAGAAGACGTAGAACAGGAAGACGTCGGTGGCCGCGAAGACGCCGACCATCAGCGACTCGAGCAGCAGCAGCCAGGCGAAGAAGGCCTGCATCGACCGGCGTCCGGGGGGCTCGTCCCGCCACGAGGCGAGCACCACGACGGGCACCAGGACGCCGATGAGCAGCAGCATCACCAGCGCGATGCCGTCGACACCGAGGGCGAAGTCGACGCCGAAGTCGGGGATCCAGGCGACCGACGTGGTCAGCTGGAACCGCTCGCCGCCGGCGTCGAACGCCACGGTCGCGAGCACCGCGAGCACCAGGACCAGCAGGCTCACGCCGAGGCTCAGCTGCTTGGCCAGCTCGTCGCGGCCCTTGGGCAGTGCGGCCACGACCGCGGCGCCGACCGCCGGGACGACGATCATCGCGAGCAGGTACGGGAAGGTGCTCATGGCTCGCCTCCGCAAGCTCCGGCTCGGCAACTCACGACGTCGCCTCTCGTCCAGGGGTGGTCGCGCTCATCCCGCCGTCACCGCCAGCAGCGCACCGGCGACGACCACCGCGCCGCCGAGCATCGAGAGGGCGTAGGAGCGGACGAAGCCGGTCTGCGTGCGGCCCAGCCGGGACGACGAGCCGCCCAGGGACGCGGCCAGGCCATTCACCGCGCCGTCCACTCCACGGTTGTCGACGAACACCAGCGCGCGGGCCAGCCACTGCCCCGGCCGCATCAACAGCGATTCGTTGACCGCGTCGGCATAGAGCGCGCGGCGGGCGGCTCGGGTCACCGGCGACACCCGCACCGGCGCTGCCGCCGGCACCTCGCGGCGGCCGACGAACAGCCAGGCGGTGAGCACACCGATGACCATGACGGCGGTGACCAGGACGCTCACCACGATCGGGGCGACCACGTGCTCGGCCTCCACCGGTTCGCCGAAGACCGGTGCCAGCCACTCCTCCAGCGGGAACGCGACCACCAGCAGGAAGCCGGCGAACACCGACCCGACGGCCAGCAGCACCATCGGCGCGGTCATCACCGGCGGCGACTCGTGCGGGTGGACGCCGGGCTCCCACCGGGGGCGGCCGAAGAAGGTCATGAGCATCAGCCGGGTCATGTAGAAGGCGGTCAGCCCGGCCGCGAGGATCGCCACCCCGCCGAGCAGGTACCCCCACCCGTCGCCGCGGTCGAAGGCGGCCTCGATGATGGCGTCCTTGGTGTAGAAGCCGGACAGGAACGGGAAGCCGATCAGCGCCAGGTAGCCCAGCCCGAAGGTCACGAAGGTGACCTTCATGTGCGGGGCCAGCCCACCGAAGCGGCGCATGTCGACCTGGTCGTTCATCGCGTGCATGACCGAGCCGGCACCCAGGAAGAGCCCGGCCTTGAAGAAGCCGTGGGTGAGCAGGTGCGCCAGGCCCGCGACGTAGCCGATCGGGCCGAGCCCGACGGCCAGGAACATGTAGCCGATCTGGCTGACCGTCGAGTAGGCCAGCACCTTCTTGATGTCGTCCTGGGCGCAGCCGGCGATCGCGCCGATCAGCAGGGTGATCGCGCCGACGGCGAGGACGACGGCGCGGGCGGTCGGCGTCTCGTCGTAGATCGGTGCGCTGCGGGCGATGAGGTAGACCCCGGCGGTGACCATGGTCGCTGCGTGGATGAGCGCCGACACCGGGGTGGGGCCCTCCATGGCGTCGGGCAGCCACGCCTGCAGCGGGAACTGGCCGGACTTGCCACAGGCGCCGAGCAGGAGCAGCAGCCCGATCGCGGTGACCGTACCGGCGGCGAGCGTGCCCACCGAGCCGAAGACGCCGTCGTAGGAGACGGTGCCCAACTGGGCGAACATGAGGAAGATCGCCAGCGCCAGCCCGACGTCCCCGACCCGGTTCATGATGAACGCCTTCTTCGCGGCGGTCGCCGCCGCCGGGCGCTCGTGCCAGAAGGCGATGAGCAGGTAGGACGCCAGGCCCACGCCTTCCCAGCCGACGTAGAGGGCCACGTAGTTGTCGCCGAGGACGAGCAGCAGCATCGCCGCGACGAACAGGTTGAGGTAGGCGAAGAACCGCCGCCGGCGCGGGTCGTGCGCCATGTAGCCGATCGAGTAGACGTGGATGAGCGCACCCACGCCGGTGATCAGCAGCACGAAGACCGCGGACAACGGGTCGAACAGCAGGCCCACCGGGACGTCGAGCGACCCGGTGGCGACGAAGGTGTAGAGGCCGACCTCGACCTGCCGGCCGTCCAGCTGCAGCGTGCACAGCAGGCCGAGCACGAAGGCCGCGACCACGGTGCCCGTGCCGAGCAGGTGCCCCCACCGGTCGGTACGGCGTCCTCCGAGGAGGAGCACGGCGGCGCCGGCCAGCGGCAACGCGATGAGCAGCCAGGAGGCGGCGATCAGCCCGTCGGCGGGCACTGTTTCCATCGACCGGTCCCCGTTCTCAGTACTTGAGCAGGTTGGCGTCGTCGACGGACGCCGACCGGCGGGTCCGGAAGAGCGACATGATGATCGCGAGGCCGACGACGACCTCGGCCGCGGCGACGACCATGACGAAGAACGCCATGATCTGGCCGTCGAGGGTGCCGCTGGCCCGGGCGAAGGTGACCAGCGTCAGGTTCGCCGAGTTGAGCATCAGCTCGATGCACATGAAGACGACGATCGCGTTGCGCCGCACCAGCACGCCGACCGCGCCGATGGTGAACAGGATCGCGGCGAGCACCAGGTAGTGCGTGAGGCTCACGGCTTCTCCTCGCCGGCGCTCGTCGAACCCGTTCGCCGGGCTGCTGCACCCATGGCCGAGCTCGCACGCTCGCTCACCGGTGATCACCGCCTTCCCGGCCGCCGGGCACGTCACTGACCGTGGGCTCGAGCGAGCCGAGAGCCGCGTCGGGGCTGCCGAGCTCGGCCCGGCCGGTGGGACGGGGCATCTGCTCGGCCTCCTGGGGCTCGATCCCGGTCGCGAAGCTGTCCTCGGCGAGCCGGCCGTCGGGAAGCAGGGCCGGCGCGGCGACGGAGTTGCCCCGTGCGTAGACGCCGGGCCCGGGCAGGGTCTGCGGCCGGTCGGTGAGGAACCGGGCCCGCGACCGCTCCTTCTGGGTGGACCGGGTGCCGGGCTCGCGCTCGATGTGGGCCAGCACCATGGCGCCGACGGCGGCCGTGATCAGCAGCGCGCTGGTCACCTCGAACGCCAGCAGGTAGCGGGTGAACAACACCCCGGCGATCGCCTCGATGTTGCTGATCTCGAGGCCCTGCACCCCCGCCAGCCCGGTGACCGGGAGGTCCTGGGTGGCCCGGGCGACGCCGGCGCCGACCAGTCCCGCGAAGCCGAGGCCGAGCACGATCGCCGCCACCCGCTGCCCGCGCAGCGTCTCCACCACCGAGTCGGAGGAGTCGCGGCCGACCAGCATCAGCACGAACAGGAAAAGGATCATGATGGCGCCGGTGTAGACGATGATCTGCACCGCGCCCAGGAACGGCGCCTCCTGGACGACGTAGAAGACGCCCAGCGCCAGCATCGTGTTGACCAGCCACAGTGCCGAGTGGACGGCGTTGCGGGAGAGCACCATGCCCAGCGCTCCGGCCAGCGCGATCGGGCCGAGCACCCAGAAGACGACGGCCTCCCCGGTACCGATCTCGATCGACTCCAGGCCGTTCACACCCGCTCCTCGGTGACCGGCTCGGCGGGCGAGGTCGGGTCCGGCGTGCGGACGTAGTAGTCCTTCTCGTCGTCGCCCAGCCGCATGGCGTGCGGCGGGGCCTCCATGCCGGGCAGCAGCGGGGCCATGAGCTGCTCCTTGGTGTAGATGAGGTCGGCCCGGTTGTCGTCGGCCAGCTCGAAGTCGTTGCTCATGGTCAGCGAGCGGGTGGGGCAGGCCTCGATGCACAGGCCGCAGAAGATGCAGCGCAGGTAGTTGATCTGGTAGACGCGCCCGTACCGCTCTCCCGGCGAGTAGCGCTCGTCCTCGGTGTTGTCCCCGCCCTCGACGTAGATGGCGTCGGCCGGGCAGGCCCAGGCGCACAGCTCGCAGCCGACGCACTTCTCCAGGCCGTCGGGATGCCGGTTGAGCACGTGCCGGCCGTGGTAGCGCGGCTTGGTCACCTTCGGCTCGTACGGGTACTCCTCGGTGGTCACCTTGCGGAACATCTGCGCGAAGGTGACGCCGAAGCCCTGGCCGGGGCCCGGCAGCCAGCTGGACCGCTTGACCGGGCCGGCGTCCCGGTCGCGCGGGGCCAGCTCGCCGCGGGCAGCCTGCGCCAGCCCCTTCTCGGAGCCGGTCGCAGATGGGTTCTGCTCAGGCATCGCCGTCCTCTTCTCCGGTGGTGCCCTGGCCGCGCCGGCCGGTGCTGACCACGCCGCCGGCGGCGACGGTCTCCCGGCGGCGCAGCCGGGGCGACGGGGGGACGGCCAGGTCCATGGGTGGGATCGGAAAGCCGCCCTCGGCTCGGCTCGTGCCGGTCGGCCGGGCGGGCCGCCGGCGCGGACCGGCCGGCGGGAGGACCTCGCCTTCCCCCACCCCCCCGGCGTCGGTCGGGTGGATCGAGCCGGCCGCGGCCTTGGTCGCCGCGATGCGGGTGTCCCGGTTGCTGGCCCGGCTGGCGACGAGCAACCCGGCGAGCACCACCAGCGCGATCGGGACACCCACGAACAGCGCCACCTCCCCGGTGGAGAGGTCGGCCTCGCGGGCGACGGTGCGCATGGTGGCCACGGCGAGGATCCAGACCAGCGCGGTGGGAACCAGCACCTTCCAGCCGAACGCCATGAACTGGTCGTAGCGCAGCCGGGGCAGCGTGCCGCGCAGCCAGATGAAGACGAACAGCGCGGCGACGACCTTGAGGAAGAACCACAGCAGCGGCCACCAGCCGGTGTTGGCGCCGTCCCAGATCGAGATCGGCCACGGCGCGCGCCAGCCGCCCAGGAACAGCGTGGCGGCCAGGGCCGAGACGGTGACCATGTTGATGTACTCGGCGAGGAAGAACAGCGCGAACTTCAGCGAGGAGTACTCGGTGTGGAAGCCGCCGACGAGCTCGCTCTCGGCCTCGGGCAGGTCGAACGGCGCGCGGTTGGTCTCGCCCACCACGGCGATCGCGTAGATGACGAACGAGACCGGCAGCAGGATGGCGAACCAGCTCGGCCCGGTGAACTCGAGGCCGAAGAAGGACAGCTCGTTGCCGCCGGCCTGCGCGGCCACGATCTCCGAGGTCGACATCGTGCCGGCGTAGAGGAACACCGCGACGATGGACAGCCCCATCGCGATCTCGTAGCTGATGACCTGCGCCGCGCTGCGCAGCCCGCCCAGCAGCGGGTACGTGGAACCCGATGCCCACCCGGCCAGGATGAGGCCGTAGACGCCCATCGCTGACATGGCCAGCACGACCAGCACGCCGATCGGGGCGTCGGTCAGCTGCAGGGGCGTGCGCTCGCCGAAGATGCTCACCGTCGGCCCGAGCGGGATGACCGAGAAGGCCACGAACGCCGGGATGGCCGAGATGACCGGCGCCAGGAAGTAGACCGGCTTGTCGGCCAGCGCCGGCATGATGTCTTCCTTGAACGCCAGCTTCAGCCCGTCGGCGAGGCTCTGCAGGTAGCCGCGGGGGCCGACCCGGTTGGGACCGATCCGCTGCTGCATCCGGGCGACGACCTTGCGCTCGAAGACGATGGCGAACAGCGTCAGCAGCACGAGGACGACGAAGACACCGACGACCTTGATGAGGACGATCCACCAGACGTCGGTGCCGAAGTCCTCCAGCGTCGGCTGGTTCTCCGCCGCGAGCGGAGACGACATGGCGAACGGGGTCATGCGGTTCCCTCCGCGGTGGGGGTGGGCCGGGCGGGGGCGACGAGCCGCACGACGCCTCCTGGTCCGGTGCCCAGCGCGGTCCTGATCTCGCTGCCCGGCGAGCGCATGGGCAGCCAGACCACCTGGTCGGGCATCTCGGTGACCAGGACCGGCAACGTGACGTGCCCCATGGATCCCTCGACGGTGATCCGGTCGCCGTCGGCCAGGCCGAGGCGGCGGGCGACGTCCTTGCCGATACGGGCGACCGGCGGGCGCGCCGTGCCGGCGAGCTCGGGCTCGTCGCGCTGCAGCGTCCCGACGTCGAGCAGGTGGCGCCAGGAGGCCAGCACCGCCTGGTCCTCGGCGAGCTCCGGGTCGGCCGGCGCGGCGACGTCCGGACCGGTCACCCGGGGGCGCTCGGCAACGACGCCCAGGGCGGCGAGCTCGGCGCGGGCGACCTCGGGGGCGGGCAGCCGCAGGTCGACGTCCAGCTCGTCGGCCAGCCCCTGCAGCACGCGGCCGTCGGGGAGCTGCCCCGTGCCGTGCAGCGTGGCGTCGAACGGACGCAGCCGGCCCTCCCAGTCCAGGTACGCGCCGGCCTTCTCCGGGGCGGCGGCCACCGGCAGGACGACGTCCGCGTGCTCGGTGACCGCGCTCGGCAGCAGCTCCAGGCTCACCACGAACGCGGCCCGGGCCAGGGCGGCCTCGGCCAGGCCGGGGTCGGGCAGGTCGGCCGGGTCGACCCCGCCGACCAGCAGGCCGGCGAGCTCCCCGTGGACGAGCGCGGTGAGGATGCCGGTGGCGTCGCGGCCGGGGGTGGGCGGCAGGTCGGCGACGCCCCAGGCGGCGGCGACCTGGGCGCGGGCCCCGGCGTCGCCGACCGGGCAGATC
>NZ_SPQN01000009.1 GCF_004571065.1 Geodermatophilus sp. DF01-2
GCCAGGCCGCCGAGGCCGAACGCCTCCGGGCCGCCCGCGCCGCCGGGGAGGGCGGCCGTGGCTCCGGCGTGCGCCGTGCCGCGATCGGGCTGCTGTCCGTCGCCGTCGTCGCCCTCGTGGTGCTCGGCGTCTACTCCTTCGCCTCGCCGGAGGCCCGGGATGCCTCCCGCAGCACGGCGGCGGACATCGCCCCGACCACGGCGGCGGCGCCGTCCGTCCCGAGCTCGGTGCTGCCGCCGCTGGATGTGTCCCCGCTGCCGCCGGTCGACGCGGCGCCCGCCACACCCGTGCGCGCGCCGGTGACCGTGCTCAACGCCACGGGGATCTCCGGGCTGGCCGCCGACGTCGCCGCCGAGCTGGCCACCCAGGGGTGGGAGTCGCCCGGTGTCGGCCAGTACCAGGGCGCCGACGTCGCCACGACCACCGTCTTCTACACCGAGGGCGACCAGGTCCAGTACGACGCTGCGGTCCAGCTCATGCAGCAGTTCCCGCAGATCAGCGGGCCCGCCGTGCGCTTCTTCGAGGTCCCGGGCGTCGCGGCGCCCGGCCTCGTGGTCGTCACCACCGGCGAGTGGCTGCCCTGACCGCAGACCGCCCCGTGTGCGGCCGTCTCCGGAACATCGGTGAGCACCCGTCCGTTGGCCGCTCCGTGCGTCCCGTTCGCGGGCCCGTGCGTCCCCGCCCGCGCTCCGGTGCCCGCGCGACGCCCGCCGCCCTCCTCCTGCTGCTCACCCTGGTGCTGATCGGGCTCCTGCCGGCCGCCCCCGCCGCGGCTGCCGAGGACGTCGTCACCGAGGAGGCGCGGGTCGCCGTGGGCGAGGGCGCCGACGCCGTCGAGCTGGACACCACCCTCTTCCTGCCCGCCTCGGCCACCGCGGAGCAGCCCGCCCCCGCCGTCGTGCTCGCCCACGGCTTCGGCGGCAGCAAGGAGTCGGTCGCCGACGACGCCCGCGACCTCGCCGGCCGGGGCTACGTCGTCCTCACCTACTCCGCGCGCGGCTTCGGGAAGAGCACCGGCCGGATCGGCCTGAACGACCCGCGGTTCGAGGTCGCCGACCTCTCCGCGCTGCTCGACCGGCTCGCCGACCGGGACGACGTCCTCCTCGACGCCGAGGGTGACCCACGGGTCGGCGTCGCCGGCGCCTCCTACGGCGGGGCGCTCGCGCTCCTCGCCGCCGGCTACGACGACCGGGTCGACGCGATCGCCCCGCAGATCACCTGGCACTCGCTGACCGCCGCGCTGTTCCCCTCCCAGGTGGGCGAGCCCGCCGCCGACACCGTCGCGGCCATCCCGCAGGCCCCGGACGGCGGCGTCTACAAGCGGCTGTGGTCGGGGCTGTTCTTCGGCGTCGGGTCGGCGCCCACCGGCGGGCTGCTCGACGCGCTCCAGGACGGCGCCACCCCGGCCGGGGACCTGCCTGCGGCCCTGCCGGTCGACCCGGGCTCGATCGACCCGGCCTCGATCGACCTGGAGGCCGTCGAGCAGCTGCTGACCTGCGGGCGCTTCCGCGCCGACGTCTGCGCCGCCTACCAGTCCGCCGCGTCCACCGGCACGCTGACCCCCGAGGTCGCCGACGTGCTCGACCGCAGCAGCCCGGCCACGGTCCTCGACCGGATCGATGCGCCGACCCTGCTGGTCCAGGGCACCCAGGACTCGCTGTTCGGCCTCGGCCAGGCCGACGCCAACGCCCGCGGCATCGCCGCCGACGGCACCCCGGTGAAGGTCGTCTGGTACCAGGGCGGCCACGACGGTCAGGCCTCGGAGCGGACCACCGAGCGGCTCCGCGAGCTGGTGGCCGGCTGGTTCGACTGGCACCTGCGAGGGCGGGGCGAGGACCCGGGCGCCGGCTTCGAGTTCCCCGCCCCCACCGGTGTGGCCGCCGGGATCGGCAGCGTGCAGGGCGGCAACCGCACCGTGACCGCGCCCGCCTACCCCGGCCTGGCCGGCACCGAGCCGGCCGAGCGGTCGGCGGTCGTCGTCGACGGGCCGGTGCAGCCGGTCGTCACCCCCGCCGGCGGCACCCCCGCCGCGATCACCGTGGTGCCCGGGCTCGGCTCGCTGGCAGCGGCGCTACCGGGGGGCTCGTTCGAGATCCCCGGGCAGTTCGCCGCCTTCGAGAGCGAGCCGCTCGACGAGGCCGTCGAGGTCGTCGGGGCGCCGACGATCGACCTCGCCGTCGCCGCGCCCGGCGGCTCGGCCACCCTCTTCGCCAAGCTCTACGACGTCGCCCCCGACGGGACGGCGACGCTGCCGGCGGGGCTGGTCGCCCCGCTGGCGCTGACCGGGCTGTCCGCCGACCCCGCGGCGCCGACGCAGGTCAGCGTGACCCTGCCGGGGATCGTGCACCGCTTCGAGGCCGGGCACACCATGCGCGTGGTGGTCTCCTCGACCGACCAGGCCTTCGCGCTGCCGGCCGAGGCGGGCGTCTACACCGTCGCCCTGGCCTCCGGCGGGGACGCCGCCGCGCTCGCCGTCCCGACGGTCGACGGGCGCACCGAGGCCGCGGGCGGGACCTCGCGGTGGTGGGTGCTGCTCGGGGCCGCGGTGGCGTTGGGCCTGGTCGGCTGGGGCGCCGCCGTCCTGTGGGGACGCCGGCGCCGGCGACGGGTCTCGGCGGTCGAGCCCGACGGCGAGGACGTGCCGCTGCGCTTCACCGGCGTCTCGAAGGCCTACAAGGACGGGTTCGTCGCCGTCCGCGACCTCTCCTTCGAGGTGCGCCGAGGGCAGGTGCTCGGCCTGTTGGGGCCCAACGGCGCCGGTAAGACGACGTCGCTACGCATGCTCATGGGCCTGATCCGGCCGACCGACGGGCGGATCACCGTCTTCGGCCACGAGATCCGGCCGGGCGCGCCCGTGCTGTCCCGGCTGGGCTCGTTCGTCGAGGGCACCGGCCTGCAGCCGCACCTGTCGGGCCGCGACAACCTGCGGCTGTACTGGGCCGCCACCGGTCGCCCCGCCGAGGACGCGCACATGGACGAGGCGATCGCGGTCGCCGGCCTCGGTGCCGCGATCGACCGGCCGGTGCGCCGCTACAGCCAGGGGATGCGCCAGCGGGTCGCGATCGCCCAGGCGATGCTCGGCCTGCCCGACCTGCTGGTGCTCGACGAGCCGACCAACGGGCTGGACCCGCCGCAGATCCACGCCATGCGCGAGGTGCTGCGCTCCTACGCCGCGACCGGCCGCACGGTGATCGTCTCCAGCCATCTGCTCAGCGAGATCGAGCAGACCTGCAGCCACGTCGTCGTCATGGCCAAGGGGCAGAAGATCGCCCAGGGCACGGTGGAGGAGATCGTCGGCACCGGCGGCTCGGTGCTGGTCGGGCTGGCCGACGACGCCGACAGCGACCGGGCGGCCGCCGTCCTCGCGGAGCTGCCCGGGGTGGGCGTCGAGCGCACCGACGAGGGACTGGTCGCCGACCTCGACGGCACCAGCCGGGCGCGGGCGCTCCAGGCCCTGGTGACCGCGGGCGTCGCGGTGGACGCGTTCACCCCGCGCCGACGGCTGGAGGACGCGTTCCTGGCACTGGTGGGGGAGTCATGAGTTCGGTGAGCGAGCACGTGCAACCCACGGGGGCGATCGCCGGCTACCGGCCCGAGCGCACCCTGCGGCTGTCGGTCGAGCTGCGCCGGCAGTTCAAGCGGCGGCGCACCATCGGCGTCTTCGCGCTGATGGTGGCCCTGCCGCTGCTGCTCATCGCCGCGCTCCAGCTGGGCGCCGGCGAGGACGCGCAGGAGAACAGCCGGCTCAACCTGGTCGACGTCGCCACCGCCAGCGGGCTCAACTTCACCCTGTTCGTGCTGTTCGCGACGACCAGCTTCTTCCTGGTCGTGGTCTACGCGCTGTTCTTCGGCGACACGGTGGCCAGCGAGGCGCAGTGGGGCTCGCTGCGGTACACGCTGGCCACCCCGGTGCCGCGGATGCGGCTGCTCCGGCAGAAGTGGTACGCGGCGTTCGTCCTGTCGGTCGGCGCCCTGCTCACGGTCGTCCTCACCGCGCTCGTCGCCGGCGGCATCGCGTTCGGGTTCGACGCCGTCCGGACGCCGATCGGGGTGACCCTCGGCCAGGCCGACGGGCTGCTGCGGCTGGCCGGGATGGTCGGCTACCTCGCCGTCCACCTGCTCGTCGTCGGCACGCTGGCGTTCTGGTTGTCGACCGTCACCGACGCGCCGCTGGCCGCCGTCGGCGGCGCAGTGTTCACCATGTTCGTGTTCGCGATCCTCGACCAGGTCGAGCAGCTCGGCGACATCCGCGACTTCTTCCCGACGGCGGAGGAGTTCGCCTGGACCGACCTGCTGCAGACCCCGGTGGACTCCGGCGACCTGTTCCGCGGCGTCGTCCAGTCGCTGGTCTACGCGGCGGTCTTCACCGCGCTGGCGTTCCGCCACTTCTCCCGCCGCGACGTCACCTCCTGAGCGGAGTCGCTCGAGCGCGGAAACCGCGCTCGAGCGACTCCGCTACAGCGAGGCGCGGACGGCCTGGGCCCAGCCCTCGCCCATGGGGGCGTCGGTCACCGTCACGTTGGGGACGGCGGCCAGCAGGTCGGCCATCCCGTCGACGGTCGCCCCGTTGGCGGTGATCCACAGCCGGTCGACCGCCGGGGCCATCTCCAGGTCGCTGACGCTGTCGCCGATCGCCACGGCGTCGGCCGGTCCCAGCCCACGCCGCTCGAGGTCCCAGGCGATCGCCGCGCCCTTGGAGATGCCGCGCGGCATCAGGTGGTAGACCCGCGGCGGCAGTGCCTCGGGGGCCAGCGTCATGCGCGACGTCGCCGGGATGGCGCCGTTGTCCTTGAGCGTCAGCCAGCCCACGCCCCGCTCGGCCAGCTCCGCGTCGACGCCCAGCGGGTCGACCCGGCCGCGCAGCAGGGCGTCGGTGAGGTGGGTGGCGTGCCAGGGCGCGTGCCACTCCAGCCGGCCCGGGTGGCGGGCCAGCAGCTCCTCGACGACGCCGAGCTCGGCCATCACCTCCATCGGCGTCCGCCCGGCGTACTCGTCGGGCAGCGCCCCGGTCAGCCGGTGCACGCCGCGCCCGACGTCCCAGCTGACCACCGAGCCTAGCTCGGCGATCGCACCGTCCGCGGCGAAGATGCGCGCCGCCTCCACCACCTGCTCGAACGTCCGCCCGCTGACCAGCACCAGCGCGACGCCGGCCCGGTGCAGGTCGTGCAGCGCCAGGGCGGGGTCGTCGGTGAGGTCCCGGCCGGCGGTGTGCCAGAACGAGCCCCGCGGCCCGACCATCGTGCCGTCGAGGTCGGTGTAGACGACGCGGGTTCCCACCCCTCCATCCTGGCCCGGGCCGGTGCGCCGTCCGGCACCTGGGTAGAGTCGTGGGCGTTCCACTCATCCAGAGGGGCAGAGGGACACGGCCCGACGAAGCCCCGGCAACCGCCGTCCGCGCGTTCGCGCGGCGGAAGGTGCCAATTCCGTCCCGCGCGGCTCGACGGCCCGACGCGGGGAAGATGAGGAGGTAGTCGTCGCATGACCCTGACCGCTCCCAGCTCCACCAGGACGAGCCCAGCCGTCCAGGCCGACTCGTCCGCCGGCGGCCCGGTTCCGCCGTGCCCCGCGCGTGGCCTCGTCTGCCGCAACTGCGGCGCCACCTTCGGGCTCGTCGCCGAGCACGCCTGCGCCGAGTGCTTCGGCCCGCTGGAGGTCGACTACGACCCCGAGCTGATGCGGGCGGTCACCCGCGAGCAGATCGAGGCGGGGCCGCAGAACATCTGGCGCTACGCCGCGCTGCTGCCGGTCGGCCAGGACCCGGCCGACCGCGTCACCCTCGACCCGGGCCTGACCCCGCTGGTGCGCGCCGACCGGCTGGCCGCGGAGCTCGGCCTCACCGGCGGGCTGTGGGTCAAGGACGACTCGGCCAACCCCACCCACTCCTTCAAGGACCGCGTGGTCAGCCTCGCCGCCACCGCGGCCAGGGGGCTGGGGTACACCAAGATCGCCGCCGCCTCGACCGGCAACCTGGCCAACTCGGTGGCCGCGCACGCCGCCCGTGTCGGCCTGCCCTCTTTCGTCTTCATCCCCTCCGACCTCGAGCCGGGCAAGGTCGTGCAGTCGGCGGTCTACGGGCAGACGCTGGTCGCCGTCGACGGCTCCTACGACGACGTCAACCGGCTGACCAGCGAGCTCGCCGAAACCGACGAGTTCGAGGACACCGCGTTCGTCAACCAGAACGTGCGGCCGTACTACGCCGAGGGCTCCAAGACGATGGGCTACGAGCTCGCCGAGCAGCTCGGCTGGCGGATCCCGGCCCAGGTGGTCATCCCGATGGCGTCCGGGTCGCTGCTGACCAAGGTGGACAAGGCGTTCCGCGAGCTCACCGTGGCCGGCATCGTCGAGGCGAGTGAGTGGACGATCTTCGGCGCGCAGTCGGCCGGCTGCGACCCGATCGCCACCGCCTTCGACAACGGCTGGGACGTCGTCAAGCCGGTCAGGCCCACGGGGATCGCCAAGTCGCTGAACATCGGCAACCCCGCCGACGGCCCGTACGCCCTCGACGCCATCCGGCGCACCGGCGGCGCCGTGGGCCGGGTGGACGACGCGCAGATCGTGCAGGGCATCCGCGACCTGGCGCGCACCACCGGCGTCTTCGCCGAGACCGCGGGCGGCGTCACCGTGGCGGTGCTCCGCCAGCTGGTCGAGGACGGCCGGCTCGACCCGACCAAGGAGACCGTCGTCCTCAACACCGGCGAGGGCCTGAAGACCCTCGACCCGCTGGAGCCGGTCGTCGGGCCCACCCACCGGGTGGAGCCGTCGCTGAGGTCGGCACGGGACGCGGGACTCATCGGATGACGGAGTAGGGTCACCGCAGAACCGGACCGGGCGGCTGCGGCCCCTCCGGTGTGCCGCGTGCGTGAGGTTGCTCTCACCACGTCTTTCGTGCTGTACCTTCTCCCGCGGTTCGGTTCCACGTTCGTGTTCGGCGGGCGGAAGAGCTCGACCCGGCCTCCTGGTTCGTGGGGGTCGTCCGCACGCAGGAAACGTGGGAGCACACGTGGCACAGGGCACCGTGAAGTGGTTCAACGCCGAGAAGGGCTTCGGCTTCATCGCCGTCGACGGCGGCCAGGACGTCTTCGTCCACTACTCGGCCATCCAGATGGACGGGTACAAGAGCCTCGACGAGGGCCAGCGGGTCACCTTCGAGGTCGTCCAGGGCGAGAAGGGTCCGCAGGCCGACGCCGTGCGCACCGCCTGAGAACCACTCAGCAGTAGCGAAGGCCCGATTCCCCGCAAGGGGAATCGGGCCTTCGTCGTGTCTGGGCGACCTCCACGGCCACGAAGTGACGGGCCCCGCAGGGACGACCGACGAGCGGGGCCCCGAGGGTCCCCGAGGAGGGACGTGGGCGGGCTCCACGCAGGCGGGGGACGACTCCTGGCCGCGGTCGTCGTCCGAAGGACGACAGTGTGATGGCGGTGTCGTCCGGTGGGACGACGATGTCATGGCCGCGGTGGAGGCCGGTAGGCCGACCGTGTTGTTGCACTCCTACCGGTCGAGTGCCAGACTCGGAGTTGGCACTCGACAGTGCCGAGTGCCAATCAGGTCGGAACGGTGAGGCACTGGTGTGCGGGCGCAAGGGAGTCCGCGTCGCCGGTGTCGTCCGTCGCGGGCGCCGGTCCCGGCCGTGCAGCGATCCATGCATGGAGGACATCACCACATGGCCAAGATGATCGCCTTCGAGGAAGAGGCGCGCCGCGGCCTCGAGCGGGGCATGAACACCCTCGCCGACGCCGTCAAGGTGACCCTCGGTCCGAAGGGCCGCAACGTCGTCCTCGAGAAGAAGTGGGGCGCTCCCACCATCACCAACGATGGTGTGAGCATCGCCAAGGAGATCGAGCTCGAGGACCCGTGGGAGAAGATCGGCGCCGAGCTCGTCAAGGAGGTCGCGAAGAAGACCGACGACGTCGCCGGTGACGGCACCACCACCGCCACCGTGCTCGCCCAGGCGCTCGTCCGCGAGGGTCTGCGCAACGTCGCCGCCGGCGCCAACCCGATGGCCCTGAAGAAGGGCATCGAGAAGGCCGTCGAGTCGGTCACCGAGTACCTCCTCTCGACCGCCAAGGACGTCGAGACCAAGGAGCAGATCGCCGCCACCGCGTCGATCTCCGCCGCCGACAACGCCATCGGTGAGCTCATCGCCGAGGCGATGGACAAGGTCGGCAAGGAAGGTGTCATCACCGTCGAGGAGAGCAACACCTTCGGCCTCGAGCTCGAGCTCACCGAGGGCATGCGCTTCGACAAGGGCTACATCTCGCCCTACTTCGTCACCGACGCCGAGCGCATGGAGGCCGTCCTCGACGACCCGTACGTGCTCGTCGTCAACTCGAAGATCAGCTCGGTCAAGGACCTGCTCCCGCTGCTGGAGAAGGTCATGCAGTCGGGCAAGCCGCTGGCCATCATCGCCGAGGACGTCGAGGGCGAGGCCCTGGCGACCCTGGTGGTCAACAAGATCCGCGGCACCTTCAAGTCGGTCGCCGTCAAGGCCCCCGGCTTCGGTGACCGCCGCAAGGCCATGCTCGCCGACATCGCCATCCTCACCGGTGGCCAGGTCATCAGCGAGGAGGTCGGCCTCAAGCTCGAGTCGGCCGGCACCGAGCTGCTGGGCCGCGCCCGCAAGGTCGTCGTCACCAAGGACGAGACGACGATCGTCGAGGGTGCCGGCGACAGTGACCAGATCGCCGGCCGGGTGAACCAGATCCGCGCCGAGATCGAGAAGTCGGACTCCGACTACGACCGCGAGAAGCTGCAGGAGCGCCTGGCCAAGCTGGCCGGTGGCGTCGCCGTCATCAAGGCCGGCGCCGCGACCGAGGTCGAGCTCAAGGAGCGCAAGCACCGCATCGAGGACGCGGTGCGCAACGCCAAGGCCGCCGTCGAGGAGGGCATCGTCGCCGGTGGTGGCGTCGCCCTCGCGCAGGCCACCACCGTGGCGTTCGAGAAGCTGGAGCTCGACGGTGACGAGGCCACCGGTGCCAACATCGTGCGGGTCGCGCTCGAGGCGCCGCTGAAGCAGATCGCGATCAACGCCGGCCTCGAGGGCGGCGTCGTCGCGGAGAAGGTCCGCAACTCCGACACCGGCACCGGTCTCAACGCCGCAACCGGCGAGTACGTGGACCTGGTCGCCAGCGGGATCATCGACCCCGCCAAGGTGACCCGGTCGGCGCTGCAGAACGCCGCCTCCATCGCGGCGCTGTTCCTCACCACCGAGGCCGTCATCGCCGACAAGCCGGAGAAGGCCGCCCCGGCTATGCCGGGCGCCGACGGCGGCATGGGCGGCATGGACTTCTGAGTCCACTCCTCCCGTAACACCGAGCACAGCCCGGCAGGGGCGGCCCCGCACTCGCGGGGCCGCCCCTGTCGGCGTGTACGCCCCCGGGCCCGTCCCGGGCCGGCCCCGTCCTCCTCGCCGCCAGCCTGCGAGCGGCGAGGAGGACGGGGTCCTTCTCCGAAGGGTGGGGAGGGCGGGGTCCTCGCTCAGTCCTCCGGGGTGAAGCAGCAAAACTCGTTGCCCTCGGGGTCGGCCAGCACGTCCCAGCCGATCTCGGCGTCCCGTGCGCGCACGAGGGTCGCGCCGGCCGCCAGCAGCGCCGCGGCGTCCCCGACGACGTCCAGGTGCATCCGGTTCTTGACCGTCTTCGGCTCGGGCACCGGGTTGAGCCAGATGAGCGGGCCGGCGCCGGTCGGGTCGGCGATGGGCACCGGCCACTCCGCCGGTCGGGGGGCGCTGTAGTCACCGGGCGCGAGGTCGGCGTAGCGGACGTAGCCCAGAGCGGCGCACCACCAGTCGGCCATCGCCTGGTGGTCGCGGGCGTCGAGGCAGAGGTCCTTGAAGCGGGCGGGTGCGTCGGCCATGCGTGCAGCTCAGCACACCGCGCCGCGGTTCAGGACTGCGAGCCGCCCAGCAGCCAGCCGGCCGGCTCGGCCAGCGCATCGGCCTCGGCCGGACCCCACGACCCCGGCGCGTAGCCGTGCACCTGCGGACGGCGCTGCTGCAGCGGGGCGAAGGCCCGCCACGCGTGCGCCAGGCCGTCGCTGCTGGTGAACAACGACCGGTCACCGGTCAGGACGTCGTGCAGCAGGGAGACGTAGGGCGGCAGCGGGGTTCCGCCCGGGACGTCGGCGAGCTGGAGCGTGGCGGTCGCCGTGGCGAGGGCCAGCTCGGGGCCGGGTTCCTTGGCGACCACCTGCAGGTCCACCGCGCCGGACCCGGACAGCGACAGGGACAGGACGTTGCCGTGCCCGGGTGCGTCGGTCACCGGGCCCTCGGGCTCGCGCAGCAGCAGGCTCACGCGCTGCTCGCTGGCGGCCATCCGCTTGCCGGTGCGCAGCAGGAACGGGACGCCGCGCCAGCGCTCGGTGTCGACCCACAGCCGGGCGGCCACGAAGGTGTCGGTCCGGGAGTCGTCGGCGACCCCCTCGGTGCCGGTGTAGCCGTCGAACTGGCCGAGCACGACCTCGTCGGGGTCGAGGGGGCGGAAGGCGGCCAGGACGCTCTCCCGGGCCGCTTGCAGGTCGGCGGGGGAGAAGCTGACCGGTGGCTCCATCGCGACCTCGGCGGCGAGCTGGAACAGATGGGTGACCAGCATGTCGAGGGCGGCGCCCGTGGCGTCGTAGAACTCCGCGCGCTGGGCGACGTCGAGGTCCTCCGGGACGTCGATCTGCACCTGCGCCACGTGCTCGCGGCTCCACACGTGCTCGAACAGCCCGTTGGCGAAGCGCAGCACGTGCAGGTCCTGGGTGCCCTCCTTGCCCAGGAAGTGGTCGATCCGGAAGACCTGGTCCTCGTCCAGCACGGAAAGCACCAGCTCGTCGAGCTCGCGGAAGGTCTCCGGCGAGGTGCCGTACGGCTTCTCGTAGACCACCCGCGCGCCCTCGGTCAGCCCGTGCTGCTGCAGGCCCCGGGTGAGCTTCTCGAAGGCCGCCGGGGGGACGGCGAGGTAGTGGACGAGCTGGGAGTCGCCGTCCAGCTCGTTCCGGGCCTCGGTGAGGACGTCGAGCAGGCTGCCCGGGTCGGACTCGTCGAAGCCACCGCCGGCGAAGCGGAGCCGGCCGGCGAACTCCGCCCAGGGCCCCTGGTCGGGGTCCGGGCCGAACTCGGCGAGCGCGTCGTGCACCAGAGCGGCGAAGTCGGCGTGCGACACGTCGCCGCGGCCGTTGCCGACCAGGCGCCAGTCGTCGGGCAGCAGGCCGGCCTCGGCGAGCTGGTGGAAGGCCGGCAGCACCATCCGGCGGGCCAGGTCGCCCGTGGCACCGAAGAGCACGAAGACGGTCGGCGGCAGATCGGTCACGTCTCCTCCTCACTGGCGTTCGTCGGACCCGTGCCCGGCGGTGCGGTGCTCCTGCGTGGTTTCGCCAGCTCGTGCACGGGGTCTTCTCGGCAGGGGCACTCCCGGTCAGCTGTGCCCCTGCCGCGGGGCGGTCACGCGTCGCCTCCACCGGCACGCAGGCCGAGGGCCCGTCACCGGCGCGGTGACGGGCCCTCGGGTCTGTTCGGTTGTGATCGGGGCCCGGTCTCGGCCCCGTGGTGCCGGTCGGGATCAGCGCGACCGCGTCATCACCGTGACCAGGCTGGCGCCCGAGTCCGACACGACGTTGAAGCGGTTGTTCCTCGGCAGGGCCGGCCCGTTGCGGAGGTCGACCGACCAGGTGCCGTCGGCCGCGACCGGAACGTTGAGCTGGATGGTCGTGCCCGACCCCGCGACGTCACCGATCCGGAGGTGCACCCGGTTGGCCGTGGTGTCCTGCGCCGTGCCCTGGATCTTGTACTCGCGCTTGTCGGCTCGGTACTGGGCCCGGGTGACGGTCACCACGTCGTTCGGCGCGACCGTGTTGTCGACGCTCGCAGGAACCGTGCCCGTGGTCGCCGCGGTGCCGCTCTTGGCGGTGACCGAGACCGTGTACTCGACGCCGTTTCGGAGGCCGGCCACCGTGCCGGTCGTGCCGGTCGCGGAGGTGGTGACCGCAACACCGCCGTCGGCCGGAGTGGCGGTCAGGTCATACCCCGTCACCGGGCTGGCGGCGTTTCCTGGCTGGGCTGCGGTCCACTCAGCCGTGATCTGCTCGTGGCCGGGGATGACGCGGGTGAGGTTGAACGCCGCGGGCGCCGCCGCCGCGTTCGTGGTGACCGAGGCCGTCTCCGCTGCCGCCGTGCTGCCCGCCGCGTTGACCGCGGTGACCGACACCGTGTACGACGTACCGGCGGTCAGCCCGCTCAGGGCCGCCGTGGTGGCCGGCGCCTGGACCGTCGTGGTGACCGGGGTAGCGGCACCCGCTGCGTCGGTCGTCGCGCTGACCTCGTAGCTCGCCGCACCGTCGGCGGCGGTCCAGCTGACGTCGACACCGCCGCTGTCGTTGGCCGTGGCAGTCACATCGGTCGGAGCCGCAGGAGCCTGCGTCGAGTTGTCCGGCGGCGGGGTCTCACCACCGCTGCCGCCACCCGTGCCGCCGGTGGAGGTGCCCGACCCGACCGTGATCGTGCCGAGTGACTGCTGCGCCGACCACTGGCCGTTGAAGGCCTCGATCTTGATCTCGTACTGCGCGCCGGCCTCCAGACCGTCGAGCGAAACGGTGGTCCCGCCGGTCCGCTCCGCGACCTCCTGCTCAGCGTGGGTGCCACCGACCGCGGCCACCCGGTACCCGGTGACCTCCGGGGCGTCGGCGGGCTGGGTCGGGGTCTCCCAGGCAACGGTCACCGAGGTGGAGTCCGCGACCGAGGACAGCTGGGCCGTCGTCGGCGCTGTCGGCACCTGACCGTCGGGGCTCGGCGGGCAGCCGCCCATCCCTGGGCCGGGGATCTCCTCGAACTCGTTCTGGGTCAGGCCCAGCGCCGGTTCCTCGCCCGCCATCCAGGCTGCGAAGACGTGGTCGCCCTCGAGCACGCGGTCGTAGTCGGCCTCGGTGTAGAGGGTGTAGGTGCCCACGATCTCGCCGGTGGCAGGGTCGGCCGTGGCCGAGGCGTCCCACAGACCGGGCTCGCCGTTGGGGTGTTCTGCGTCCGGCACCAGGGTGATCCCCATGGCCCGGTTGTCGGACAGGCCGGGGTCCTCCCCCGGCGGGGTCTTGTCGTCGTCGTTCTCCGGGTTGACCGTCTCGATGACGAACCGAGCCGGGTCCCACCACGGGTCGCCGGGATCGTAGGTGCCACGGATCGCGACCGTCCCCGTACCGCGAACCCGGTTCTCCGGGTCTCCCGGGACCACCTCGCCGGAGGGCGTGAAACCGCTGCCTTCGACCGCGGTCACCGTGGGGGAGGCCGTGATCGCGGAGTCCGTGAAGGCCTCTCCGCTGAACGAGACCTTCACCTCGTCGCCCGGCTTGATGGTGGGGGTGACCCCGATCCAACACTCGCCACCAGGGTGGTTGAACTCCAGGAAGCCGGTCTCGTCCACCGTTCCTCGGCCGATGCCGATGGTCTCGGTTCCCCGGATCACCTCGACCGTGGCTTCCTGCCCGGCCTGGGCGACGTAGCCCTCCAGAGCCACCATGCTCCGCTTGTTGAAGATCTCGATGTTGCCGGGGCCGGTCGGTGGGGTTCCCGCCTGGGCGCTGCTGGCGAGGGTCACTGCTGCGCTGGTGACCGTGACGGCGGCCAGGCCGCCGGCCATCAGCCGCTTGGGGGATCGGGATGCTCGCGACGCGGGGGGGAGCACAGCTCCGTGTCCACCCCCGCGACCGCCGTGCTGGGTCGGTCGTGTCCTGGTCATCGCCTTCTCCGCAGTCGCGCCGTGCCCGCTCCTGCAGCGGGTCGGTCTCGTGGGAGTCACAGTCGTTGCCGCGACGCGGTACCGGCAGCCGAGCGGAGGGGGCCGTCCTGTCCCCAATGCGGGGGGACGACGTTGGTCGTACGACCTCTCCGTGAGTTCGTCCGACGGGCCGCTCACCAGGTCGGCGCCGCCGATCGCGTCGTCCCAGGGCGCCGCGCGTCGTCGGGAGAGGGTGGGGTAAGCGGCACCCGTGGCCATGGTGATCGGGACGTCGGGCTGGCAGTACCGGGACTGGCGCGGCCGCTTCTATCCCCCGAAGCTGCCGCAGCGGCTGTGGCTGGAGCACCACGCCGGGCACTTCGCCACCGTCGAGAGCAACAACGCCTTCTACCGGTTGCCGGAGCGGGCGACGTTCGAGGCGTGGCGTGCCCGCACCCCGCCGGACTTCCGCTGGGCGGTCAAGGCCAGCCGGTTCCTCACCCACGTCAAGCGGCTGCGCGACCCGGAGGAGCCGGTCGCCCGGCTGATGCAGCGGGTGGCCGGCCTCGGCGACCGGCTGGACGCCGTCCTGCTGCAGCTGCCGCCCACGCTGAAGGCCGATGTGGAGCTGCTCAGCGTCTGCCTCGCGCAGTTCCCGGCGGGCACCCGCGTCGCCGTCGAGCCCCGGCACGAGAGCTGGTGGACCGACGAGGTCCGCGCCCTGCTGGAGCGCTACCAGGCGGCGCTGTGCTGGGCGGACCGGGCCGAGCAGCCGGTCGCACCCCTGTGGCGCACCGCCGAGTGGGGGTATTTCCGGCTGCACACCGGCGCCGAAGGCTGGGGTTACCGACCGGAGACCCTGCAGCTGTGGGCCGAGCGGCTGTCGGCGGCCTACGGGAACGACGACGTCCTCGTGTACTTCAACAACGACCCCGGCGGTGCCGCCGTCGTCGACGCCGTGGTGTTCGCCGAGGCGGTGCGGCGCACCGGCCGGACGCCGACCCGCGTGCCGACCCTCGATCAGGCGTCCGGCCGGGCCTGGGCCCCGCCGGAGACGCCGCAGGCCGGGGCGCCGCTCGCGGGAGCGGGCCCCGGCCTGCCGGACGGGTGAACCCTCAGTCGTCGTCGGAGTCGCGGCCCCGGTCGTCGGACTCACTGCCTTCGGCGGCCTCCTCGGCCGCGCGCTCAGCGGCCTCGCGGGCCGCTTCGTCAGCCTCGCGCTGGGCCTCCGCGGCGGCTTCGGCGGCGCGCTGGGCCTCCTCACGGGCCTCCTCCTCGGCCTCGCGCTGCGCCTCGGCGGCGGCTTCGGCGGCCTCACGCCGGTCCTCGGCAGCCTCCTCGGCGGCCTCGCGCTTGTCCTCGGCAGCCTCCTCGGCGGCCTCGCGAGCCTCTTCCTCGGCCTCCCGGCCGGCCCGCGCCGGGTCGTCGGAGTCGTCACCGGAGGCCTCCTCGTCCGGGACGTCGCCCGGGGAGTCGGTGCCCGAGCCGTCGGTCTCGGTGGCGTCATCGGCCGGATCGGTGCCCGAGTCGCCGGCCTCGGTGTCGTCGCCCGGGGAATCGGTGCCGGAGTCGTCGCTCTCGTCGGTGTCGCCCGGTGGATCGGTGTCGGAGTCGTCGGTCTCCTCGGCCGAGTCCGGCAGGTCGAAGGGGGAGACCACCTCGACGGCGCCGGCAACGGTGTCCTGCACCGGCGTGGGCAGGACACCGGCGGCGCCGGCCCCGGTCACGCCGGCGACGGCGATGCCGAGACCGGCCGCGGCCTGGCTGACGGTGGAGGCGGCCGCCACCTTGGCGGCGAGGGCGGCGAGGCCTTCGATGAGGAACACGCGAGGCTCCAGTGGGGTCGTCGATGACCGGCCGGGCGGGCGGTCCCTGTGACCATCGGCGCACTGACCGGCGGCTTGAGGCGGGTCACCCGTCGGGGTGGGGTCAGCGCAGCACGTACGGGTCTTCCCTGTGCGCGACGCCGAGCTGGTCGGCCGCCTCACCGAGCACCGTCTGGACGGCGAGGGTGTCGGCGAGCGGCATCACCGCGCTCTCGGTGCGCCCGGCCCGCAGGCACTCGGTGACCTCGGCCAGCTCGTGCGAATAGCCGGTGCCGGCCGGTGGGAGGGTGATCTCCTCGGGCTCGGCACCGATGCGGTGCAGGACGATGGTCCGCGGGTGGTGGAAGCGGGGCAGGACGTCGATCCAGCCGGAGGTGCCGAAGACGCGGGCCTGCCCGGGCGTCGGATGGCGCAGCGACGTGGTGAGCGTGGCCGACCGGCCGTCGGCGTACCCCAGCAGGAGGGCGGCCTCGGCGTCGACGCCGGTGGTGAACAGCGAGCCGGTCGCGGTGACGGTGTCCGGGGCGCCGAGCAGCATCTGGGCGAACGAGACGACGTAGACGCCGAGGTCCAGCAGCGCCCCGCCGCCGAGCTCCAGCGCGAACAACCGGTCGGCCGGGTCGAAGTCGCGTGCGACGCCCAGGTCGGCCTGCACCGTGCGGACCTCCCCGATCGCGCCGTCGGCGACCAGCTCCCGCAGCCGGACGACGGCCGGCTGGAAGCGCGTCCACATCGCCTCCATGACGAAGACGCCGCGCTCGCGCGCCCGCTCGACGACCTCGGCGGCGCCGGCGGTCGTCGCGGTGAACGCCTTCTCCACCAGCAGCGCCTTGCCGGCGTCGGTGGCGGCCAGTGCGACGGCGGAGTGCTGGGCGTGCGGGGTGGCGACGTAGAGGACGTCGACGTCCGGGTCGGCCACGATGTCGGCGTAGGAACCGTGCGCCCGCTCGAGCCCGTGCCGCTGCGCGAAGGCCGCCGCGCGCTCGGCCGACCGAGAGGCGACCGCCACCGGCCGGGCGCTGGGCACGTGCGCGAAGTCGGCCATGACGTTCTCGGCGATGCGGCCGGGCCCCACCACGCCCCAGCGGATCTCGTCGCTCATCAGCAGCACGGTAGTGCGACCGGCAGACTGGCCGGCGTGGCGGTGCTGATCGACCCCCCGGTGTGGCCGTGGCGCGGGCGGCGCTGGTCACACCTGGTCAGCGACGTCTCCTACGAGGAGCTGCACGCCTTCGTCTCCGCCGAGCTCGGCATTCCCCGGCGGGCGTTCCAGGGCGACCACTACGACGTCCCCGACGAGCTCTACGACGTCGCCGTGGCCGCCGGCGCGGAACCCGTGGGCGCTCGCGAGCTGCTCGCCCGGCTGATGGGGGCGGGTCTGCGACTCAAGAAGCGCCGGATCTCGCCCTCAGCAGGCTGAGCTCGGCGGCGAGGTTGGCCCGAGCCCGCGGCGTCCACCTCGCGGCGACCGCCGGCAGCCGGTACAGCGCGGGCAGCGCCAGCAGGTGGTCGAGGACGGCGGTGCGCCCGGCGGTGAACTCGGCGTCGGAGAGGTGCCCGTACTCCTCCCGGACCGCCGAGGCATAGCCCGCGTAGGCCTCGGGCGGGCCGGCCAGCACCGCGAGGTCGGCGTCGCAGAGCACCGCGCCGTTCGCGTCGTCCGGGCCGGGGTCGTGCCCGGCGGTGAGCAGCACGAGCCGGGAGACCTCCTCGACCCGATCCGGAGGCACCAGCCCGCGCAGCCCGGCTCGCGCCCGCTCGGCGCTGACCCGCTCGTTGTCGACGCGGCGGGGGTCGTAGACGACGTCGTGGTACCAGGCGGCCAGCCGCACCGCGTCGGGGTCGGTCGCGGCGCCGGCCAGCTCGCCGACCAGCCCGAGCACCGCGGCCAGGTGGGCCAGGTCGTGGTAGCGGCGGTGCGGCTCGCCCCACGCGGCGACGACGGCGGCCCACTCGGTGCGGGAGGTGGGGGAGTCGCCGGCCAGTCGGGTCCACGCCTCGAAGCCGACGAGACTCATCGGACGCCGCAGGTCCGGACCACCAGCAGGGCGAACGCCCGGGCGGCGGTGACCAGCTCGTCGACCGGCACCCGCTCCAGCGGCCCGTGGGCCAGGTGCAGGTCGCCGGGCCCGTAGTGGAGCGTCGGCACCCCGGCCGCGGTGTAGAGCCGCAGGTCGCTGCCGGCCGGAATGGCCCGCTCGGGTGGCACGCCGACTCCCGTGTCGGCGACCGCCCGCTGGACGGCGGGCAGCAGGGGATGGCCGGGGGGCAGCGAGCCGCTGGCGAAGGCGCCGCCGGTCCAGGTCAGGCGCACCGGATGGTCTGCCAGCCAGGGGTCGGCGGCGCAGATCCCGGCCAGCCGCCGCTCGAACGCCGTCCGCGCCTCGGCGACGTCCTCGCCCAGCCGGACGCCGTAGCGACCGTCGGCGACCAGCCGGTCGGGCACCGAGCTGGCCCAGTCGCCGGCCCGCACGCGGCCGATGTTGATGCCGTAGGGGTACGGCGCGCCGCCGAAGCGCGGATCGGCCCCGACCTGCCGCTCGGCCTCGAACGCGCGCAGCCCGGCGTGCACGTCGGCGAACAGCTCGACCGCGCTGACCCCCCGGTCGCGGTGAGCGGCGTGCGCGGCGTGGCCGGTCACCTCCAACCGGAAGGTCAGCGCCCCGGCGTTGGCGGTGACCACCGCACCGGCGGTCGGCTCGGGGATCACGCACACCTCGCCGCGGTGCCCGCGCTGCAGGGTCGCCCACGCCCCGAGGCCGCCGTCCTCCTCGCCGACGACGGCGTGCACGGCAGCCGGGCGGACCAGCCGCACGCCCGCCGTCCGGACGGCGGCCACCGCGGCGAGGGCGGCGACGACGCCGGCCTCCATGTCGCAGGACCCGCGGCCGAGGACCGCGCCGTCGACGACGCGCGGGTCGAACGGGTCGGCCGGCCACAGCGACCGCTCACCGGGCGGGACGACGTCGGTGTGGCCGGAGAACACCAGCGCCGGCAGGCTCTCCTCGGTGGCCGGGACGGTGCCGACGACGCCCCACGCCTCGCTCCGCTCGACCTCCTGGCCGGGGGCCTCGGGGGCCGTGGCCGCGGCGGCGAGGTCGATCGGCCACCGGTCGACGGCGCAGCCGAGCTCCTCCAGCCAGTCGGCGACCAGGTGCTGGACCTCGCTCTCGGCGGCCGTGCCCCCGACCGAGGGGACGGCCACCAGATCGCGCAGCCGGGAGACCGCCCACGCCTCGTCGACGGCGGAGAGGACGCGCGCCTCGGCATCGGTCAGGTCGGCCACGGCCGGAGTCTGGCACGGCGCGGACGGCCCAGGTCGGTCGTTCCGGGCCGTGTGACCGGGCGCGGACAGGGGTAGCGTGAAGAGTGTCCGGGCCGGGTGCATCGTGCCCCCGGGTGCCAATTTGGTTACGCCTTCGCGGACCACCGCCCCGACTCCGGTCGGGGGTCTGGAGCCGCGTTGTGCCGCTCGCCGCGAGGCGGCCGTCATCCGGTCCGGACCCTCTCCTCCGGCAGCCCCCGTCCACCGCGGACGGCGGCCGTCACGATCGACGTGCCGCCGTGCGTCGGCCGCCTTACTGTCGTCCCGGGGCAGGAACCGGGCAACGTCAGGAGCTCCCATGGCCGGCACGGTGGACCGCGGAACGAGCACGAGCACGGTCGAGGAACGGCACCGGCTCCCGATACGGACCCTCGTCTCGGCGAGCATCGGCAACGCCGTCGAGTGGTTCGACTGGACGGTCTACGCCACCTTCGTCGTCTTCTTCGCCGGCCAGTTCTTCCCGGCCGAGAACGAGGCGCTCGCGCTGATCGGGGCGACGTCGACGTATGCGCTCGCCTTCTTCTTCCGGCCGCTGGGCGGCATCCTGCTCGGCCGGTTCGCCGACCTCCGCGGCCGCAAGGCCGGGATGCTGCTGACCATCCTGCTGATGGCCGGCGGCTCGATGGTGATCGCGATCCTGCCCACGTACGAGCAGGTGGGCTGGCTGGCCCCGATCCTGCTGCTGCTCGCCCGCGTCGCCCAGGGCATGTCGCTGGGCGGGGAGGTCTCCAACGCCTCGGCCTACCTGGGCGAGATCGCCCCTCCGGACCACCGCGGCCGGTACTCGTCGTTCTTCTACATCTCCACCGGTTCGGCGCTGCTGGCCGCGTCCCTGCTCGGCGTCCTGCTGACCAACGTGCTCACCCGGCCGCAGCTGGAGTCCTACGGCTGGCGGATCGCCTTCTTCATCGGTGGCCTGCTGGGCCTGGTCGGCATGTGGCTGCGCCGGTCGCTGGTGGAGACCGAGCAGTTCGAGGAGAACGCGGAGAAGGCGCGGGCGACCAAGCACCCGCTGTGGCAGACGATCCGCCACCACCCGAAGGCCGTGGTGCAGCTGTGTGCCATCACCCTGCTGTCGACCCTGTCCTACTACACCTTCTTCAGCGCGCTGACCCCGTTCGCGATCACGTTCCGCGGCGCGGACGGGACCGACGTCTTCCTCGCGCTCTCCATCGGCACCGCGCTGTTCGTAGCGCTCTGCTACCCCTTCGGGGCGCTCTCCGACCGCTTCGGCCGCAGACCGCAGATGCTCGTCTGGTCGGCCGCGTACGCGCTGCTCATCGTGCCGCTGTCCTATCTCGTGCGAGACAACCTGCTGTCGCTCATCGTGGTGTTCTGCACGGGGCTGGGGCTCTACGCCCTGCTGGCCTCGATCGCGCCGGCGATCATGAGCGAGCTGTTCCCCACCGAGCTCCGGGCCACCGGCATCGGTGCCTGGTACAACCTCACGGTCGCCACGTTCGGCGGCACCGCGCCGCTGGTCATCGTCTGGCTGTCGAACAACGACCGGCCGCTGTGGTTCTTCTGGTACGTCGCGATCGCCGCGGCCATCGCGTTCGTCGTCATCCTCACCACCCTGCGCGAGACCAAGGGCACCGAGCTGCGCTGAGGGCCGGCTGAGGGGCCTCAGGCGGCGGCACGGCGGGCGAGAACGCCCGATCGACCGACGCCGCGGCCCACCCCTCAGCACGACCGTCGTCGTCACCGGACACCGACGACGACAGGAGACGGTCATGACCTTCCACCCGAGCCCCGGACTGGAGGCCGAGCTGGCCTACCGCCGTGAGGTGCTGCAGCGCAGCGGTCGCGGCACCCGCACGCGGCGCGGACTCCGGACCCGCCGGCGGGCGAGCTGAGCGTCGCGGGCACCACCCGCGTCCCGGTCGCACCGGTCCCGTCGGGGGACCGTGCCACGATCGGCACCGTGCCCCAGTGGGACGACCGACCGCTGGTGGGCCGGGACGCGGAGCTCGCTCGCCTGCTCGCCGCGGTCGACCGCCGCCTCGACGGGCGCACCTGCGCGGTGCTGCTGGCCGGCGATGCCGGCGTCGGCAAGACCCGGCTGCTCGACGAGCTCGCCGCCCGCGCCGCGGACCGCGGCCTGCGCGTGCTCACCGGCCACTGCGTGGGCCTCGGCGACGTCGGGCTGCCCTACCTGCCGTTCGTCGACCGGTTGCGCCCGGTGGCCGCCGGAGCGGGGCAGCCCGGCCTGCCGGCGCTGTTGTCCGGCCGGGTCACCTCCGGCGTCCCCGAGCTGCCGGCCGGGGACGCCGCCGACCTCGGCCGCCCGCTGACGCCCCGGCCGCTCCTGGACGACGGCCGGCTGCAGCTGTTCGAGTCGGTCGCGGGCCTCCCGACCGAGCTGGCCCGGGCCGGTGCGGGCCCGGCGCTCCGGCGACACCGACGTCGAGCTGCGGGTGCTGTTCAACCTCGCCGTCGTCCCGTACGAATCCGGGGACGTCGGCGCGACGCTGCGCTGGGTGGACACGGCGCTGGCGCGAGCGGTCGAGCTGGGCGTCGAGTGGTCGTTCTACGGCGTCGAGCACGGCTACGCCACCACGCTGACCGCGCGCACGGTCGGCCGGGACTGCCGGGTCAACCAGCAGGTCACCGTCGGGCACACCGGCCGCGGCCAGCCGGTGATCGGCGACCGGGTGAGCATCGGGGCCGGCGCCGTCGTGGTCGGCCCGGTGACGGTGGGGGACGACGCCCGTATCGGCGCCAACGCCACCGTCGTCCGCGACGTGCCGCCGGGCGCGGCCATGCTCGCCCCGCCCGCCGTTCCCGGGGAGCGGAGAGGAGGACGGCCGGGTCAGTAGGTCTCGTTGGTGGTGGTCCGCTGGGCCGGCCCGTCCGAGGCGGGCGGTCCGTAGGAGTCGGTGCGGGTGACCCGACGCCGCTGGCGCGGGCCCCAGACCGCGACCTCCAGCACGATGCCGAGTGCGCCGACGATCATGAGGATCCAGCCGACCACCTGCAGGTCGACTCCGCTGAGGTCGACGCGCAGGGCGGAGATGAGGATCGCACCGAGTGCAAGCAGGACGATCGCTGTTCCGAGTCGCATGCTGATTCCCCTTCCTCGAGGTCGCGGTGCTGCAGCGGGGCACGACGCGACCGGCGGCGGTCGCCGCGAAGCGACTGGTGCCCGGGACGGACGTCGCCGATCCCGGTCGGCCACCGATCCCACCCGATCGGGTGGGACCCGAGGAGCGTGGGGGGAGCCACACGTGAGGCGGGTCTGACCGTGACAGCCGTCCGCCGGTGATCAACCGGCGGGCGGACTCACAGCATGGTGCGGAGGCGCTCGCGGCGGGCGCGCAGGACGTCGACCGACGCCGAGGCCGACGGCGGCCCGGGCACGGCCTTGCGCAGCTCGGTGTGCACCACCGCGTGCGGCGTCGACGTCTTCGCCGACACCCGGCTGACCAGCCGGTTGATCTCCCGCCGGAGCTCCGCGGCGTCGCGCCACGAGCGGCCGGCGTCGTCCTCGTCCGGGTGGTTCTCCACGATCGGCAGCTCACCGGTGTCGTCGCCGGAGTGTGCGCGCTGGGCGATGCGCATCCGCAGCTCGTCGTCCCGCTTGGCCAGCAGCGACGCCGTCTGCTCGGCGGTGAGCAGGCCGGGGATGCCGAGGAAGTCCTCCTCCTCGGCGGCGAGCGGCGCCGCGGCCGGGCGGCCCTCGCCGGTGTGCGCGGTGCCACTGGCCAGCACGTGCGCGAAGCGGGCGTCGGCCTCGAGCGCCTCGAACTGCTTCATGGTGGCCGGCTCGCGCTCCTCGGGCGGCAGCGGCTCGAGGTCCAGCTCGTCGCCCTGCACCGTCTTCGGCGGGGGCATGACGTGGTTGCGCTGCTCCTCCATCGAGGCGGCGAGGGAGAGCAGCGGCCGGACGGCGGGGAGGAACACCGTGGCCGACTCGTGCGACGCCCGGGCGCGGACGACGCGGCCGACGGCCTGGGCGAAGAACAGCGGCGTCCGGTAGGAGGTCATCCACGCCAGGACGGCGGCCCGCGGGACGTCGACGCCCTCGGAGATCATCCGAACGCAGACCGCGATCCGGGCCGAGCCGGTGGCGAAGCGCTCGATCTTCTTCGACGCCTTGGGGTCGTCGGACAGGATCAGCTCGGGGGCCTTGCCGGTGACCCGGCGGACGATCGTGGCGTAGGCGCGGGCGTCGTCCTGGTCGCTGGCGAGGATCAGCCCGGCGGCGTCGGGCATGCCGCCCTCCTCGCGCAGGTGGGTGATCCGGTCGTCCATCGCGGCGATGACGTGCGGCACCCACTGGCCCTTGGGGTCCAGCGCGGTCCGCCACGCCTGCATCTCCACCGAGCGGGTGCCGGCCTCGGACAGGGAGGCGGCGACCACCTCGCCGGCGGAGTTCCGCCAGCGCGACGTCCCGGTGTAGGCGGCGAAGACGACCGGGCGGACGACGCTGTCGGCCAGCGCCTCCTTGTAGCCGTAGGTGTAGTCGGCCCGGCTGACGAGCCCGCCCTCCTCGGCCTCGAAGCCGTCCTCCTCGTAGCGGACGAAGGGGATGCGCTCGTCGGGCTTGGTGCGGAACGGCGTCCCGGTCAGGCACAGCCGGCGGGCGGCGAAGCCGTACGCCTCCTCGATGGCCTCGCCCCAGGACAGGCCGTCACCGGCGTGGTGCACCTCGTCGAGGACGACGAGCGTCTTCACCGCGGTGGCGCGGGCCGCGTGCAGCATCGGCTTGCCGGCGACCTGCGCGTAGGTGGTCACGTAGCCCTGGGTGCCGGCGCGCACCGGCCCGACGGCGTTGGTGAGACCCGGGTCGAGGACGATGCCCATCCGGTCGGCCGCGTCGGCCCACTGCAGTCGCAGGTGGTCGGTGGGGCAGACGACGACCACGCGGGCGACCTCACGCCGCTGCAGCAGCCGCGCGGCGAGGGTGAGGGCGAAGGTCGTCTTGCCGGCGCCCGGCGTCGCGGTCACGAGGAAGTCCTTCGGGGACTCCTGCTCGTACTGGTCAAGAGCGGCCTGCTGCCAGGCCCGGAGCGATCGGCCGGTTCTCTGCGGGGCGACCGCCTCCGCGCGTGCTGCACTCGCCATGTCGAGGGTCATCCTGCCTGCGCCCGGGGCAACACGCCCAACCGGCCACCTCCCGCGCGCGCCGCGGCCGGCGACGTATGGAGCCGAGCGGTGCGGCGCCGACCTGCGGCGATGTCGCTGCCGGCCCCTGGGTGTGGGGATCGCCATGCCGTGACGGACCGGGTCGTCCGTCCCGCGCGCCACGGACTCTCCGCCGACCCCAGCCGCCCCACCGCGGCGCCGTGACGGCGTCCCGGCGTCGGCAGTCGTACGCTGGATGCGGCCCCTCGACCAGGAGGCCCTCCCGGCCCGGACGGCAGCGGCACACCACCCGCGCTCCGGTGCCGCCTCCCCTCACCGCAGAGTCCTCCTGGAGCTCCCGTGCCCTCCGCCGTCCTCTCCCGCCCCGACCCCGTCCTGGCCGAGCGCCTGGCCGGCGTAGCCAGCTCACCGGTGCGCGAGCTGCTGGCCCTCCTCGAGCGGCCGGAGGTCATCTCCTTCGCCGGTGGCCTGCCGGCGCCCGAGCTGTTCGACCTCGACGGCGTCCGGACCGCCTACGAGCACGTGCTGTGGGGGCCCCACGCCCGCCGGGCGCTGCAGTACGCGCCCACCGAGGGCGACCGGGAACTGCGGGCGCGGGTCGCCGCCCGGATGACCGCGCGCGGCCTGCTCACCACCATCGACGACCTGCTGGTCACCTCCGGCTCGCAGCAGGCGCTCGCCCTCGTCGCGACGGCGCTGCTGGACCCGGGGGCCGTCGTGCTGGTCGAGGACCCGACCTACCTCGCGGCGCTGCAGTGCTTCCAGCTCGCCGGCGCCCGGGTGGTCCCCGTGCCCACCGACGAGCACGGCATCGACCCGTCCGCGCTCGCCGACGTCCTGGAGCGGGAGCGGCCGGCGCTGCTCTACCTCGTCCCGACCTTCGCCAACCCCACCGGCCGTACGATGCCGGCGGACCGGCGGGCCGAGGTCGTCGAGCTGACCGCCGGGCACGGCGTCTGGGTGGTCGAGGACGACCCCTACGGGGAGCTGCGCTACCGGGGCGCCCCGGTGCTCCCGCTGGCCGCGCAGCCGGGTGCCGACGGGCACGTGCTGCACCTCGGCAGCTTCTCCAAGATCGCGGCCCCCGGGCTGCGGCTGGGGTGGCTGCGGGCGCCGTCCCGGCTGCTGCCCGCGCTGACCGTCGCCAAGCAGGCCGCGGACCTGCACACCTCCACGGTCGACCAGGCCGCGGCAGCGGCCTGGTTCGCCGCGACCGACGTGGAGTCGCACGTCCTCCGGCTGTGTGCCGCCTACCGCGATCGCCGGGACGCCCTGGTGGACGCCCTGCCCGGCGCGCTGCCGCCGGGGAGCACCTGGACCGACCCCGACGGCGGCATGTTCGTGTGGGTCCGGCTGCCTGGGGTGGTCGACACCGCCGATCTGCTGCACCGGGCGCTGGCCCACGACGTCGCCTTCGTGCCCGGCGCCGCCTTCTACGCCGGAACGCCGGACCGCGCCACGCTGCGGCTGTCGTTCACCACGAACACCCCGGCGCGGATCGCCGAGGGGATGCGCCGGCTGGGCACGGTCCTGGCGGAGGCCTGATGGCGGGGCTGTCGAGCGAGGGTCAGGACGGCGCGACCACAGGCAGCCCCACCTCGGTGGCCGCTCGTGCGAGTCGCTCGTCGTAGACCACGAACGCCTCGAGGATCGGGCCGAGACTCAGGGCTGTCGCCAGATGGACGGCGTCGAGGCTGCGCAGAGACGGCGGGCCGAGGTCCGCAGCCGACTCGAGCAGGACCCTGCTCACCGGGACGAGGTCGACGCCGGCCAGGAGCGTCCGGGCTCGCGGTACTCCGGCGGAGTCGACTCGCGCCACCGCGCGGATGACCTCGACTCTCACGAGGTCGCTGGCCGTGACCGACAGCGGGGCCCGGCCCGACAGCCACGCCTCCAGTGCTGCCGACTCCGGCTCTTCCACCACGAGCTTGACGAGTGCGGAGGAGTCAAGAGCGATCACAACCGCTCGGCGCGCTGCTCGTCGAGGGCCTCGGACACGCTGAGCGCCCCTGGTCGGGGCCTGATGCGGTCGGGGATGCGAAACGGTGCGCTGGCGGGGATCAGCCGCCCCTCGGCGATCAATCGCTCGCGCGCCGTCGCCGCGGGAGAGGGCGGAGCGAGGACGGCCACCAGTTCACCTCGCTCGGTCACCTCGACGGTCTCGCCCGCCTTGACCAGAGCCAGGTACCGGCTCGCGTTCTGCCGCAGCTCACGCACTCCGATCCGGGTCACGCCGACCATAGTAGCACCGGATGTGCTACAGACTCAGAAACTCCGGAGCAGGTCTACGGATCGCGCGGGAGCCGGTCCTCGACTGCGGTGACCGCGATGGTCACCCGACACCGCCCGAGGTAGAGCCATGTGCGCGCACGTCGGGGCGGAGATCGTCAGCCGTTGCAACCCGATCGAAAGGGCCCGAAAGCGCGACAACGCGGCCGTCCTACCCTCCGGCTCAGTCGGCGGGCTCGTCGACCCAGTCGGGACCGTTGACCTCGCCTGGGCCGGCCAGGTCGGCGGCGTCGACGATGGTGTACGCGTAGCCCTGCTCGGCGAGGAAGCGCTGGCGGTGTGCGGCGTACTCGGCGTCCAGGGTGTCGCGGCTGACCACCGTGTAGAAGTGGGCCTGCCGGCCGTCGGCCTTCGGTCGCAGCACCCGGCCCAGCCGCTGGGCCTCCTCCTGACGCGAGCCGAACGTCCCCGACACCTGCACGGCGACCGCGGCCTCGGGCAGGTCGATGGAGAAGTTGGCGACCTTGGAGACGACCAGGGTCTTGACCTCTCCGGCGCGGAAGGCGTCGAAGAGCTTCTCCCGCTCCCGGTTGGTGGTCGATCCCTGGATGACCGGAGCGTCGAGCGCCCGCCCGAGCTCGTCGAGTTGGTCGAGGTAGGCGCCGATGACCAGCTTCTGCTCGTCGGGGTGGCGGTCGAGCACCCGACGGATCACCGGCAGCTTGGACGAGGCCGTCGCCGCGATGCGGTACCGCTCCTCGGGTTCCGCGACGGCGTAGGTCATGCGCTCGTCGTCGTCGAGCGAGACCCGTACCTCGATGCACTCGGCGGGTGCGATGTAGCCCTGCGACTCGATGTCGCGCCAGGGCGCGTCGTACCGCTTCGGGCCGATGAGGGAGAAGACGTCGTCCTCCCGGCCGTCCTCGCGGACCAGCGTGGCGGTCAGGCCCAGCCGGCGGCGGGACTGCAGGTCGGCGGTGAGCCGGAAGATCGGTGCGGGCAGCAGGTGCACCTCGTCGTAGACGATCAGGCCCCAGTCCTGCGCGTCGAACAGGTCCAGGTGCCGGTACTCGCCCTTCCGGCGGGTGGTGATCACCTGGTAGGTCGCGATGGTGACCGGCCGGATCTCCTTGCGCTCTCCGGAGTACTCGCCGATCTCGTCCTCGGTCAGCGAGGTGCGGGCCAGCAGTTCGCGCTTCCACTGCCGCCCGGCGACGGTGTTGGTGACCAGGATCAGCGTGGTCGCCTTGGCCTCGGCCATCGCCGCGGCGCCCACCAACGTCTTGCCGGCCCCGCAGGGCAGGACGACGACGCCCGAGCCGCCGGCCCAGAAGCCCTCGACGGCCTCCTGCTGGTAGTCGCGCAGGTGCCAGCCGTCCTGCGCCAGCTCGATGGGATGGGCCTGCCCGTCGACGTAGCCGGCGAGGTCCTCGGCCGGCCAGCCGACCTTGAGCAGCGCCTGCTTGAGCCGCCCGCGCTCCGAGGGATGGACGACGACGGTGTCCTCGTCGATGCGCGCACCGAGCATCGGCGCCACCCGCTTGCTCCGGATGACCTCCTCCAGCACCGCGCGGTCGGAGGTGGTGAGCACCAGCCCGTGCACCGGGTCGTTGGCCAGGGTCAGCCGGCCGAAGCGGTCCATCGTGTCGGCGACGTCGACCAGCAGCGCGTGCGGCACCGGGTAGCGCGAGTACCGCACCAGCGCGTCGACGACCTGCTCGGCGTCGTGCCCGGCGGCGCGCGCGTTCCACAACGCCAACGGCGTCACCCGGTAGGTGTGCACGTGCTCGGGTGAGCGCTCCAGCTCGGCGAACGGCGCGATCGCCGCCCGGCAGTCGCGGGCGGCGGGGTGGTCGACCTCGAGCAGCAGGGTCTTGTCCGACTGGACGATCAAGGGGCCGTCAGACACGCGGGACCTTCCGGGAGGGGGAGGGGACGGCGGCCGCGTACGGCCTCCAAGCACGGTAACCACGGGGACCGACAGGGCCTTCCCGGCCGCCGGCAGCACCGGTCCCCAGCGCTGGCTGTGCGCTTACGGTGGTCTTCCAGCGCCGCGGCGTCAGACCACACTGTGCGCACACCACCGGCCCCGGAGGCTCAGGACGACGGCGCCAGGTCGTCGTCCTCCACCAGCGCCACCGAGGTGATCCGGTGGACGGCGAAGGTGCGGCTCTCGCCGCGCCGCTCGTCGTACCCCTGCAGGAAGCCGCCGGCCAGCGACACCGGCTGGACGACGCGCTGGCTGCCACTGCCCTGCGCGTCGACGTAGCCCAGCCACACCGGCACGCCCTCGCGGACGGCGCGGGACAGCAGCTCCAGCGTGCCGGCGGTGGTCACGCCGGGCACCTGGCGCACCGCTTCCCCCCGGCGGGCGGCCAGCGCGGCGTCCCCGGCGCGGATCTCCCGGACGGTCGCGGCGAGCTCGTCGGGCAGCAGCGGGCGAACCACCTGCGGTGCCGCGGCTCCGGGGCGGCGGCCGGCAGCGCGCGGCCGGGCCGGTGGCCGGGTCAGGACGGCGCCGCCCGCGGACTCGCCGGCCGGGGCGTAGCCCGCCTCGCGCAGCACGGTGAGCACCTCGTCGGCGCCCAGCCCGCTGACCAGCACCCCGGGTGCCAGCCGGCGCAGCTCGGCGGAAGCCGTCCGCCGGTCGCCCTGCACCTGCGACAACAGCCCGTGGTCGTCGGAGCGGACGTAGCTCTCGATCGCGCCGACCCGCAGCCGGCCGTGCTGGCGGGCGACATCGTCGACCAGGTAGTCGAGGGCCTGCGGCACCGGGGTCCGCGAGGCCCGGGCGAAGAACTCGTGCAGGTCGGTGGCCGACCAGCCGGAGTCCAGGGCGCGGCGCACGCTGGCCTCCGACACGCGGAAGACCGTCGCCCCGCCCGAGGACTCGACGTCGGCGACGACGGCGAGGGTGTCGGCGAGCTGGGCGACCAGAGGGCCGGGTGCGACCAGCGACAGGTCGGGCTGGGCCAGCACGTGGTCGACCGGGTCCGGCAGCAGCCCGCGCATCCCCTCGGCCGCACCGTCCTCGCCGGCGGCCAGCAGCCCACGTCCACCGGTGGAGAGCACCCCACCGACGACGACGCCCAGCCGCGCGGCCTCGGCCAGCAGGTCGGGCACCGGGGCCAGCCGGTCGGCCCGCCGCGGGGTGCGCCAGCGCAGCAGCGCCACCAGGTCGGCCGGCGTCACGCCACGGCCGGGCGGGAACTCGGCGAGCGCGGTCAGGGCCGAGCGGCGGATCGCCGGGGCGGTGTGCCGCACCAGGTCGGGGGAGAGGACGCCCGCCGCCTTGCCCGAGACGTCGCGCTGCCCGGCCAGCGAGGGCAGCCGGACGGCGGCCAGCCAGCCCTCGGCCAGCGTGGCCCAGCGGTCGGGGAGGTCCTGCTCGCGCCAGAGGTCGAAGGCCCGCGTGGGCAGCCACTCGTCGCGGTGCGGGCCGCCGACGTCGAGCAGACCGGCGAGGGACGCCAGCTCCAGCAGCCAGCCCGCCTCCGGTTCGGGGACGTGCAGTGCACGGGCCAGCCGTTTCTGGTCGCGGACGCCGATCCCGCCGCTGCGCAGCAGCCCGGCGGGTTCCTCCTCGAGCAGCGTGAGCAGCTCACCGACCCGCCCGATCGACTCCAGAGCGGCGCCGGCGGCCTGCCGGTCCACGACGGCCGGGTCGCGCTCGACGACGGCCGGCTCCGGGCGCAGCCGCGGCGGACCGTAGGGCCGGCTGCCGCGCAGCTGAAGGCCGACCTCGCGGGGCAGCTCCACGTTGAGTGCGTCGATGCGGGCCAGCAGCCCGCGCTGCAGCAGCCGGCGCGCGGGCGAGGCGGTGCCGCCGTCGGTGTCGGGCAGGTGGCCCACCGGCCGGTCACCGGCCAGCCGCTCCAGGACCTCGCGCTCCTCGGCCGGCAGCTCGGCCAGCGCCGCGGGCAGGTCCGGCGGCAGCGTCAGCCGCAGGTCGGCCGCCCGTCGGCCCAGGCCGGCCGGGTACCGGACGGCTCGGCGCACCGGATCGGGCGCGCGCAGCACGTCGCCGCCCCACAGCAGCGCCCGCGTGGTCAGCCGGGCGACCGCCGCCTCCAGCACGTCGTCGGGCACCGCGGGGAGCGCGGTGGGCAGGTCGGCGGCGTCCACTCCGTCGGTGTCGGCCAGCAGCACCACGTCGAGGGCCTGCAGCGTGGCGGCGTCCAGCTCGTCGAGGGCGCGATCGACCGACACGGGCACGGCCAGCCGACTGGCGAGGGCGACGACGTCGGAGGGGGCCGGCCGGGCCACGTCGGGGCGGGCGGCGAGCAGCGCGCCGAGCTGGTCGTCGCTACGGGTGCGCAGCCAGGCGGCCAGCGTGGCCGGGCGATCGGGCATCCGGTCCACGTTACGTCGCCGGGGAGCCCGACGCTCCTGCCAGCATGGGGGCGTGCACCCGGCCGCCGAGGACCCGCAGACCCGCAGCGCGCTGACCGGTTACCAGGCCGGGGCGCTGCGCTGGCTGGCCGGCGGGCTGATCGCCGTCGTCCTCGGCGTCCTGCTCGCGGCCGCGGCGGTGGCGATCGCCGAGGACTCCGGGCGGCGGCTCCCGCTCGCCGGCCTGCTCGTGGTGGTGCTGGTCTTCGTCGGCTCGGTGGCGGCCGTCGCCGGGGCGGGCGCGCTCGCCCGCTACCACCGCTGGCAGCGGGCGCTGCGGACGGTGCCGTGGCAGACCGGGATGCTGCGCATCGCGGGCCCGGCCGTGCTGGCGTTCGAGCCGGAGGGCTACGACGAGCTCGACCCCACGGCCGACCCGGTGCGGCTGCGGCTGACCAGCACCGCGGTCTGGCGGACCCGCGCGGTCCAGCAGCTGCACGACGCGGTGGTGCGCGCCGCGCCGGTCGGGCCGCGGGAGTGGGTCCTCACCGCGGACGGGGTCCCGACGGTGTACGGCGCCCGGGCGGTGCGCCGCCACTGACCCGCGGGCGGGCGTACTGCGTGCATCCGGGGTAGGGCATCCGAGAAGATGCACGACAGACGCGGGCACCGGGCGGTGCACCGCGGGACAGAGCACATGGAGGACACGGCGTGATGGCCAAGCGGAATCCCAAGCACGAGCACCTGGTCGAGCCCACCTGGGGACAGAACGACGAGGGCGGCGCGCCGGTCACCGAGTTCCTCGCGGAGTCGGCCGGCCCGCTGTCGCCCTTCGGCGAGGACCACGAGTTCCCGCTGCCGCCCAGCCGCCTGCGCTACGCCCATCCGACGGACAAGCCCAACCGCGCCGGCGTGATGGCGGGCGAGTAGCCATGACGACACCCGCGCTGCCGTCCTACAGCAGTGGCACCTCGACCGTCCCACTGCTCGGCGACACCATCGGGGCGAACCTGGACCGGACGGCGGCGCGGGTCGGCGATCACGAGGCGCTGGTCGAGTGCGCCACGGGCCGCCGTTTCACCTACCCGCAGTTCGTCGCCGAGGTCGACGCGGTCGCCCTGGGCCTGGATGCCCTGGGGGTGGCCAAGGGAGACCGGGTGGGCATCTGGGCGCCCAACTGCGCCGAGTGGGCCTTCGTCCAGTACGGGACGGCGAAGCTCGGCGCGATCCTGGTGAACATCAACCCGGCGTACCGGACCCACGAGCTGGCCTACGTGCTGCAGCAGGCCGGGATCTCGGTGCTGGTGGCCGCACCGGACTTCAAGACCAGCGACTACCGCGCGATGGTCGGCGAGGTCCGCGGGGAGTGCCCCGACCTGCGCGAGGTCGTCTTCCTCGGCTCGGCGGAGTGGGAACAGCTGACGGACACCGGCCGGGCGGGCGACCGCGGTCTGCTGGCCGAGCGGGAGACCCAGCTGTCGGCCGACGACCCGATCAACATCCAGTACACCTCGGGGACGACGGGTTTCCCCAAGGGCGCCACGCTCACCCACCACAACCTGCTCAACAACGGCTTCTTCGTGGGCGAGGGCTGCGGCTACACCGAGGCCGACCGGATCTGCATCCCCGTGCCCTACTACCACTGCTTCGGCATGGGCATGGGCAACCTGGCGGCCACCAGCCACGGCGCCACCATGGTCATCCCCGCACCCGGCTTCGACCCGGCGGCCACCCTGCAGGCGGTGCAGGAGGAGCGCTGCACCTCGCTGTACGGCGTCCCGACGATGTTCATCGCCGAGCTCGCGTTGCCGAATTTCGCCGACTACGACCTCTCCAGCCTGCGCACCGGCATCATGGCCGGTTCGCCGTGCCCGGTGGAGGTCATGAAGCGGGTCGTCTCCGAGATGGGCATGACCGAGGTGACCATCTGCTACGGGATGACCGAGACCTCACCGGTCTCCACCCAGACCGGCGCCGACGACGACCTCGACCGGCGCACCTCCACCGTGGGGCGGGTGCACCCGCACCTGGAGGTCAAGGTCGTCGACCCGGCCACCGGGCTGACCGTGCCGCGCGGCACGCCGGGGGAGTTCTGCACCCGCGGCTACTCGGTGATGCTCGGCTACTGGAACGAGCCGGCCAAGACCGCCGAGGTGATCGACGCCGCCCGCTGGATGCACACCGGCGACCTCGCCGTCATGGACGCCGACGGCTACCTCAACATCGTCGGCCGGATCAAGGACATGGTCATCCGCGGCGGGGAGAACATCTACCCCCGCGAGGTCGAGGAGTTCCTCTACAGCCACCCCGACGTCGTCGACGCCCAGGTCATCGGGGTGCCCGACGAGCGCTACGGCGAGGAGCTCATGGCCTGGGTGCGGCTGCGGGAGGGCGCCGAACCGCTCACCGCGGAGGCGCTGCGCGGGTTCTGCGCCGGCAAGCTGGCCCACTACAAGGTGCCCCGCTACGTCAAGGTCGTCGACGCGTTCCCGATGACCGTCACCGGCAAGGTGCGCAAGGTCGAGATGCGGCAGACATCCGTCGAGGAGCTCGGCCTGCAGTCCGCCGCGTCGACGAAGAACGCCTGAGCGGAGTCGCTCGGGTGCGGTTTCCGTACTCGGGCGACTCCGCTAAGCCCGCGCGGGGACGACGAGGGCTCGGTGGTCCGAGAGCGGCAGCCGCACCGCCTCGGCCGCTCCCGTGGCCGTCATCGGCCCGCGGGCCAGCACGTGGTCCAGCTGCCGGGTCGGGACGTCGACCGGGAAGGTCGGCGTCGAACCGGAGGCCAGCGGCCGCATCCCGCTCACCCGCACCGCCTGGCGGCCCTCCATGTTGAGGTCCCCCATGAGCACCAGTGGCTCACGGGTGCCGGTGAGCGAGCGCACCAGCTTCGACAGCTGCAGCGTGTTCCACCCCGGGACGAACGACAGGTGGGTGTTCGCCACGGTGAACTGCCCCGACGGCCCCTCCAGGACGGCGGCGACGGCGACCCGCGGCTCGTCGCCCACCAGCCTCGGGCGGGAGGAGCCGCGGAACCAGACCGGCACCCGGCCGCGCAGCGCGGGCAGCCGGACCACGCGCCAGGACACCACCGGGTAGCGCGACAGCAGCGCGATCCCGTAGCTGGCCGACCCCGGCTGCTCGTCGCCGGTGGCCGCCATCCAGGTGCCGCCGGGCGTACCGGACAGCGCCGCCACGAACTGCGAGCCCACCGCGCCCATCGCCTCGGCGGCCACCGCGGTCAGGTCCGCGCCCATCGACCGGGGCTGGTCCCGGTCGACCTCCTGCAGGCCCAGGACGTCGGCGTCGAGGGTCTTCACCGCGGCGGCGAGGCGCTCGACGTCGACCCGGCCGTCGGCCGGCGAGCGCCCGTGGAGGATGTTGAAGGTCGCGATCCGCACAGAGGCCCTGTGCCCCGCGCGCCGCCGTCCACACCGTCACGTTCCGACGGGCGCACCCCGGGTAGCAGGCACCCCGTGCTGCCCTCCGACCGCGACGAGATCCGTGACCTCCTGAAGCGCACCGCCGTCGCGCTGAAGCAGGGCGACGTCCCCTTCGCCCTGTGCGGCGGGTACGCGGCCTGGGTGCGCGGGGCGCCCGAACCGGATCACGACGCCGATTTCCTGGTGCCCGCGGCGGAGTCCGAGCGGGCGGCGAAGGTGCTGGCCGAGGCGGGGCTCGAGGTCGTCGACCCCGCGGAGGACTGGCTGACCAAGGTGGTCCAGGGCAACTCGTTCGTCGACGTCCTGTGGCGGACGTGCGGCGTCCCGGTGGAGCAGGACCTCATCGACCGGGCCGAGGACATGCCGGTGCTCTCGGTGCACATGCCGGTGCTCGAGGCGACCGACATCGTCGTCACCAAGCTCATGGCCCTCGACGAGCACTACTGCGACTACGGGCGGCTGCTCCCGGTGGCCCGCGCGCTGCGCGAGCAGGTCGACTGGGACCGGGTTCGCGGGCAGGTTGCCCACAACGACTTCGCGGCGGTATTCCTGGTGCTGCTCGACCGGCTCGGGATCGTGGAGCAGCCGGACGGCGGGAGCTGAGCACCGCATCGGGCGCGAAACCCGGTGGGGGCCCTCGGCCCGACGACTAACCTGGGGACAGCGGCCGCCCGTGCCGTCCCCGTCCTCCCGGCCCGGTGCCGGGGCCGCCCGCGACCGACGACTGAGGGATCAACGTGCCCACCGGCAGAGTCAAGTGGTTCAACCCGGAGAAGGGGTTCGGCTTCCTCGCCCGCGAGGACGGCCCGGACGTCTTCGTGCACAAGGACGCACTCCCGGCCGGTACCGGCGAGCTCAAGCCCGGACAGCGGGTGGAGTTCGGCATCGTCGCCGGCCGCCGTGGCGACCAGGCGCTGCAGGTGCGGATCCTCGACCCGCTGCCGTCGGTGACGGCGGCGCACGCGGCCGCCACTCGCAAGAAGCCCGACGAGCTGGTGCCGATCATCGAGGATCTGATCAAGCTGCTCGACGACGTCTCCAACGGGTTGCGCCGCGGCCGGCATCCCGACCGAGCGGTGGCCCGCAAGGTCGCCTCGGTGCTGCGCGCGGTCGCCACCGACCTGGAGCACTAGAAGGACTGCCCTTCCCCCCACGCCTCGCAGGCTCGGCGCGGGTCCCTGAAGGGCGGCCGTTCCAGCATGTCACCAGGGCAGGGAGGTCCTTTCTCAGCCGGGGGGCGCGGGCGCCGTCGTGCCGGCCGCCGTCCCGCCCTGGCCGCCGCCGGCGCGGAGGAAGCCGACCGGCCACGCCCCGCTGAAGCCCTCGCAGGCCTCGTCGGCGTCCTCGACGACGACGAGGTAGAACGCCGGCGGGACGACGTCGGAGGCGTTGATCTCGTCGAACACGGCCTGGCCGGCCTCGACGTCGACCTCGCCGAGCAGTTCCTCGAGCCGCTCGTCGAACACCTGCACGCTCCAACCGCGCTCGGCCACCGCGTCGGGCACGGTGAGCCGGATGGTGGTGTCGGGCGAGACCTCGAGGATCGGCGGGGTGGTCGGGTAGCGCTGGCCCTCGCCGTCCAGGCAGGACTGGGTCGGCGCGACCTCCACCCGCTGCGGCCCGGCCTGGACGACGATGTCCTGCGGCCCCGCGGGCTCGCCCGACCCGCAGCCGGCGAGCAGCAGCACGAGCGCCGGGACCGCGGCCCGCCTCACGGGGTCCTGCCCAGCGGGTCGGTCGCCGCCATCGGTGTGGTGGGCGCCGTCGCGCGTCGGCGCGGGCGCCAGAGCACCAGTCCGACGGCGAGCACGAGCAAGGCGGCCGCGACGGTGAACCCGATCCAGCCGACGGGCGGCAGGGCGATGCCGAACGCCCCGCCGACGACCCAGGACAGCTGCAACATCGTCTCCGAGCGGGCGAACGCCGAGGCGCGCAGGCTCTCGGGCACCTCGCGCTGGATGATCGCGTCGAGGGCGACCTTGCCCAGCGCGTTGGTCACCGCGGCGACGCCGGCGACGAGGGCGGCCATCGGGAAGCTGTAGAACACCGCGGCGACGACGGTGATCGCCGCCGCGCTGCCGGCCGACCACAGCACCACCCGGTCGGGGTCGACGCGGTGCAGCCGGGAGCCGACGGCGGTGCCGAGCACGCTGCCCACCCCGGCCGCGGCGGCGACGGCGCCGAGCGCCAGCGTGCCCTGCCAGCCGCCCTCCACCGTGGCCTGCACGAGAAACGCGGCGAAGATCGTCAGGAACCCGCCGAGCCCGCGGAGCGCGGCGTTGGCCCGCAGCGCCACGACCACCTGCGGGTGGACCGGCCGGCGCCGGCGTCCGGTGGTCACCGGCTGGGGGGCGGTGGTGAGCACGTCGGCGGGCAGTTCACCGGTGGGGACGTCGACGTGGCGGGGCAGCCGCAACGCGAGCAGTGCCCCGTAGGTGAAGACCGTGGCGGTCGCGAACAGCAGCCAGTCGAACCCCAGCGCCCAGGCCAGACCGGCGCCGATTCCACCGAAGATCGCAGCGGTGAGGAGTCCGAACACCGACGTGCGGGCGTTCGCCGAGGTCAGTGACATCGGGCCGGGCAGCACCCGCGGGACCACTGCGGCGCGCAGCACGTTGTGCGCCTTCGACAGCACCAGCACGCCCAGCGCCGCCGGGTAGAGCAGGAAGTCGTCGAAGTGGGCGGCCATGACCAGCGCCAGCGCGGCCCGGCCCAGGTGGCTGGCGGCCATCGCCCAGCGGCGGCCGCGCTGCAGCCGGTCGAGCAGCGGCCCGATCACCGGGGCGACGACCGCGAACGGCGCCATCGTGACCAGCAGGTAGAGCGCCACGTTGGTGCGCTGCGCATCGGCGGTCGCGGCGAAGAAGAGCGTGCCGGCCAGGGAGACGGCGATCATCGCGTCGCCGGCCATGTGCAGCGCGTTGACCCACAGCAGCTGGGTCAGCCCGCTCTCGGCGGCGCCGTCGGCCCGGCTGGCCGTCTGCACCCGGCGGACGGCGGCCCCGGTCAGCTCCCGGGTGCGGACGGCAGCCACGCGGGTGACCGTCAGCTTCCGCGGCGGCGGGGGGAGGGGGACGGTCGGCGGTGGTCCTCCCGCGCCGTCCCCGGCCGTCGGCAGCGGCCGGGTGGCCGGTCGCTGCACGCCGATCGGTGTCGTCGACGCTCCCGGTGCCGCCGGTGGCGCCGGTGCCGCCGGTGCCGCCGGGCGCCGGCGAAGGGCACGGCGGCGGGCGCCGGCCGGGCGGGACGAGGACACGGCGCCCATGGTGCCGCACCAGCCTGGACGGGCGGTGGCAGCCGCCCCACGCCCACCGGCGCGCACCCGCGTCAGGGAGAATGGCGCCGTGGCAAACTCCTCCGACCCCGCCGCCGCGGGGAGCGACGCGCCCAGCAGCGTGATCGAGCAGGCGCGGGCCGCGGCGGTCGACACCGCCGGGTCCCCCGACGTGGTCGGCGACCACCTCGGGGCCTCGCCCGAGCCCCCGTTCGCCGGGCCGGACGGCGAAGCGCTCGGCGAGGTGGTCACCCACTCCTTCGCCAGCCGGCTGCCCGGCTACACCGGCTGGTACTGGGCGGTGACCCTCGCTCGCGTGCCCGGCGAGGAGCGGGTGACCCTCGACGAGGTGGTGCTGCTGCCCGGCGAGCAGGCCCTGCTCGCCCCCGCCTGGGTGCCGTGGCACGAGCGGCTGCGCCCCGGTGACCTGTCGATCGGCGACGTGCTGCCCTCCACCGAGGACGACCCCCGGCTGGTACCGGTCTACACGGCCGACGACGACTCCGCCGACGATCCGGAGGGGTCCGTGGTCGCCTCCGAGGCCGGCCTCGGCCGCGAGCGGGTCATGTCACGGGAGGGGCGGGCGGAGGCAGCGGCGCGCTGGAGTGCCGGGGAGTTCGGTCCCCGCTCGGCGATGGCGCGTCAGGCCCCCGGTCCCTGCGGTACCTGCGGTTTCTTCCTGCCGCTGGCCGGCTCGCTGCGGCACGGGTTCGGCGCCTGCGGCAACGTCTACGCCCCGGCCGACGGGCGCGTGGTCACCGTCGACTACGGGTGCGGGGCGCACAGCCAGGCCACGCTGGTGGCCGACGACGCGGCCGAGGTCGTGCGGTCGGCGCGCTACGACACCGGCTCGTTCGACGTGCTGACCGACTGAGCGCTGGGCTCTTGCGGTGTCCTGGACGCTCTTGCGGTGCTGCACGGCCGCGGGAGCTCGGACAGGACCGCAAGAGCGAGGGCCGGCGATCAGTCGCGGCGGCCGAGCTGGCCCTGCAGGCGCATGACGCCGAGGCCGACGCCGGCCAGCACGATCCCGGCGACGCAGGTCCAGGTCCAGACCCGGTCCACCCGGTCGCCGAGCAGCAGCAGGACCACCAGGGCCACGACCCACAACGCCGTCCCGGCCAGCACCACCCGGACGGTGTCCACCCGCAGCGGCGGAGGAGCCTGCTTTCCCGGACGGGGCACGGCCCGACCCTAGGGCGCGCGACACCCCGCGCTCCCATCGGGCCGGAACACGGGTATGGCACGCTGTCGCCGCTCATCGCAGTTCTCGCCGGTCGGCCGGTGCGCGCTTCCCCCGCCGCCCGCTCGCCCGCCCCGCGCCCGGAGAGTCGTCATGGCAGAGAAGTCCAGCCCGTCCAGGGCCAACACCACGGACGGCGGCACGCCGGCCGACGTCGCCGCCGGAGCCCGCACCCCGCGGCGCAGCGAGGGTCCTCGGGTCAAGCCCCGCAACGGACTCGACCGCTACTTCGAGATCAGCGCCCGCCGCTCGACGACGGCCCGTGAACTGCGCGGCGGCCTGACGACCTTCTTCACGATGGTCTACATCGTGCTGCTCAACCCGATCATCCTGACCAGCATCCCGGGTCCGGACGGCATTCCGGGCGCCGACGTCACCGGCACCGTACTGCCGTTCGCGTCGATCGCAGCGGTCACCGCCCTGATCGCCGGGATCATGACGATCCTCATGGGCGTCGTCGGCCGCTACCCGTTCGCCGTCGCGACCGGCCTGGGGATCAACGCGATCGTCGCGGTGTTCGCGGCCACCCAGCTGTCCTGGCCCGAGGTGATGGGGCTGGTCGTCCTCGAGGGCCTGCTCATCACGCTGCTGGTGCTGACCGGCTTCCGGAAGGCGGTCTTCGAGGCCATCCCGCCGCAGTTGAAGACCGCCATCGCGGTCGGCATCGGCCTGTTCCTGACCATCATCGGGCTGGTCGACGCCGGCGTCATCCGGCCGGGCAATCCGCTGATCAGCTTCGGCGTCGGCGGTCAGCTCGCCGGCTGGCCGATGCTGGTCTTCGTCGTCGGCCTGCTGCTGATGAGCGTCCTGGTCGTCCGGCGCGTCCGGGGTGGCCTGCTCATCGGCATCGTCGTCACCACGGTCCTCGCCATCATCGTCGAGGCCGTCGCCGACATCGGCCCGCGGATCGTCGACGGCGAGGAGGTCAACCCGCGCGGCTGGGCGCTGCAGGTCCCGGCGCTTCCCGAGGACGTCGTCAGCGCCCCCGACCTCTCGCTGCTGGGGAACTTCTCGCTGTTCGGCGGGTTCGAGCGGATCGGCGTCATCGCCGCCCTGCTCGTCATCTTCTCGATCATGATCGCGGACTTCTTCGACACGGTCGGCACGGTGACCGCCGTCGGCGCCGAGGGCGGCCTGCTCGACGAGAACCGCAACCTGCCGAAGTCCCAGCCGGTGCTCCTGGTCGACTCGCTGGCCGCCGCGGCCGGTGGCGCGGGGAGCGTCTCGTCCAACACGACCTACATCGAGAGTGCCTCGGGTGTGGCCGACGGTGCGCGCACCGGCCTGGCCAGCGTCGTCACCGGCGTGCTGTTCCTGGTCACCATGTTCCTCAGCCCCCTGGTGCTGGTCGTGCCCTCGGAGGCGGCGGCGCCCGCGCTGGTCATCGTCGGCGCGCTCATGATCAGCCAGATCCGCTACCTAGAGTGGGACGACATGTCGCTGGTCATCCCGGCGTTCCTGGCGATCGCACTCATGCCGTTCACCTTCTCGATCACCAACGGCATCGGCGCCGGCGTGGTCAGCTACGTGCTCCTGCGCACGGTGGTCGGCCGCCGGCGCGACGTGCACCCGCTGATGTGGGGAATCGCGGCGGTGTTCGTCGTCTACTTCGCCCTGGATCCGCTGCAGCAGCTCTTCTGAGCCGCCGCGCCGGAGGTCGTTAGGCTGAGCAACCGTGAGCCGGACGACGCTGGAGACCGCGGCGCTGGCGCACGACCTGCGGCTGGCCGTCATGCGCTTCTCCCGCAGGCTGCGTTACCAGCGGGTCGACCAGTCCGTGACGCTCACCCACCTGGCGGCGTTGTCCACGCTCAAGCGGCACGGCCCGATGAGCCCGGGAGAGCTGGCCGGGCACGAGCGGGTCCAGCCGCCGTCGATGACCCGGGTCGTCGTCGCCCTGGAGGCGATGGGGCTGGTCACCCGCAGCCCGCACCCGACCGACGGGCGGCAGGTGGTCATCGACCTGACGCCGGCTGCGGAGGATCTGCTCAGCGCCGAGGCCCGCGCCCGGGAGGCCTGGCTGGTCGGCATGCTCCAGCAGCTCACCGCCGAGGAGCGGGCCGTGCTGCGCGAGGCGGCGGTCATCATGGACAAGCTGGCGAGTGGGTGAGCAACCGGGCTGAGGGCACCGGCGCATTCCGGTCGCTGCGCGTTCGCAACTACCGGGTGTACGCCGCGGCCAACCTGGTCAGCCTCACCGGCACCTGGATGCAGCGCATCGGACAGGACTGGCTGGTCCTGCAGCTCTCCGACGACAACGGCGTGGCCCTCGGGCTGATCACCGCGCTGCAGTTCGGTCCCACCCTGCTGCTCAGCCTCTACGGCGGGGTGCTCGCCGACCGCTACGCCAAGCGCCGCCTGCTGGTGGCGACCCAGACGCTCATGGGACTGCTCGCCCTGCTGCTCGGGGTGCTGGTCGCCATCGACGGCATCGCGCTGTGGCACGTCTTCGTCCTCGCCGGCGCGCTCGGCGCGGTGTCCGCCGTCGACGCGCCGGTGCGTCAGGCGTTCGTCGCGGAGATGGTGGGCCCGGAGCTGCTCGCCAACGCGGTCAGCCTGAACTCCACGATCTTCAACAGCGCCCGGTTGATCGGCCCGTCGGTCGCCGGCCTGGTCATCGCCGTCGCGGCGGGCGACACCGCGCCGGCGTTCTTCCTCAACGCGGCCAGCTTCGCCTTCACCATCGCCGCGCTGCTGAGCATGCGACCGGGGGAGCTGCACCCCAGCCCGGCGCTCGGGCGGCGGCGGGGGCAGCTGCGCGAGGGCCTGGCCTACACCTGGTCGCGTCCCGACCTGGTGCTGGCGATGGGGCTGGCGTTCGTGGTGGGCACGTTCGCCTTCAACTACCAGGTGACCATCGCGCTCATGACCCGCGAGGTGTTCGACCTCGGCGCCGGGGCCTTCGGGCTGCTGTCGACCTGCTTCGCCGTCGGGTCGCTGTCCGGCGCGCTGCTGTCCACCCGGCGCAGCGCCCGGCCGCGGCAGCGGTTCCTCGTGGTCGCCGCCGTCGTCTTCGGCCTGTTCACCATCGTCTGCGGGCTGGCGCCCGGGTTCCTGTGGTTCGCGGTCCTGCTCGTGCCCGCCGGTGCGGCCGGTCTGGTGTTCAGCGTCGCCAACAACAGCTTCGTGCAACTCGGGGTCGACCCGCAGATGCGCGGCCGGGTGATGGCGCTGTACTTCATGTGCTTCATGGGCGGCACGCCGGTCGGCGCCCCGGTGATCGGCTGGGTGTCCGAGCACCTCGGCGCGCCGTGGGGATTCATCCTCGGCGGGGCGGTCGCGATGGCCGCGGGGACCGGTGCGGCGGCCTGGCTGGCACGTGGCCGGTCGGTGCGCCTGGAGACTCGCGTCGTCCCGCCGCGGCTGCAGCTGCACGTGGGCCCGCGGCCGGTCCCGCCGGCAGCGGTGCGGGCCGCCGCGGAGGCGGCAGCGGGCAAGGCGCCCGGTCAGCAGGCCGCCGGCTGACGCCGCCCGCTGCCGGACACCGCCTCTCCGACGTACCGTGACGACCACCACCGTCGAGTCGTCCGCGGAGCCGACATGGCCAGCTCGCTGCTGCACTTCGGGTCGATCGTCGCGGGTGTGGTCGGATCGGTCGCCCTCATGGGCTGGCTGGCCCGCGTGGTGTTCGGGTCGGCGCGCCTGCCGACGGCGGTCCGCCGTCTCCGGCCGGCGCCGCCGGCACCGGCCGGCCGCCCGCTCGAGCTCGTCGCCGCCGACCTGCGCCGACTGGGGAGCCAGCTCGCCCGGGTGCCGGCCGGGGCGCCGATGGCCCGGCGTCGGGGGCTGCAGGCGGCCTACGACGACGTCCTCGTGGAGGCGGCGCGGCTGCTGCAGGTGCCGAACACGCTGACCAGCGCTCCGCCGGGCCGTGCCCGCGACGTCGAGCGGCTGCGCCTGCAGGCCGGCCTCGCGCACGCCGGCCTGGCGGTGCCCGACTGACCGCGGCCGCGGCCCGGCGGCTGTTCTTCGCGGTCACGCCGCCGCCCGGCGCGCTGGCCGACCTCGACCGGGCGCTGGGTCCGCTGCGCGACGCGCCCGGTGCGCCCCGGTGGACCCCGCCTGCGCGCTGGCACCTGACGCTGCTCTTCCTCGGCAGCGTGCCGGCCGACCGGATGGATCCGCTGGTGGCGGCGGCCGGCCCGGCCGTGGCGGCCACCCCGCCCCTGACGCTACGGCTGGCCGGCGGCGGCCGGTTCCGCGCACGCCGCCGTCCGCAGGTGTTCTGGGTCGGGGTGACGGGGGACGGCGACGCGCTGGGCGCCCTCGCCGGCCGCCTGGGCGCCGTCGCCCGGGGACTGGGGCTGCCGGTGGAGACCCGGCCGTTCCGCGCGCACCTCACCCTCGGCCGGTGGCGACCGGGCCGCCCAGGGGACGGCGACCTACCGGATCGGCTGGCCGGCTACCGAGGCCCGAGCTGGCCGGTGGCCGGGGTGGAGCTGCTGGAGAGCCACCTCGGTCCCGCGCCGCGCTACGACCGGCTCGCCGCCTGGCCGCTCGGCCGCTGACCGCGGCCCCGTCCAAGTGACGTACTGGAACGGCCCCCTGCAGGATCCCACCGCGAGCGTGCGAGTGGCGGGGGGCAGGGGGTCCTCTTTCAGACCACCGGGCCGTGCACCGGGGAGGTCGCCGCGGGGTCGGGCGCCTCGCCGGGCTCGAGGAGCTCGGGCTCGTCGTCGTCCGGCTCGTCGGCCTCCGGCTCCTCCGCGTGCGGCGCCTCGTCCTCGATCTCGTCCTCACCCTCGGGGGCCTCCTCCTCGGGAGCCTCGAAGGCCCGCGGGTCGATGGCGTCGGCCCAGAGCAGGAAGTGACCCATGGCGTACCCGGCGCCGGGATCGAACCCGGGGTCGGCGGTGAAGTAGGAGGACCTGTCGCACGCCATCAGACCCAGGATCACCTCGGCGACGATCGTGCCGCCCACCGGCCCCAGCCGGTCGCCGCCGAGCAGCTCGGCCTCCTTGAGCACGTAGAACCAGAGCGGCGCCTTGCCCTTCCATCCGGGGTCGGTGAGGCCCAGTTCCTGGTTGGGAAGCGGCTCGAGGCCGATGGCGGCGGCGACGTCCTGGCCGGCGGGCAGGCCCAGCCGCTTGCCGCGCAGCAGGTTGCGCTCGGCCAGCGAGACGATCGCGCCGGCGGTCGGGGCCACGACCGTCGGTGGCAGCGTGGACAGCGGCAACGAGAGCTGGGTGTCGATCTTCCGCGCCATGTTGCGGTCGTCGGGCGTGCTCATGCCGGGGATCTCGAAGAAGTAGTTCCAGTCGATCCACAGGTCGTCCGGGACCGGCCGGTTGCCGCGCAGGTCCTGGTAGCCCTCGTTGGCGAAGATCGGCACGGTGCGCTCGTCGTGCACCTCGTACTCGGCGCGGATCATGCTGTGCCCGAAGCGGTAGGCCGCGCCGGAGTACTCGACCGGCATGTACGGCCGCTCCCGGTTGCGCGGCTTGTAGAACTTCCCGAGGAACTCGACCGGCCCGTTGCGGCGGCGGCGGATGAGCCGGTCGACGACGTCCCGGCCGACGATCCGCGGCAGGAAGTCGTTGACGATCAGCCACTGGTAGTGCCAGCGGACCAGCTGCCGAGCCTGCTCGAAGCTCTTGCCCTCGTCGCGCAGCTTGTTGTGCAGGCGCAGGAAGACCGCGTGCAGCTGGGCGACGATCAGGTTCTCGTCGTTGCGCGGGTCGCCGAGGTAGGCCGCGCCGACGTCGTCGCGGGGCAGGTCGCGCACGCCGTCGTGGTCGTTGCAGAGCAGGTATCCCGGTCGCGTCCGGTCGTAGAGCTCCGGGCTGCCCGTCGGTCCCTTGCCGTACACGCTGGCCAGGTCGAAGCGCGGCGTGTCGTAGTTGGTCATCCCCCGCGGGTCCTGCTGCTGCAGGGTGAGCGGCGTCTTGTCCAGCGTCATGTCGTGGTCGATGAACTGGCCGAGGTAGATGTAGCCGGCCGGCATGCCAGGGTTGTCGAACTCGACGTCGGAGTCCTTGACGTCGGAGAGCGGCTTCTTGCCGTCGTCCATCTGCAGGGCGAGCGCGGTCAGCAGCGCGTCGGGCGGGCTGAAGGCCGGCAGTCGCTTGAACATGACCCCGAAGCGGGCCTCCCTGTCCCGGCCTGCGCGCACCGCGATGTCGCTGCCGCGCGGGTTGCCGACGGCGTGCGCGCCTCGGGCGGCCCGCGAGCGGCGGGACGGCGGTGGCGGTGGTGGTGGCGTGACCCGTGGTGTGCGGCGGGACGGTGCGGCGTGCGCCGTCCCGCCCATGACCGGCAGTGCCGCCAGCCCCGCCAGCCCGGCCAGTACCGACCGCCGGGACACCTTGCCGCGCGTCGCCCCGCCGTCCCCGGCACCCGCCCCGCTGAACGGACACACCCCGGCCGTCTCGTTCCCGTACCCCCGCACGTGCACCCCGCCCCCGGCGTCGGAGAGCCCGCCCCCACCGGCCGCTCTCGTGGGTCCGAGCGTCGGGGGCGACGGGAGGTGCCGGACACACGCGGCAGAGGGGGAAGCCGCTCCCCAGTCCTGGGGGGTCGGGGCTCGGCGTGTTGCGCTTCGTGCCCGTGCGGTGACGGTCAGCCGCCAGAGGCGGGGTCAGGTCACCAGGCGTACTCCATCGGTGCCGCGTCGTAACCGGGGAAGATCTCGTCCAGCCGGGCGAGCTGGGCCTCGTCGAGCCGGACGTCGAGCGCCCCGAGGGAGCCCTCGAACTGCTCCATCGTGCGCGGGCCGACGATCGGCGCGGTCACCGCCGGCTGGTGCAGCAGCCAGGCCAGACCGACGTCCGCCGGCGCCAGGCCCCACTCACGGCAGGCGTCCTCGTAGGCCTGCAGCGCGGGGCGGTGCCGTTCCACGCGCTCCTCCGCGGCGCGACGCCGGTCGCCTTCCTGCTTGCCGAGGACCCCGGCCAGCAGGCCGCCGGCCAAGGGGCTCCACGGGATGACGCCGACCGCGTAGTGCTGTGCGGCGGGCAGCACCTCGAGCTCCACGTGCCGGGTGAGCAGGTTGTAGTGCGACTGCTCGCTGACCAGGCCGGGGAAGTGCCGCCGGGCGGCCGCCTCGTTGGCCGCGGCGATCTGCCAGGCGGCGTGATTGGAGGAGCCGACGTAGAGCACCTTGCCCTGGGCGACCAGGGTCTCGCAGGCCTGCCAGATCTCGTCCCACGGCGTGGACAGGTCGACGTGGTGGAACTGGTAGAGGTCGATCCAGTTGGTCTGCATCCGGCGCAGCGAGGCCTCGCAGGAGCGCACCAGGTTGCGGGCGGAGAGAAAGGTGTCGTTCGGCCAGTCGGTCATGGAGCCGTACACCTTGGTGGCCAGCACCGTCTTCTCCCGGCGCTCGCCGCCCCGCGCGAACCAGGTGCCGAGGACCTCCTCGGTCCGGCCCTTGCCGGCCCCGAAGCCGTAGACGTTGGCGGTGTCGAAGAAGTTGACGCCCTCGGCGAGGGCCCGGTCCATGACGTCGTGGGCGTCGGCCTCCTCGGTCTTCCAGCCGAAGTTCATCGTGCCGAGGCAGAGACGGGAGACCGACAGGCCGCTGCGCCCCAGGTGCGTGTACTCCATGGAGACCCACCCTGGCAGGCTCGGGGCCGTGCCGCAGACCGATCCCGCCGTCTCCGTGTTCGACGCCACCACCGCCGTGACCCGCAGCGACGGCGGGGGACTGGCCGCCGACCTCGACCCCGGCTGGGACGTCGGCCCGGGCGTGCTCAACGGCGGCTACCTGCTCGCCGTGGTGGCCCGGGCGGCCCTGGTGGAGAGCCCGCACGCGCACCCGGTGGCGCTGTCGGCGAGCTTCCTGCGGGCCACCGGGCCCGGCCGGGCGGCGCTCGCGGTGACGCCCGGCCCGGCCGGGCGCACGCTGGCGCACTCCGCGGTCGTCCTCGCCGGCGCGGACGGCCCGACGCTGTCGGTCCAGGTGACCACGGCGACCCTGACCGACGAGCCGCCGGCGTACTCCGCGGCCCCGCCTCCCGAGGCGAGCCCGGTGGAGCGCTGCGTCTGGCCGGTGGACGACGGCACCGTGGTGCACCCGATGCCGGAGGTGGGCCTGCGGAAGCGGGTGGAGACCCGGCTGGACCCGGCGACCGCGGGCTGGGCGACGGGCCGCCCCGGCCACGAGCCGGTCATGCGCGGCTGGGTGCGGCTCGCCGACGGGCGCGACCCCGATCCGCTGGCGCTGCTGCTGTTCGCCGACGTCCTGCCGCCGACCAGCTGGGCGATGGGCCGGTTCGGCTGGGCACCGACGGTGCAGCTGCAGGTGCTGGTGCGCGCGCTGCCCGCGCCGGGCTGGTGCCTGGCGGAGTCGCGGGCGAGCGAGATCGCCGGCGGCTGGCTCGACGAGGACTACCGCATCTGGGACGCCACCGGCCGGCTGGTCGCGCAGAGCCGCCAACTGGCCCGGATGCCCCGCTGAGCCCGCGTCATGCGTAGGGTGGCGCCGGCTGCACCGGAGGTCAGCGGATCCTGTCCACGCCGAGCACGTGCACTGCTGGACGCACAGCTGCACGACGGCGCCGGCCACCACGGATCCGCCGACCACGGCTGTCAGCTCCGATGACGCAGGCCCACGGTAGGCAGGCTCCGACGGGCCATGGAACTCGATGTGCCCGCGCGAGTTCGGGATCACGAAGGTGAAGAGGACGTTGTCGAACGCCAGGGTGCCGCCCGGGAGGAGAGCCGCTGCCCACCACCGTGGAGACCTCGGACACCTCGATCGCCTCCGGCTCGACGGTGAGGGATGCCTCGCCGAGGGGAGCTGGGCTGGCCGCGCCGCCGCCCTCACCAACCGGAGGCGGTACCGACGAGGACTGCTCAGGCCCGACGGCGTCGTCCGGACGAGGGACCGACAGCCGGCGGCGAGCCCCGGTCGGAGCGCAACCGGGGCGTGCCGTCAGGTTCCGGGCTCGAGGTCCCTCGTGGGCATACCACTCGTCGATGCCGTCCCCGTGCTGCCGCGGGTGGTGCTCCTGTGGATCTCGTCCTTGGTGCGGGTCTCGCGCAGGACGAGCGCCGCGACGAACGTGACGACACCCATGAGGAAGATGTAGGCCGACACCGACGCCGTCGTGCCCGTCGCCGCCAGCAGCGCGGTCATGAGGAACGGGGTGGCCCCGCTGACCAGGATGGCGGCCAGTTGATAGGCCAACGAGGCCCCCGAGTAGCGGATCCGCGGCTCGAACAGCTCGGCCAGGTAGGCCGCCAGGGGGCCGTAGGTCAGGGACGATCCGATCAGCCCACCGGTGAGCGCGACGAAGATCAGCGGGAGCGACGCGGTGTCGATGAGCCAGAAGAACGGGAACGCCCACAGGGCGATGATCGCGGCGCCGAGCAGGATCGGTGGCCGGCGACCTATCCGGTCCGACACCGACCCGCTGAAGTAGATCACGAAGATGGAGATCGCGGCGGTGATGAGGGTGACGGTCAGCAGGGCGTCGCGGTCGACGCCGAGGTCGCGGGTGGCGTAGTCGAGCACGCCGGCGATGCTGATGTAGAAGATGGCGTTGGTGCCGAAGAGCAGGCACGCGCCGAGCAGGACCGGCCGGCGGTGCTTGCGCACGACCTCCATCAGGGGGGCCTGCGCGACCTGGGCCTCGGGAGCATGCGCGTGGCGCTCCTGCAACTGCCGGAACACGGGGGTGTCCTCGACGCGCAACTGGATGAACAGGACGACGGGGAGCAGCACGGCGCTGCCCAGGAACGGGATGCGCCAGCCCCACGAAAGGAAGGCCTCGGGGCTCACGGTGGCGCTGACCACCAGGAAGACGACGTTGCCCAGGATGACGCCGATGGGGACGCCCATCTGCCCGAAGGTGCCCGCGCGTCCCTGGTGGTCCCGCCCGGCGTTCTCGGTGAGCAGGAGGATGACCCCGCCCCACTGCCCGCCGACGGCGATGCCCTGCAGGAAGCGCAGGACGACGAGTGCTATGGGGGCGAGCACGCCGATCGAGGCCGCCGTGGGAAGCAGGCCGATGAGGAAGGTGGCCGAACCCATCAGCACCAGGCAGGTGACGAGGGCTGGCTTGCGACCGACCTTGTCCCCGAAGTGACCGAAGATCAAGCCGCCGATGGGACGTGCGATGAAGCCCGCCCAGAAGGTGCTGAAGGCCAGCAGCGTGCCGATGAGCGGAGAGGCGTCGGGGAAGAAGAGGTCGCCGAACACCAACGCCGCCGCGGTGGCGTAGATGAAGAAGTCGTACCACTCGATCGAGCTGCCGACGAGCCCTGCCGTCATGAGCCGGCGCAGGGACCGGCGGTCGAGGGCGGGGGTTTCCTGGTGTGGGGTCGCCATCGCCGTTCCTGTCGTCGTCGCGTCGGGCGGACCTGACCCGGGCACGAGGCTATGGGCGCGTTCCGCCACGGGCAAATCGGACTCGATCCGGACGGATCTCCGATCTCCGCGGAGCGGTGGCGGCCGCTCGGTCGCGGGCATGATCGACCCGTGCCGACCGTGCCCGTGACGATCACCGACCCGGACGATCCGCGGGTGGCCGACTTCCGCGACCTCAAGGCCGGCGATCGGCGACCGGGCACCGAGCGGGGGACCGGCCCGGTGATCGTGGAGGGCGTGCCGGCGGTGGAGCGGCTGCTGGCCTCGCCGTACCGGGTGCGGGCGGTGTTCGGCGTGCCCGGGCGGGTGGCGGCACTGGACCTGCCGGAGGGCGTCGCGGCCTACGAGGCGGACAGGTGGGCGCTCTCGGAGGTGATCGGTTTCCGGCTGACCCGCGGCGTCCTCGCCTCGGCCGACCGCCGTCCGCCGGCCGACCTGGACGCGCTGCTGGCCGGGCCGGACCCGGCGGCGCCCCGGCGGCTGGCCGTGCTCGAAGCGCTCAACGACGCGGAGAACCTGGGGTCGATCGCCCGTTCCGCGGTGGCGCTCGGCGTCGACGGGCTGCTGCTGGACCCGCGCTGCGCCGACCCGCTCTACCGGCGCTCGGTGCGGGTCTCCATGGGACACGTGCTGGCCCTGCCCTTCGCCGTCCTGCCCGACTGGCCGGGCGGGCTGGCGCGGCTGCACGCCGCCGGCTACCTGACCGTCGCGCTCACCCCGGCCCCCGACGCCGTCGACCTCGCCGACGTGGACCCGCGGGTCCATTCGCGCACCGCGGTGCTGCTCGGCGCCGAAGGCCCGGGCCTGACCCCGGAGGCGCAGCACGCGGCGCAGGTGCGGGCGCGCATCCCGATGCGGGCCGGGGTCGACTCCCTCGGCGTCGCGGCCGCCGCCGCCGTGGGGTTCGCGGCGCTGCGCTGACCCGACCGCTACGGTCGGCGCATGGAGTGGGTGGTGATCGGCGTCCTGGCCCTCGCCCTGGCCGCGCTGGTGCTCGCGGTGTGGGTGCACGACCAGCGGGGGCGGCGGTCGGGGACCCCGACCCGACCGACCACGGCTCCCGGCGCCTGGCCGGACCCGGCCGCCGACCGGGGGATGCCCGGCGGCGTGTGACGCGGGCGGCTGCCTGACTCAGCCGCGCAGCGAGAAGCGGGCCAGCAGCGCGCGGGCCTCCTCGGCGCGGGCCGGGTTGCACATGATGTCGTAGCGGCCGGCGACGATCGCACTCATGCTCGTGAAGTCCCGTCGTCCCCGCGTGGCCGAGTAGCCGATGGCGGCGAACAGCGCACCGAAGATCAGACCGATGACCAGGCCGAGCAGGATCGAGCTGATCCAGGCGCCGGGCTCGACGGCGAAGATGCCGAGCAGCAGGCCGACGAAGAGGCCCCACCACGCGCCGCCGGCCGCGCCGGCGGCGAGCACCCGGCCCCAGGTGAGGCGGCCGGTGACCCGCTCGACCTGGCGGAGGTCCGACCCGATGATCGTGACGTTCTCGACGGGGAACTTCTCGTCGGAGAGGTGGTCGACGGCGGCCTGGGCCTGCTCGTAGCTGTCGAAGGAACCGACCTGGACGCCGCCGAGGGGCATGGAAACCGACGCAGACATGACCGCGTCCTACCCGCAGTGGGGACGGTGGACACGTCGCGTTCAGCGGTGCCGGCGGACCCCGAAGACGATGTCCTCCCAGGCCGGGATGCGGGCGCGCGGGTCCTCGTCGTCGTCGCCGGGGCGGCCGAGGACGACGGTGTCGTGCTCGCTGATGTCGTCCTCGTCGGCGGCCGCATCGGTGCGCCGTCCGCCGGCGGGGGGGTCGTCGACCGGCAGCACCGGACGGACGTCGTCGTCCACCGTGGGGTCGTCGTCCTCGTCGCGCGCGAGCCGGGCCGAGGAGGCCGGCGCGGCGACGCCGTCGTCGTCGGGGACGACGGAGACCGGCCGGCCGCGGTGCACCGGCGCCGACCGTTCGCCGGGCACGTGCGGGACGACGCGGACCAGACGGGTGCCCTCGGCGAAGTCGCTGGTCGCGGCGTCGACCGGGGTGACGGTGCGGGCCGGGATGTCGTAGGCCCAGCGGGTGACGCCGGACTTGGCGCCGGCCTGCCAGGCGGCGGTGACCTGCCAGACGCCGTCACCGGCGCGGTGCGCGTCCCAGCGGACCGCGTCGAGGTCGGCGCCGAGCAGCCGCAGCCGCTCGGACATGAACTGCTGCAGCGGGGCGCCCGGCGTTCCGTCCGACAGTCGTACGCGGGCCTCCCGCGCCTGCTCGGCCACCCGCTCGCGCTCCTGGAGCACGGGGTGGGCGAAGCGCATGATCCGCTCGACCCGGATGCCGGAGGCCTGGGCCACCTGCTCGGGGGTCTCTCCGGCGCGGATGCGGGCCTGGATCACCCGCGGCGGCAGCGCGGCACCGATCTCGACGTCGATCTGCCCGAGCCGGCGGGCATCACCGCGGGCGGCGGCGCGGACCCGCTCGTCGATGGCCAGCTCAAAGCGCTCGCCCTCCTCGCCGGGCTCGGCGCCGTCCAGGGCGAGGACCAGGCTCTTGCCGTCGTCGGAGAGCGCCACGAGGCGCAGCGTGCGCATGGGCGGCCTCCTGGCGTGTGTTCGGGGTCGGACGGCGGGCGGACCGACCCCGGGATGGGGAAGTCCATCGCCGAGGCTATCCGCGTGCGCGGGAGCGTGTCGGCAGGCTCGCCCGGCGTGGCGCGGGGCGAGCGGGGACTTGACGCAGCGTAGGCACCTGGCAGCACCGGGTCGAACGCCGCTCCCGACGTCCTCCTCAGGTGAAGGAGGTCGGGGTGGGCGGACAGCGCCGCTGTCCGCTCACCCCGACCCGCGCTCACAGCTTCTCGACGACGAAGTCGATGCAGGCGGTCAGCGCGCTCACGTCGTCGGGGTCGACGGCCGGGAACATGCCGACCCGCAGCTGGTTGCGGCCCAGCTTGCGGTAGGGCTCGACGTCGACGACGCCGTTGGCCCGCAGCACCGTGGCCACCTCGGCGGCGTCGACGGAGCCGTCGAAGTCGATCGTCCCCACCACGTAGGAGCGCTGGTCGGGGTCGGCGACGAACGGCGTCGCGAACGGCGACTGGGCGGCCCACCCGTACAGCCGGGTGGAGGACTCCTGGGTGCGGGCCACGGCCCCGGACAGACCGCCGAGGGAGAGCAGCCAGCGGATCTGGTCGGCGAGCAGGAAGAGCGTGGCGACGGCCGGGGTGTTGTAGGTCTGGTCCTTGACCGAGTTGTCGACGGCGATGGACAGGTCGAGGAAGCCGGGGATCCAGCGGCCGGAGGCCTTGATCTCGGCCACCCGGTCCAGGGCGTCGCGGGACATCAGCGCTACCCACAGCCCGCCGTCCCCGCCGAAGTTCTTCTGCGGGGCGAAGTAGTAGACGTCGGTCTGCGAGACGTCGACCGGCAGGCCACCGGCGGCGCTGGTCGCGTCGACGAGCACCAGGGCGTCCTCGGTGCCGTGCGGTCGCTGCACGGGGGCCATGACACCCGTGGAGGTCTCGTTGTGCGCCCACGCGTAGACGTCGACGCCGTCGGTCGCGGTCGGCAGCGCGAGCGCGCCGGGGTCGGCCTTGGCGACGACCGGGTCGGCGAGGAAGGGGGCCTCGGCCACACCGGAGGCGAACTTGCTCGAGAACTCGCCGTAGCTGCCGTGTGCGCTGCGCTCCCGGATCAGCCCGATGATCGCGGCGTCCCAGAACGCAGTCGTCCCGCCGTTGCCCAGGACGACCTCGTAGCCGTCCGGGAGGTCGAACAGCTCGGTCAGCCCCTCCCGTACCTGCCGGACCAGGCCCTTGACCGGCGCCTGGCGGTGGGAGGTCCCCATCAGGGAGGCGCCGCTGCCGGCCAGCGCCTCGAGGGCCTCGGGGCGCACTTTCGACGGGCCGCAGCCGAAGCGGCCGTCGGCGGGCAGGAGGTCGGCGGGGATGGTCATGCTCATCCGGGGGAGCTGCCTCTCGGGGGATGGGGAGGACGGGCGGCCTCCCTGCAGGGTCCCGCCGTGGCCCCGTTCCGGGTCGGCCCCGTCCAGAGGCTCACCGCGAGCTTGCGAGCGGTGAGGAGGACGGGGTCCTTCCCCGAGGGGTGGGGAGAACGGGGTCCTTCCACGGTGGGGGGGCAGGGAGGTCCTCGTTCAGGCCGGCGCGACCTCGGTGACGGCCTTGGTGGTGATCGTGTCGAACCCCTCGACCTCCTCCGGCGTGCGGGACGCCGGGCCGATGTAGCGGGCCGACGGGCGCACGAGGCGGCCGGTGTTCTTCTGCTCGAGGATGTGCGCGCACCAGCCGGCGGTGCGGGCGCAGGTGAACATCGAGGTGAACATGTGGCTGGGCACCTCGGCGAAGTCCAGGACGATGGCCGCCCAGAACTCCACGTTGGTCTCGATCGGCCGGTCGGGACGGCGCTCGCGCAGCTCGTTGAGCGCGGCCTGCTCCAGCGCCAGGGCGGCCTCGAACCGCGGGGCGCCGAGGTCCTCGGCGGCCTGGCGCAGCACGCGGGCGCGCGGGTCCTCGGCGCGGTACACGCGGTGGCCGAAGCCCATCAGCCGCTCGCCGCGGTCGAGCAGGTCCTTGACGTACTTCTCCGCGCTGTCGGCCTTCTCGACGCCGTCCAGGGTGTCGAGCACGCGGGACGGCGCGCCGCCGTGCAGCGGGCCGGACATGGCGCCGATGGCGCCGGACATCGCCGCGGCGACGTCGGCGCCGGTGGAGGCGATCACGCGGGCGGTGAAGGTGGAGGCGTTCATGCCGTGCTCGGCGGCCGAGGTCCAGTAGGCGTCGACGGCGGCGACGTGGCGGGGGTCGGGCTCGCCGCGCCAGCGGACCATGAACCGCTCGACGATGGTCGCGGCCTCGTCGACGCGCGACTGCGGCACCGCCGGGACGCCGATGCCGCGGGCGGACTGCGCGACGTAGGACAGCGCCATGACCGCGGCCCGGGCCAGCTGGTCGCGGGCGGTCGCCGCGTCGATGTCCAGCAGCGGCCGGTACCCCCAGAACGGGGCCAGCATGGCCAGGGCGGCCTGGACGTCGACGCGCACGTCGCCGCTGTGCACGGGGATCGGGAACGGCTCGGCCGGCGGCAGACCGGGGCCGAACTTGCCGTCGACCAGCAGCGCCCAGACGTTGCCGAACGTGACCTTGCCGACCAGGTCCTGGATGTCGACGCCGCGGTAGCGGAGCGCGCCGCCGTCCTTGTCCGGTTCGGCGATCTCCGTCTCGAAGGCGATGACGCCCTCCAGGCCGGGTACGAAGTCGTCGGCCATCTCGCATGCTCCTCTGCGCGCGGGACTCGTGCGCGCACGGAGCGGCGCACGACTGCGGTTCTCGACCCTAGGCCGTGCCGACACGCCGGGGACACCCGGGGCGGGCGCAGGCAGGCCGCGCACCCCGGCCGGAGGGCGGTGACAGCATGGGCCGCGTGCCCGACCTCTCCCGCATGCGCAGGGACTACGGAGCCCGGGGGCTCCGGGAGGCCGACCTCGCTCCCACGTGGGTCGAGCAGTTCGACCGCTGGTTCGCCGACGCCGTCGCCGCCGAACTGCCCGAGCCCAACGCGGTCGTGGTCGCCACCGCCGACGCCGACGGGGCCCCGGACGCCCGCATCGTGCTGGTGAAGGGCTACGACGAGTACGGCTTCGTCTTCGGCACCAGCTACGCCTCCGCCAAGGGCGCCCAGCTGGCCGTCAACCCGCGCGCGGCGCTGGTCTTCCCGTGGCACGCGCTGCAGCGCCAGGTGCGGGCCACCGGTCGGGTCGAGCGGATCGGCGCGGCGGCGTCGGACGACCTGTGGGACCCGCGGCCCCGCGGTGCGCAGCTGGCCGCCGCGGCCTCGGTCCAGTCGACCCCGGTGGACTCCCGGGACGAGCTGGAGGCCAGGCTGCGCCGGCTGGACGCCGAGACCCCCGAGGGCAAGCTGCCGCGCCCGCAGGTGTGGGGCGGGTACCGGGTGGTGCCCGACCGGGTGGAGTTCTGGCAGGGCGGGGCCGACCGGCTGCACGACCGGCTCCGCTTCGTCCGGTCCGCCGCCGGGGGGCACGGCATGGCGGAGAGGGGCGGCTGGGTCGTCCAGCGCCTCGCGCCGTGACCGGGTCCCCGGGCGCAACCGGTTCGGCGCCCTACCCCGTCGACCCGGTCGAGGGCGGCGGTCCCGTCGAGGAGCCGGTGCCGCTGCCGCCCCGGCCCCGCCGCGGCTGGGCCATGGACACCACCCCGCTGCGCAACCCGCACTACCGGCGGCTGTTCTGGGGCGTGGCGGCTACGATGATCGGCCAGCAGATGACCCTGGTCGCCGTCCCGTACCAGGTCTACGCGCTGACCGGCTCGTCGCTGCTGGTCGGCGTCACCTCGGTCGTCGCGCTGGTGCCGCTCGTCGTCTTCGGCCTGCTGGGCGGCGCGATCGCCGACTCGACGGACCGCCGGCGACTGATGCTCCTCACCGGCGTCGGGTCGGCGGTCACCAGTGCCCTGCTCGCCCTCCAGGCGCTGCTGCCCGGCGGCGGCAACCTGGTGCTGCTGTGGGTGCTCACCGCTTTCCTGTCCGGGTTCACCGCGGTCAACCAGCCCACCCGCAGCGCCGTCATCCCCGCGATCGTCGGGATCGACGGCGTCCCGGCGGCCAACGCGCTGGCCATGACCGTGCGCCAGGTGGGCGTCATCGTCGGGCCGCTGCTGGCCGGCCTGCTCATCGCCGTCGGGAACCTGCCGGTCACGTACGCGGTCGACGCGCTCGGCTTCCTCGTCGCCGTCCTGCTGCTGCGCGGGTTGCCGCCGCTGCCCCCGGGACGGGACGCCGGGCCGCTGCAGCTCGGGGCCGCGGTGCGCGGGGTGGGGGAGGGCTTCGCCTTCCTGCGCACCCAGCCGGTGCTGCTGATGACCTTCGTCGTCGACGTCGTCGCGATGCTCTTCGCCTGGCCGCAGGCGGTCTTCCCGGAGCTGGCGGAGGGCCGTTACGCCGACTCGCCCAACAGCCTGGGCTGGCTCTTCGCCGGCATCTCGATCGGTGCGCTGCTCATGGGGTTGACCTCGGGGTGGGTGTCCCGGGTGGACCGGCAGGGCGCCGTCGTGCTGGTGGCGATCGTGGTGTGGGGCGTGGCGATCATCGGCTTCGGCTTCGCCTCGACGCTGTGGGTGGCGGTCGTCTGCCTGGCGGTGGCCGGAGCCGGGGACATGGTCAGCGCCGTGCTGCGCTCCTCGATGCTGCAGCTGGCCGCCCCGGAGGAGATGCGCGGCCGGATGCAGGGCGTGTTCCTCGTCGTCGTCGCCGGCGGCCCGCGGCTCGGCGACCTGCGGGCGGGCGCGATCGCCAGCGCGGCCGGGGTGACCACCGCGATGGTCTCCGGCGGCGTGGTGGTCGTCGTCGCGATGGTGGTGGTCGCGCTGGTCGTGCCCTCGTTCTGGGCCTTCCGCGCCTCGCGCTCGGCCTGGGACACCGTGCCGGCGGAGGAGCTCCGGCCGTCCTCGCCCGCCCCCGAGAGGGGCGAGGGCCGGCCGACGACCCCATCTTCCTGAGGGCTCGGCGGGCCGCGTCGGAGGGGCCCGCTGCACCCTTGCGCCAGGGCCCCTCACGCCAGCGCGTGCGCGACCACCGTGAGGTCGGCGACGAGGGCGTCGTAGGCGGCCGCGCGGGCGTCGTCGGGCGTGCGCAGGATGGCCGAGGGGTGCGTGGTGGCCAGCATCCAGGTCTGGTGCGGCGCGTCCTCGTCGTCGTCGGCCGGTGTGTCGTCGCCGGCCTCGGCGCGGGCCACGCCGGGCGGGGTCCAGGGCAGCAGCTGCCCGCGGTCCTTGGTGATCCGGAAGGACGGTGAGATCAGCGACTTGGCCGCGGTGGCGCCCAGGCAGACGACGACCTCCGGCTGCAGGACGGCGAACTCCGCCTCCAGCCACGGCCGGCAGGCCCGCAGGTGCTCGGGGCCGGGGGTCTGGTGCAGCCGCCGCTTGGGCGTGGGCGTGAAGCGGAAGTGCTTGACCGCATTGGTGATGTAGGCGTCGCGGCGCTCGATGCCGGCGTCGGTCAGCGCCCGGTCCAGCAACCGGCCGGCCGGACCGACGAACGGCTCGCCCCTGCGGTCCTCCTGGTCGCCGGGCTGCTCCCCGACGAACACGACGCGCGCGGTCTCCGGCCCCTCCCCGAAGACGGTCTGGGTGGCCGGCTCCCACAGCTCGCAGGCCCGGCAGTTGGCCGCCGCCCCACGCAGGCCGTCCAGCCCGACCCCGGTCGGCGGCTGCGCCGGCACGTTCTCCTGGCTCGTGTGCCGATCAGACATGGCTCGATCAGACCGCAGATGTGCCCGCGCCGCAGGGCAGACTGTCGCGGCCCGCCCGCCGACTGCGAGGAGGCCTGCGTTGCGCACCGTCCACCTGATCGGCGGGGGCTGGGACCCGTCCGCGACCGCCGCCGTGTACGGGCCCTTCCTCGAGGCCGCGGGCACCGGGCCCGGCGTCGCCACGCTGGTGCTCGACGAGGGCGACGGCGAAGCGCAGTTCGGCCGGTGGGCCGAGGTCCTGCGGCGCACGGCGCCGTGCGAGCCGGTCCCGGTGCTGGTGCCGCTGGGCGGGCGGCTCGACGTGGCCGCCCTCGGCGACGCCGACGCCCTGCTGGTCTGCGGTGGGCTCACCCCGGCCTACGCCGAGGCGCTGGCGCCGGTCGCCGGGGAGCTGCGCTCGTGGCTGTCCTCGGGGGAGCGGCCCTACGCCGGGTTCTCCGCCGGGGCGGCCGTGGCCGCCGGACGGGCCGTCGTCGGCGGGTGGCGGGCGGGCGGCGTCCGGGTCTGCCCGGAGGACGCCGCCGAGGACCTCGACGAGGTGGCCGTCGTCGGCAGCCTGGGCCTGGTGCCGTGGACGGTCGACGTGCACTGCGCGCAGTGGGGGACCCTGCCGCGGCTGCTCACCGCCGTGGCCGGCGGAGGGCGGGGGCTGGCGCTCGACGAGGACACCGCCGTCCACCTGGACGCCGACGGCGCGCGGGTCGCCGGGCACGGGACGGCCTGGCTGGTGGACGGCGGCGGCCCGGCCGCGACGGTGGCCGCGCTGCGGGGCGGGGCCCGCCTGCCCTGACCGGCGCCCGATACCGTCGGCCCCGGTCCAGGTCCACGTCCGGGGGGAGCGCGCGTGCTGGAGTTCGACGGGCTGCACAAGAGCTACGGCAGCAACCGGGTCCTGGACGGCGTCTCGTTCACCGTCGCCCCGGGGTCGATGTTCGGTTTCTGCGGGTCGAACGGGGCCGGCAAGACGACGACGATGCGGATCGCGATGGGTCTGGCCCACGCCGATGCCGGCGAGGTGCGCTGGCGGGGCCGTCCGCTGGACCAGGCGCTCCGCCGCCGGATCGGCTACATGCCCGAGGAGCGCGGCCTCTATCCGAAGATGCGGGTCGGCGAGCAGCTGGCCTACTTCGCCCGGCTGCACGGGCTCGACGCCGGCGCGGCCGCCCACGCCGCCGAGCACTGGGCCGACCGGCTCGGCCTGGGTGAGCGCCGCGGCGACCAGGTGGAGAAGCTGTCGCTGGGCAACCAGCAGCGGGTCCAGCTGGCCGCGGCCCTGGTCAGCCGGCCGGAGGTGCTCATCCTCGACGAGCCGTTCTCCGGTCTGGATCCGGTCGGCGTCGACGCGCTGGCCGAGGCGCTGCTCGAACAGGTGCGCGGCGGCGTGCCGGTCGTCTTCTCCAGCCACCAGCTCGACCTGGTGGAGCGGCTCTGCGACTCCGTCGGCATCCTGGCCCGGGGCGCCATGGTCGCCACCGGACCGGTCGCCGAGCTGCGCCGTCGCGAGGCCGGCCGGGTGCTGCGGGTCGTCGTCCCGGACGCACCGCCGGGCTGGGCCGCCGCGCTCCCCGGCGTGCGGGTGGTGTCCGAGCGGGCCGGTGACACGCTGCTCGAGCTCGACGCCGGCACCGACGACCAGACGGTGCTCGCCGCGGCGCTGCGCACCGGCCGGGTCACCCACTTCGCCTGGCGCGAGCCGACCCTCGTCGAGCTGTTCCGCGAGGCGGTCGCCGAGCCGGCCGGGGAGGTCGCCGCATGACGTCGTCCGAGCCCCGCACCCCGGGCAGCGCCGGGCTGGTCCGGCTGGTCGCCGCGCGGGAGGTCTCCAGCCGCATCCGCGACAAGAACTTCGTCATCAGCTCGGTCGTCATCATCGTGCTGCTGCTGGGCGCCATGGCCTTCCAGGTGGCGGTCAACTCCGGAAGCGACGCGAGCCGGCTGGGCCTCGTGGGCGGCGACGGCCGGCTCGGGCCCGCCGTCGAGGCGCAGGCCGAGGCGGTGGGCGTCGACGTCGAGGTCGTCGACTACGCCGACGAGGCCGCGGCGCGGGCCGCGGTCCGAGCCGAGGAGGTCGACGCGGCGCTCCTGGGCCGCGCCGGCCGCGGCCCCGAGCTGCTGGTCATCGACCGCGATCCGACCCTGGAGGCCGTCGTCGACGGCGCGGTCAGCGGGCTGGCCATCTCCGACCGTCTGCTGGAGGCCGGCGTCGACCTCCAGTCCCTCCCCGAGGTGGCGGTCACGCCGCTCGACGGGGCGGCGGACGACGGCCAGCAGGTGGTCGTCGCGGTGATCGGCGTCGTCGTCCTCTACGGCCTGCTCATCCTGTTCGCCCAGTTCGTGGCCCAGGGCGTCGTGGAGGAGAAGTCCAGCCGGGTGGTGGAGCTGCTGCTGGCCACCATGCGGCCGTGGCAGCTGCTCGCCGGCAAGATCCTCGGCCTCGGCCTGCTGGGCCTCGGCCAGATCGTGGTCATCGGCGTGGTGGGAGTGGCCGCGGCGCTAGCCCTCGACGTGGTCGACGTGCCGGGGGAGGTCATCGGCACCGTGGCCACGGTCGTCGCCTGGTTCGTCCTCGGCTACGCCTTCTACGCCTCCGTCTTCGCCGTCGCGGCGTCGCTGGTCAGCCGGCAGGAGGACCTCGGCAGCGTGCTCATGCCGGCGTCGATGGTGCTGATCGTCGCGTTCATCGTGGCCGTCCAGGCGGCCGGCGACCCCGCGGGCACGCTCGCCACGGTGACCTCCTTCGTCCCCGGCATGTCGCCGCTGGTGATGCCGGTCCGGCAGGCGGCCGGGGAGGCCGTGGGCTGGGAGGTGGCGCTGGCCGTCGTCCTCATGCTGGTGGCGATCGCGCTCGTCGTCCGCCTCGGCGGGCGGGTCTACGCCGGCGCCCTCCTGCGCACGAGCGGGAAGACCAAGCTGCGCGAGGCACTGCGGGCCGAGCGCGCCTGAGGAAGGACCTCCCTGCCCCCGATCGGCCCCCTCCCGGGCACCGCCGCCGGCCCCGTCCAGAGGCTCATGCCGAGCTTGCGAGGGATGAGGAGGACGGGGTCCTTCAACGGTGGGGAGGAGGGGTTCCTTCCACCTGCAGGGAGGCCGGCGAGATCGCCGATCTCGCCGACCGCGACCGGGTTGGGTGCCGTGGAGCCCGGGTAGCGCGGCGGCATGGGCATGCAGCTGGGCTACACGATGATGACCGAGCAGGCCGGGCCGAAGGACCTGGTCGGCCACGTGGTGGGCGCGGAGGAGGCGGGTTTCGACTTCGCGGTCAGCAGCGACCACTTCTTCCCGTGGCTGGACGAGATGGGCCATTCGCCCAACGCCTGGGTCACCCTGGGGGCCGCCGCCCAGGCCACCAGCCGCATCGACCTGATGACCTACGTGACCTGTCCGATCATCCGCTACCGCCCGGCCGTGGTGGCCCAGCAGGCGGCCACTCTGCAGCTGCTCGCCGACGGGCGCTTCACCCTGGGCCTGGGCGCCGGGGAGAACCTCAACGAGCACGTGGTCGGGGAGGGCTGGCCGCCGGTCGCCGTCCGCCACGAGATGTTCGCCGAGGCGGTGCAGATCATCCGCGAGCTGCTGACCTCCGACGGCTACACCACCTTCCACGGCGAGTACTACGACGTCGACGGCGGGAGGATCTGGGACCGCCCCGAGGGCGGGGTGCCGATCGGCGTCGCCGTGTCGGGCGAGAAGTCGGTCCAGCTGGCCGGTGAATACGCCGACGTCCTGATCGCCACCGAGCCGCAGGCCGAGCTCCTCGAGGGCTTCGACGCCGCCGGCGGTGCCGGCAAGCCCCGGGTGGGCCAGATGCCGATCTGCTACGACACCGACCGCGACGCCGCGGTGAAGCGGGCGCACTCCCTGTTCCGCTGGTTCGGGCTGGGCTGGAAGGTCAACGCCGACCTGCCGGGGACGGCGGGCTTCGAGGCGGCCAGCCAGTTCGTCCGCGAGGAGGACGTCGCCGGGAGCATCCCCTGCGGGGACGACGTCGACGCGGTGATCGAGGCCGCCAAGGCCTACGCCGACGCCGGCTTCACCCACCTGGCGCTGGTGCAGATCGGCGGGGACCAGCAGCGGCCGTACCTCGGGTGGAGCCAGGAGTCCCTGATGCCGGCCTGGCGGGAGGCGTTCGGCGGCTGAGGACGGCCGAGATCGCATCGCAGCGACCGCGGAGGCGACGACGACGTCGGCCAGGAGCGGACCGAGGCGCGGAGTCGGCCCATGGAAACGGCTGACCACCGCCGGGTGACGCACACCGCCTCCGACGGGTGAGACCGCCCGGCGGGGGGACGACGGCGTGCCCGCCCGCGGTGATGATCGCCCCATGCGGGAGGACCTCGACGGGCGCCTCCGGCGGCTGCGCGCCTGCCGGGACGCCGACGCCGTCATCGAGCTGGGCTGCGACCTGGCCGATGCCGGGCGTGGCCAGGACGCCGAGCGTTGCTTCCGCTGGGCGGCCGAGCTGGGGGACTCGCTCGGCTGGTTCAACCTGGGCAACTCCCTGGCCGCGCGGGGCCGCGTCGAGGAGGCGGTGGCCGCCTACGAGCAGGCGCTGGCCGGCGGCGAGCGCGACGCGTGGGTGAACCTCGGGCTGGTGCTCGAGGAGCTCGGTGACCTCGCCGGCGCGATGCGGGCCTACCGCGGCGCCGGCGCGGCCGGCGACACCCAGGGGGGACTGCAGCTGGCGTTCCTGCTCAACGAGCAGGGCGAACACGAACAGGCCCTGGCCGTGGCGGCCGAGCTGGCCACGGCGGGGGACGACGCCGCCGCCGCCGTGGCCGCCTGCTGGCGGTGGGCCGCCTCGCACGACCCGGCCCTCGAGGTGGACCTGCGCGCCGGGGCCGACCGCTTCCCCGGCGCCCGCGTGGCGCTGGCCGCACTGCTGCGCTGCACCGGCCGGGCCGGGGAGGCGCGGTTCGTCCTCGAGCGCGGCGCGAAGCTGGGCGAGGCGCAGGCCTGGCTGCCGCTGGGCAACTTCTACGCTGAGGACCTGCGCGACGTCGAGGCGGCCGAGGAGGCCTACCGGGCGGGCATCGCCGCCGGGGACACCTACTGCCACCACAACCTGGCCGTGCTGCTGGCCGACCGCGGCGACCTGGACGGCGCGGTGGAGCACTTCCGGCTCGGCGCGGCCGACGGTGACGACCTGGCCGCGCGAGCGCTGCGCGAGCTCGGCGGCTGAGAAAGGACCACCCTCCTCCCCACGCCTCGCCAGCTCGGCGCGGGCCCCTGGAGGGTGGCCGTTCCAGGCTCTCACCGCTGGCGCAGTCCCTCCAGTGGGCCGCGGTAGGGGTTGGCCGGCGGGCCGGTCACCCCCGGCCGGGCGGTGAACAGCCGGCCGGCGTCGGGCTGGGCGGCCCGCGCGGCGTCGTCCATCCCCTCCGCGGACGTGCTGACCACCAGCAGGTCGCCGCCCGGCCCGGCGAAGGCGCAGCTCGACGTCTGCGCCACCGGGACCTCGACGACGGCGAGCAGCTCCCCGTCCGGCGACCACCGCCGCACCTGCCCACCGCCCCACAGCGCCGTCCAGAGGCAGCCCTCGTCGTCGACGGTGAGCCCGTCGGCGACGCCGTCCGCGCCGTCGAACTCGAGCAGCACCCGGCCGGCGCCGAACGTCCCGGCCGAGAGGTCGTAGTCGAAGGCGTGCACGACCCCCGGGCCCGAGTCGGCGAGGTAGACGGTGCGCCCGTCCGGTGACCAGTCGATCCCGTTGGAGATCGTCAGCCCGTCGAGCACGGTCGTCACGGTGCCGTCGAGGTCGAGGCGGTAGAGAGCGCCGGCGCCGGGCCGCTGGTCGAAGGCCATCGTCCCGGCGAAGAACCGCCCGGCGCGGTCGCAGGCGCCGTCGTTCATCCGCGTGCCGCCGTCGGCCTCGGTGCCGCCCTCGCCGGCGAGATCGACCAGCACCCGGGCGGTGCCGTCGGTGGCCAGGGAGGTGAAGCCGCCGTCCGCGGCGAGCAGCCACCCGCCGTCCGCCGCCGGGACGACGGCGCCGACCGTGCCCCCGCCGCGGTGGGTGGCGGTCTCGGTGAGGATGCCGTCGCCGGCGACCGCGGCCCGCCGCACCTGCCCTGCGGCGATGTCCACCCACAGCAGCTCGCCGCGGGCGGCGTCCCAGGTGGGACCCTCGCCGTGCTGGGCGGCGGCGAGGCCGGGAACGGGGGTGGCGGGGAGTCGGAGCACGCCTGCATCGTCCCGGCGCGGCGGGCCCGGTGCGCGCCGAGCAGCCCACCGGGAGGTGCCTGTCCCGTGCGAAAGGCACCTCCCGGGGCGCGCACGTGGCATCCGGACGGTCGATACTCGCCAGGTGTCCGAAGCCACCGTCGACGTCGCCGACCTGCGCCACCACGGGGGAGCCGAGGGGGACGGCGCCGACGCCCCGCTGCGCGAGGACATCCGGCTGCTCGGCCGGGTCCTCGGGAAGGTGATCGGCGAGCAGTCCGGGGACGACGTCCTCGACCTCGTGGAGTCCACCCGCGTGGAGGCGTTCCGGGTGCGCCGCTCGGAGGTCGACCGCACCCAGATCGCGGCCCGGCTCGGCGACCTCGACGTCCGCGCGGCCAACCACGTCATCCGGGCGTTCAGCCACTTCTCGCTGCTGGCCAACCTCGCCGAGGACATCCACCACGAGCGCCGCCGCCGCTTCCACCGACTCGAGGGCTCCCCGCCCCAGAAGGGCAGCCTGGCCGCCACCTTCGACCTGCTCGACGCCGAGCACCTCGATCCCGACGTCGTCGGCCGGGAACTGTCCGGGGCGCTGGTGTGCCCGGTCGTGACCGCGCACCCGACCGAGGTGCGCCGCCGGACGGTCTTCCGCGTCCAGCGGCAGGTCACCGAGCTGATCCGCCGGCGCGACCGCTCCGCCCCCGGGGAGGTCGACGACCCGGCGTGGTCGGCGGAGCTGGAGCGGGCGGTGCTCACCCTGTGGCAGACCGCGCTGCTGCGGCTGTCCCGGCTGCGGCTGGCCGACGAGATCGACGAGGCGCTGCGCTACTACGAGCTGTCGCTGTTCGAGGTCGTCCCGGCGATCAACGCCGAGCTGCGCCGGGCGCTGCGCGAGCGGTGGCCGTCGGCCGGGTTGCTGCAGCGTCCGATGCTGCTGCCGGGCTCCTGGATCGGCGGTGACCGCGACGGCAACCCGTTCGTCACCGCCGACGCCGTCCGCCGGGCCAGCACGCGGCAGGCCGAGACGGCGCTGGGCCACCACCTGGCCGAGCTGCTGGCGCTGCACGACGAGCTGTCGATGTCCGACCGGCTGATCACGTCGACGCCGGAGCTGGCGCGCCTGGCCGAGGCCTCCCGCGACGACTCGCCGTTCCGCGCCGACGAGCCCTACCGGCGGGCCCTGTACGGCATGCACGCGCGGCTGGCCGCCACCGCGCAGCAGGTGCTCGGGTCGGTTCCCGGCCCGCCGCCGCACGCCGCGCTCGTCCCCTACGCGGCTCCGGACGAGCTGCTGGCCGACCTCGCCACCATCGACGCCTCGCTGCGCACGCACGGCGGGGGCGCGCTGGCCGACGACCGGTTGGCGAGGCTGCGGGAGGGCGTGGAGGTGTTCGGGTTCCACCTGGCCGGCCTGGACATGCGACAGAACGCGGGCGTCCACGCCGACGTCCTCGCCGAGCTCCTGGCGTGGGCCGGGGTCTGCCCGGACTACGCCGCACTGGACGAGGCCGCCCGGGTCGAGCTGCTCACCGGGGAGCTGCGGATGCGCCGGCCCCTGGTGCGCCCGGACGCCGAGCTCTCCGAGCTGGCCCGCGGCGAGGTCGACGTGCTGCTCGCCGCCGCCGAGCAGGTGCGCGAGCTCGGTCCGCGGGCCATCCCGAACTACGTGATCAGCATGTGCGAGTCGGTCAGCGACGTCCTGGAGGTCGCCGTCCTGCTCAAGGAGGTCGGCCTGCTCGACCCCGACGGCGAAGGCGGCCCGACGTGCCCGGTCGGCATCTCACCGCTGTTCGAGACGATCGGCGACCTGCAGCGCGCCGCGGAGACGATGACCGCCGTCCTCGGCCAGCCGCTCTACCGAGCGCTGCTGGGCAACCGGGGCGACGTGCAGGAGGTCATGCTCGGCTACTCCGACAGCAACAAGGACGGCGGCTACCTCGCCGCCAACTGGGCGCTGTACCGGGCCGAGCTCGCGCTGGTCGAGGTCGCCCGGCGCGAGGGCGTGCGGCTGCGGCTGTTCCACGGTCGCGGGGGCACGGTCGGCCGCGGCGGCGGCCCGAGCTACGACGCGATCCGGGCCCAGCCGCCCGGTGCGGTGGCCGGGGCGCTGCGGATCACCGAGCAAGGTGAGGTCATCGCCGCCAAGTACGCCGAGCCCGACCGCGCCCGGCGCAACCTCGAGGCCATGGTCGCCGCCACGCTCGAGGCCACCCTGCTCGACACCGAGGGGCTGGGGGACGACGCGGGGTCCGCCTACGCCCTGCTCGACGACCTCGCCGCCCGCGCCCAGCAGGCCTACCGCGCGCTGGTCCACGAGACACCGGGGTTCGTCGACTGGTTCCGCACGGCCACCCCGATCGGCGAGCTGGCCGAGCTGAACATCGGCAGCCGGCCGCCGTCGCGCAAGGCCGGCGCCTCGATCGGCGACCTGCGCGCCATTCCCTGGGTGTTCAGCTGGTCGCAGGCGCGGATCATGCTGCCCGGCTGGTACGGCACCGGCAGCGCGCTCGAGTCCTGGGTCGACGGCGACGACGGACGCCTGACCCGCCTGCAGGAGCTGCACCGGCGTTGGCCCTGGTTCCGCACGATGCTGTCCAACATGGGCATGGTGCTCGCCAAGACCGACCTCGACCTGGCCGCCCGCTACGCCGGGCTGGTGCCCGACGAGGAGCTCCGGAACCGGGTGTTCGACCAGCTCACCGCCGAGCACGAGCGCAGCGTCCGGATGCTGCTGGCGGTGACCGGCGACGACCGGCTGCTGGCCGACAACCCGTCGCTGGAGCGGTCGATCCGCAACCGGTTCCCCTACCTCGAGCCGCTGCACCACCTGCAGGTGGAGATGCTGCGCCGGCGCCGCAGTGTCGATGGTGGGGCGGGCCCCGACGACGAGCTGGTCCGCCGCAACATCCAGTTGACCATCAACGGCATCGCCACGGCGCTGCGCAACAGTGGCTGAGCCCCGATACGAGTGGCGGGCCGACCCCGGCCCCCTCGACCTGCGGGTGGCCACGACCGGCGAGCAGGTACGGGCCGTGGCTGCCGCCTCGGGGGCCGCACCCGGAGCGCTCGCCGCCGCCCTGCACGACCCGGCGCTGCGACTGCTGGTGGGGCCGCTGGACCTCTGGGGGCTCCTGCGGCGGGAGTGGGCCGACGACGGGAGGGCCGAGGCGGTGCTGGTGCGACGCCGGGGCGTCCGCATCGACCAGCCCGCGGTCCTCGCCGCTGCCGCGGGCTGGGGCTGCGAGCGGGTGCGCGACGGGCTCCGCGGCGATGTGCTGCCGGTCCTGCCGCCCCCGGCCCGGGCACCGCTGGCCGAGCGCTTCCTGCACGCCGCCGCGCTCGCCGCCACCCGGGTCGAGGTCGCCGTGGCGCTGGCCCGCGACGCCGGTCAGGACGCCACCAAGTCCGACGGCAGCCCCTCGCTGGGCGCCGACGAGGCCGCGCACCTGGCCGCAGCGCATGCGCTGCGTCCGCTGGGCGTGACCGTGCTGAGCGAGGAGCGCTCGGACCGCCCGGTCCCCGGCGACCAGCCGTGGGTCGTGCTCGACCCGCTCGACGGCACCGGGAACTTCCGGGCCGGGCTGGCGCCGTGGGCGTTCTCCGCCGCGCTGGTCCGGGACGGCCGCCCGGTCGCCGGTCTGGTGGCCGACCTGTCCTCGGGCCGCCGCTGGAGGGGGGCGGTCGGGGCCGGGGCGTACCGCGACGGCGTGCCGGTGCGCCCGCGGGACGCCGGGACCGTCGTCGCGCCCACCGCGCCGTCCGGGTCGGCCGTGCAGGTCCCGCGGACCGCGCGCCGGGTGCGGGTCACCGGGTGCACCGCCGTCGACGTCTGCCTGGTCGCCGACGGCGCCGCGGGCGCCTGGCAGAACCTCGACCGCAGCGGCACGCACGTGCACGACGTCGCCGGCGGGCTGGCGCTGCTCGCCGCGGCCGGCGGGGTGGCGCTCACCCCGGACGGCGCGCCACTGGTGCTGCGGCCGGACACCGAGACGCTCATCCGGTTCGTCGCCGCCGGCACCGAGGCGCGGGCGCGGGAGCTGCTGCGCGAGCTGGGCTGAGCGCCCCCCGCGGCGACGGTGTGCGCTGAGGCGCAGTTCCCGGCGGGCGGACTACGCCTCAGCGCACACCGTTCGGCCGCTCGAGGTCAGCGGGCGCGGGCGGCGGCCTCCCGGACCGCGGCCAGCAGGGATTCCCACTCGTGCAGCGTGGTGCGAGCCCGGCCGCGGGTGGCCCCGAGCGCCACCTCGGCGGCGTCGATCGCCCGCCAGTCCTCGAGCAGCACCGGGTCGGCGCCGCGGGTCCGTAGCGCGGCGACCAGGTCGTCGTCCCCGTTGCTGCCGGGGCGGACGACGCCCGCCGCGACGTCGGCCAGCAACGCGGCGACCGTCTCGCGGGCGTCGTGCTTGTTGGTGCCCACGACCCCGGTCGGCCCGCGCTTGATCCAGCCGGCGACGTACTCGCCGGGGGACGGCTGCCCGCTGCGCAGCACCCGGCCCAGGTCGTTGGGCACCGTTCCGCGGCGCGGGTCGAGGGGCAGCTCGGGCAGCTCGCCGCCGCGGTAGCCGACCGAGCGGACCACCAGGTCGGCGGGCAGGACCGTCGTCTCACCGGTTCCCGAGGCGCGGCCGTCCTCGTCGACGACGGTGCGCTCGACCTCCACGCCGGTCAGCCGGTCCTCGCCGAGCAGCCGCACCGGCCGGGCGAAGAAGCGCAGCGTCACCGTCGCCCGGCCGGGTTCCGGCACGTGCCCGGCCCACTCCCGCAGGACGGCGAGGTTGCGGCCGACGACCCGGTCGGCCGCGGCCCGCTCCTCGGCCGCGGCGTCCAGCTCCAGGTCGGCCGGGTCGACCAGCACGGTCGCCCCGGCCAGCTCGCCGAGCTCGCGCAGCTCCTGGGTGGTGAAGGTGGCCTGCGTGGGCCCGCGGCGGCCCAGGACCGTGACCTCCTCGACCGGGGCCGCGGCCAGGGCGTCGAGGACGTGCTGCGGCATGTCCGTGGGCTCGAGCTCGGCGGGAGTGCGGGCCAGCACGCGGGCCACGTCGAGCGCGACGTTGCCCACGCCCACGACGACGACCGACCGCGCCCGTGCCAGCGCGGCCTCGACCTTGGCGCGATCGGCGTCCGGGTGGCCGGTGTACCAGGCGACCAGCTCGGTGGCGGCCAGGCTGCCGGGCAGCTCCTCACCGGGGATGGCCAGCTGCCGGTCCAGGGCCGCGCCGTAGGTGTAGACGACGGCGTCCACCGCGGCGTGCAGGTCGCGGCAGGAGACGTCCCGGCCGATCTCGACGTTGCCGACGAAGCGCACCGACGGGTGGTCCACTGCGCGGTGCAGCGTGTCGCGGATGGCGCGCATCTTGGGGTGGTCGGGGGCGATGCCGTGCCGCACCAGGCCGAACGGGGTGGGCAGCCGGTCGACGAGGTCGACCGCGACCGGCACGTCCCTCTGCCTGGTCAGCGCCTCCGCGGTGTAGATGCCGGCGGGGCCCGCGCCGACGACGGCCACCCGCAGCGGCGGGGCGGAGGACGGGGGACCGGGGTCTTCGTCGGCCGACACGAGAGGCATCCTGACCCGGCGGGGTGGGCAAGCACCAGGCTCCCGCGCCGAACCCGACACCTGGAGGCAACCCGTGTCCGTCGTCGTCGTCGCCACCATCACCCCGCAGCCCGAGCACGTCGCCGCGGTCCGGGAGGCCCTGCTGGCCGCGATCCCGCAGGTCCACGCGGAGGAGGGGTGCGAGCGCTACGCGCTGCACGAGGCGCGGGACCACTCCCTGGTGATGATCGAGCAGTGGGCCAGCCCCGAGGCGCTGGCCGCGCACGGCAAGGGAGAGCCGTTCACCGCGCTGAGCCGCCGGCTCGAGGGCAAGCTCGCGGCCGCTCCGGAGCTGCAGGTGCTCACCGCCGTCCCGGCCGGGGACGAGACCAAGGGCGCGCTGTAGGTCAGACGCAGGAGTGGTCGTGGTCCAGCCCGTCGGTGACGTACTGGGTGAGGACCACCCGGCCGCCGTCCACCAGCGGGTCCCGGCGGCAGGTCGCCCGGGCCTCGGTGCGGGTCGTCGAGCCGGCCAACCAGCTGTCCAGGTCGTACAGCGGGCTGTCCTCCGGGACCTCCCCGGCGATCCGGCGCCACTGGTAGCCGGTGGAGTAGACGCCCACCTCGGCGCCGGTTCCGCTGAGCCGGGCGGCCATCCCCTCGAGCGCCGCACGGTTGCGCGCGCGGGCGGCCGACGAACCGGTCTGCCAGGTGTTCATCGTCTCGACGTCGAGCCACCAGGTGTACGCGCCGGGGTCGGTCTCGACGCCGGCGAGCTCGGCGGCCGGGACGAAGAAGTACCGCACCGTGACGTCGGCCCGCTCCCAGCCGTAGCGCCACGAGCAGGCCCGGCTGTTGTCGCCCTCGCAGCGCCCGTAGGGGGTCAGCCCGCGGGACGGCCAGGTGGTCACCAGGTGGCGCACCTGTCCGGGGTTGGCGGTGTTGACGTAGAGCTGCACCTCGGGCTGCGCGGGCACCTGGCCGGTGGCCGCCTCGGCCGCCCACTCCAGCTGCCCGGGCAGGCAGGGATTGGGCCGGGTGGCCAGCCCGCCGTTGACGCCGACGACGGCGAACGCCGGGTCGTCGGGCAGGTCGTCGCCGCACTGCGGGTACGAGACGTCGTACCCGACCTCGGGATCGTCGCGGTGGTCGGCCGCCGCCGTGGGCGTGCCGAGGGCCAGGAACGCCGCGGCGAGCGCGGCGACCCCGAGGGCGCGACCCCGGCTCGCCATCGCCCCACGATAGGCGCGGGCCCGGTCGGTCACCGGCTCACACCACCTGGCAGACCGGGCACCAGTACAGGTTGCGGCCGACCATCACCTCGGTGCGCACCGGCGTCCCGCAGACCCGGCAGGGCAGCCCGGTCCGCCGGTACACGTAGTGCGCGTCCTCCCGCCGGACGGCGCCTCCGCGGCGGTTGCGGTGCTCCGGGCGGGTGGTGACGATCCGGCCCATCCGGACTCCGGCGCGCATCAGCACCACCAGGTCGGCCCACACCCGCGCCCACAGGTCGGCGTCGACGTCCCGGCCGGGGCGGAACGGCGAGATCCCGTGCCGGAAGAGGATCTCGGCGCGGTAGACGTTGCCGACGCCGGCGAGCACGGACTGGTCCATGAGCAGCGCGCCGACGGCGGTACGGCTGCCGGCGATCCGGCGGTGGACGAGCGTGCCGTCGCTGCGCGGCCGCAGCGGGTCGGGGCCGAGCCGGGCGAGGATCCGGTCGACCTCCGGCGCGGGGAGCACCTCGCAGGCGGTGGCGCCGCGCAGGTCGGTCCAGACGCCGACGCCGTCGGGCCCCTCACCCTCCCAGCGCATCCGCAACGCGCCGCGCGGCGGCGGCGGCGTCCCGGTGCCGGAGGTGTAGCTGCCGTAGAGCCCCAGGTGCACGTGCAGCGTGTCGGCGCCGAAGCAGGCGAACAGGTGCTTGCCGTAGGAGGTGACCTCGTCGAGCACCCGGCCGTCCAGCAGCGCCGCGCCGGCGGCGAAGCGGCCCTGCGGACTGGTGACGTGCACCGGGCGGCCGGCGAAGGCCAGCGACTGGTCCCGGGCCAGCCGGTACAGCGTGTGGCCCTCAGGCACGGGCGCCTCGGCAGCTCATGTCCCCAGCTTCGCCCCGGGCCTGCACGTCCACCACGACGGCCGGGTGACGCGGGTGACACCGCGGCCGGCCGGTCAGCGGCCGCGGACCCGCTCGTAACGCTCGAGGGCCACCCGGCGCTCCTCGGCGTGGTCGACGATCGGCCGGGGGTAGCCCGCCGGGACGCCGTCCGGCGCCAGCCACGGCTCGTGCACGTACCGCGTCGGGACGTCGCGCAGCTCGGGCACCCAGCGGCGCACGTAGTCGCCGTCGGGGTCGAACTCCTTCCCCTGCCGGATGGGGTTGAAGACCCGGTGGTAGGGCGAGGCGTCGGTGCCGGTGCCGGCGACCCACTGCCAGCCGTGGTTGTTGCTGGCCAGGTCGCCGTCGACCAGGTGCTGCAGGAAGTGCCGGGCGCCGCGGCGCCAGTCGACGTGCAGGTCCTTGACCAGGAACGAGGCGACGACCATCCGCACCCGGTTGTGCACGTAGGCCTCACCGAGCAGCTGCCGCATCCCGGCGTCCACGATCGGGTAACCGGTACGGCCCTGCGCCCAGGCGGTGAAGCGCTCGTCGGCGTCCGGACCGGTGTCGTAGGTCATCGCGCGCATCCGCTGGTCCAGCGGCTCGCGGGCCGACTCCGGGCGGTGCCAGAGGACGTCGGCGTAGAAGTCCCGCCAGGCCAGCTCGTCGCGGAGGCTGTCGGCGGAGTCGCCGCCGGGGTCGGCGAGGTCGGCCAGCAGCGTGCGCGGGTGCAGGCAGCCGTACTTGAGGTAGGCCGACACCCGGCTGGTGCCGTCGGTGCCCGGGATGTTGCGGCTCTCCCGGTAGCCGGCCAGCCGCTCGTCGCGGAAGCGCCGCCACGCGGCGCGGGCGGCGGCCTCACCGGCCGGGGGCAGCCGGACGCCGCCCAGATCCGGGGCCGGCGGCGGATCCTCGGAGGCGACGCCGGTGCACCAGGGCACCGACCGCGGCCGCGGGGCCGGGGCACGCCAGCCGTGCGCCCGCCAGGCCCGGGCGAAGGGGGAGAAGACGCGGAACGGCGTCCCGTCCTCCTTGGTGACCCGGCCCGGTGTCACCGCGTACGGCGAGCCGGTGCGCACGAACGGGACCTCGCCGAGGGCCCGCTCGACCGCCGCGTCGCGCTGCCGGCCGTAGGGGCCGGTGTCGGCCGAGACGTGCACGCTGACCGCGCCGACCTCCCGGGCCAGGTCCGGCACGACGCGCGCCGGGTCACCGTGCCGCAGCACCAGGGCGCCGTCCACCTGGTCGCCGAGGTCGGCGAGGCTGTCGAGGAGGAACTGCCGCCGCGGCAGTCCGGACGGACCCCACAGCCGCGGGTCGAACACGAACAGCGGCAGGACGGCGCCCTCGGGACCGGCGGCCTCGCGGGCGTCCAGCAGGGCCGGGTGGTCGGCGAGCCTCAGGTCGCGACGGAACCAGAGCAGCGCGGTGGGCACCCGCGCGAGCGTAGGCAGCTGTGGGCGGCCGCGCAGGCCAGGCGGCCGAGCGGGTCAGCGGTCGGCGGTGGCCAGTCCGAAGTGCGGCCGGTCGGCCTCGGCGACGAGGTCGACGTCCTCGGGATGCTGCTGGATGTAGTGGCGCACGAAGGAGCAGTACGGCAACACGGTCAGCCCGCGCTCACGGGCGGCGGCGAGCACGCCGGCGACCAGCGCCGAGCCGATGCCGCGGCCGCCGACGGAGGGGTCGACCTCGGTGTGCGGCAGGGCCATGGTGCCGCCTTCGACGTGGTAGCTGGCCAGTCCGACGACCCGGTCGCCGAGCCGGACCTCGAACCGCCCTCGATCAGGGACGTCGACCACGCTCGTCTCCATGCTGGCTACCCCCTCCGCTCGCCCCCGGCGCCGTTGCCGGGACTGGACATGCGTGCCTGAACGGTAACGCCTCGCAGCCGCGTTGGGTCCACCCCGCCGGGTGCATGTCGGCCCGCGCGGGCCTACGGGGCGGACGGGCACGGGGAGCCGGGAACGGGTAGGGGGAGTCCATGCCGTTCCACTTCCGCCTGACCAAGCGCCTCGGTCCCCTCCACCTGAACCTCGGCCGCCGGGGGTTGTCCTCGAGCTTCCACGTCGGCCCGATCGGCTACAGCCCGCGGGGACGCCGCTGGTCGGTGCGCCTGCCGGGCCCGTTCCGGTGGGTGTTCTCGCGGCGACGCTGAGCGGCTCGGCCCGCCGGGCGACGTCCCCCCGCCCGGCCGGCGTCCCGTCCCGCCCGGCCGGCGTCCCGGGGCATCCTCGGCGGGTGTCACATCCTCGGCCCCGGCGGTGCTCTACCGATGTGGACCTGGTGCGGCACGAGGGACGGACGGCGCCCGCCCTGGCCGCGTTCGCGGCGCGGCGCGGCGGGGCCGAGCGGGCGCACCGGACAGGCGAGGTCCGGGACGACCTCGAGCAGGTCTTCCGGGCCGACTACCCGCGGGTGGTCGGCGTGGCCGCCCGGGTGCTGGGATCGCGGGACCAGGCCGAGGACGTCGCCCAGGAGGTGTTCCTCGCCTTCGGCCGCTCCTCGGTGCCGATGCAGGAGGCCGGCGGCTGGCTGACCGTGGCCGCCGCCCACACCGCGCTCAACCTGTTGCGTTCCGGCCGGCGCCGCTCTGCCCGCGAGGAGGCCGCCGGCGGGGAGCCCACCGTCGTTCCGGACGTCGCCGACGCGGTGATCTCCCGCGACGAGCACAGCCGGGTGCGGGCCGCGCTCGCCCGGCTGCCGCGGAAGCAGGCGGTGGTCCTGGTGCTGCGGCACAGCGGCCTGAGCTACGCCGACGTGGCGGCCGCCCTCGACATGTCCGTCGGCAGCGTCGGCACCACCGTGCGGCGCGCCGAGTCCGCCCTGCGCAAGGAGCTGAACCCAGATGCGTCATCCGACTGACGGAGTGCTGCGCCGGCTGCTCGACGAGCCGGTGGGGGTCACCGACGCCGACCGCGCGCACGTCGCGGCGTGCCCGTCCTGCCTGGCCGGCATTTGTGGAGGCGGACGGGGCCTGTGGACGGCGTCAGCGCGAAAGCCGGCGGTCCGCTTAC